>JBDLVD010000127.1:0-5329 GCA_039804965.1 Pseudomonadota bacterium
GAGATCGTCGGTATCCGCCAGCGCGAATTCCTTGATCGCATCGGTCACGTGCGGGATCACCTGCACGGTTGCGCCAAGGTAATCGCCGCGCCGTTCCTTTGCGATGATGTCGCGATAGATGCGGCCCGAGGTGATGTTATCGCCCTGATGCGCCGAAACGCCGGTGAAGCGTTCGTAATGGCCAAGGTCGAGATCGGTTTCGGCCCCGTCATCGGTCACGAACACTTCGCCGTGCTGATACGGGCTCATCGTTCCCGGATCGACGTTGAGGTAGGGATCGAACTTGCGGATGCGGACCTTGAATCCGCGCGCCTGAAGCAGCGCCGCCAAGCTGGCAGCCATGAGGCCCTTGCCAAGCGAGGAGACCACGCCGCCGGTGATAAATATGAACCGCGCCATGGGAATCGGCCCTTAAGCCCCGAAGCGGATTCGGAACAGGGTTGAATGTGTGAATTTTCGCAGACGGGGAAAACTATCCCCGGCTGTGAAGCATCAAAGCGAAAGCAGGCTTACTTGCTGGTGCCCGAAAGAGGATCGGCCGGAACCGATGCCGGAACCGCAGCAGGTGCAGTTGCCGCACCCGGGGCTGCCGCAGGAGCTGCGCCGGGGCCTGCTGCCGGGGCAGCAGCCGGAGCGGCCAACGGATCAACCGGAGCCGGAACCACGGTGCGTTGAAGGCTGTCGTCCAGCGAACGACCCGTGGTGGCATTGACCGCCACGGCCGCCAGCACGATGGCCAGCACCACGAAGATAACCGCCAGCCACTTGGTGGTGCGGGTAAGGAAATCGGCAGCGCCACGCGCGCTCATCAATCCGCCGGGGCTGCCGCCGCCCACACCCAGACCGCCACCTTCGGAACGCTGCACCAGCACGACGCCGACCAGCGCCGCGGCGACGAGCGCCTGAATGACAGTCAGGAAAAGGAACAGCGACATGGGCAATCAACTCACGAAACAGACCGGGACCGCGCGCATTTAAGCGCGCCGGTGCCCGATGGCAAGGAATGGCGCGATACGATCGTGCGCGGGCAGCGGTCGGAAAGCCTCAGCCTTCGGCCCGATCCGCTGCCGCAACGACAATGCCGAGGAAGCTTTCTGCCGTCAGGCTGGCGCCGCCAACCAGCGCACCGCCCACTTCTTCCACCGCCAGCAGTTCCGCCGCGTTGTCCGGCTTCACCGAACCGCCATAGAGAATGCGGACCGCGGCACCGGCTTCGCCGTAGAATTCAACCAGCTGTGCGCGGATCGAACGGTGCATTGCCGCAACGTCATCCACGGTGGGGGTACGGCCGGTGCCGATCGCCCAGACGGGTTCGTAAGCCACGGTCACCTTGTCCACCGCTTCGGTGCGCGGCAATGAACCGGCGAGCTGGCCGCCGACGACGGCTTCTGCCTGGCCTGCATCGCGCTGCGCTTCGGTTTCACCGACGCAGACGATCACGGCAAGGCTGGATGCCAGCGCAGCCTGCGCCTTGGCCTGCACCACAGCATCGGTTTCGCCATGGTCAGCCCGGCGTTCGCTGTGGCCGACGATAACGAAGCTGGCGCCGGAATCCTTGAGCATCGCAGCGGAAATGTCGCCGGTGTGCGCGCCGCCATCGGCAGCATGGCAATCCTGCGCGCCGACGCCGATCTGTTCAGCTTCGATGCGCGTGGCGTGGATCAGGGTGAACGGCGGTGCAAGCGCCACTTCCACCTTGATCAGCCGTTCCGCACCACGACCGATCGCGCGTGCTTCCGTCAGCATGGCGCGGGTGCCATGCATTTTCCAGTTACCGACAATGTAGGGGCGCAGGGCCATCCTTGGTCCTCGAAAGATTATCTGGTGATAGTACCGGACGTGCATCCGGCCTGTTGTGGCAAGCCCGCTAATCCGCTGCCCTGCGCTTGTCAAAACAGCTTTTCCACATGCGGGCAAGCTCGGTTCACCTGTTGCGGGTCAGCCGCATGCGGGATAAAGCGCCCTTCCCAACGCGCCGGACACCCCGGCGCCGATCCTTTTTGACGAAGCGCCCTCATGCTCCAGCTGTTCCGCAATTTCTTCAAGTCGAAGTTCGGCGTGGTCGTGACGCTGGTATTCCTGGCGATCATCGGCATCGCCTTTGCCAGTTCCGACGTGATGAAATCCAACATGGGTTCGATTTCCGGCGGCGAGCGCGTGGCCGTGGTCGGCGACGAGAAGATCGAGGCATCGGACCTGCGGCTGGCCGCCAACAATGGACTGAACGCGGCCCGGCAGCAGGATCCGCGCATGAGCATGCAGGCATACGTCGCGCAAGGCGGGCTAGAAAAGGCGCTGAACCAGCTGATCGACCGGTCGGCCTTTGCCAGTTACGCCCGCCAGATCGGCCTGCGCGCCAGCAGCCGCCTGATCGACAGCGAACTGCTCAAGATCTCGCAGTTCCGCGGCGTCGACGGGAACTTTGACCGCAAGGCCTTCCTCGCGGTGATCCGGCAGCAGGGGCTGAGCGAAGCCGTGGTACGCCACGACATGGAAACGTCTCTGCTGGCACGCCAGCTGGCCACCCCGGTGATGCTGTCGCCGGTGCTGCCGCAGAGCCTTGGCCAGCGGTATTCCACCCTGCTGCGCGAACGCCGTCATGGCGCCATCGCCATGCTGCCCAGTTCGGTTTTCGCCCCCAAGGGCGGGCCGACGCCGCAGCAGCTGGCCGCTTATTACAAGCAGACCGGTTCCAGCTATATCCGCCCGGAACGCCGGGTGATCCGCTACGCCATTTTCGGCGATGAAGCGTTGAAGGCCCTCCCCGCCCCGACCGAAGCGCAGATCGCTGCCCGGTATCAACGCGACAAGGCGCAATATTCCGCTGTGGAACGGCGCGGATTCACCCAGCTGGTGCTGGCGACGCAGGCTGACGCGCAGGCGATTTCAACGGCGGTCAACGGCGGGAAATCGCTGGATGCCGCCGCGCGCGAAAAGGGGCTGGCCACGGCCAAGATCGCGCTACTGACCCAGGCCGATCTGTCCACCAACGCTTCTGCCGCCGTGGCGCAGGCCGCTTTCGCCACCAAAACCGGCGCAATCGCTGCCCCGGCCAAGGGCGGGCTGGGCTGGTATGTGCTGCGCGTCGATACCATCGACAAGCAGGCGGAAAAGCCGTTGGCACAGATGCGTCCCACGATCACCGCCGCACTCGCGCAGGAACAGCGCCGGGCCGCATTGTCCGATCTGACCGCGAAGATCGAAGACGAATTCGACGGTGGCAGCAATCTGGCCGAAATCGCCAAGCAACTCGGCATGACGGTCGCCTCCACCGCGCCCGTGACAGCCGACGGCAATGTCTATGCCGAACAGGGCAAGCGTGTGCCGCCGCAACTGAACAGCGTGGTCAAGACCGCGTTCGAAATGGACGAGGCCGAACCGCAGCTGGCCGAAGTGGAAGCCGGCAAGACTTTCGTGATCTACGACGTGGCCGATATCACGCCGAGCGCGGTTGCCCCGCTGGCCGACATTCGTGACGAAGTTATCGCGGCGTGGAAACGCGATCAGGGCGCCACGCTGGCCAAGGCAGCGGCCGACCGTGTGCTGGCGCGCGTGGCCAAGGGCATGCCGCTGCTGGCGGCATTGCAGGCGGAAAACATCCCGCTGCCCGCACCGCAGTCAGTCAACCTTTCGCGTGAAGAACTCGCCAAACTGGGGCAGGTGGCACCGCCGCTGGCGCTGTTCTTCAGCATGGCGGAAGGCTCCGTCAAGAAGCTGGGCGACAACCACAACAACGGGTGGTTCGTGGTGCAGCTGGCCGATATCGAACCGGGCAAGATCGATGCCGCCGATCCGGTCATCGCCGACACGCTGCGCCAGCTGTCATCGGTGGCAGGCAACGAATATGCCGAACAGTTCCTCGCCGCGGTGACCGCGCAAGTGAAGCCGGAACGCAACAAGGAAGCCGTTGCCGCCCTGCACGCGCAGCTTTCCGGCACCGGCGAAAACTGAGGCACGCGGCGTGTCGATGCATCCGCAGTCCGATCTGCTGCCTGAAAACGCAGCCGACGCGCAGCGCAAGCTGGCCGCCGGGAAACCGGCGCTGGTGTGGCGCAAGGTGGTTGCCGATACCGAAACGCCGGTTGGCGCGGCGCTGAAGCTGATCGAGCCGGGCCGCGGTGATTTCCTGCTGGAATCGGTTCAGGGCGGCGAAGTGCGCGGGCGTTACAGCCTGCTGGGCCTCGATCCCGATCTGATGTTCCGCGCCACGGGCCGCGATTGCGAAGTGAACCGCAACTGGCGGCATGATCGCGATGCCTTCGCCCCGCTGCCTGGCGACAGCCTGAGCGAATTGCGGGCGCTTGCGGAAGCCTGCCGGATCGACGTGCCGGCCGCCTTGCCCCCGGCGCTGGCCTGCCTTGTCGGCTACTTCGGCTATGAAACCATCGGCCTGGTGGAAAAGCTGCCGCGCGCACCGCAAAGCGAAAACCTGCTGCCCGACATGCTGTTCGGCCGCCCCACCCTGATCCTGGTGTTCGACCGGCTGTCGGACGATCTGTTCTGCATCGCGCCCGTCTGGGCGGATGGCAGCGATCCCGCGCAAGCGGTGGAACGCGCAGGCGAACGGATAGACGATGCCCTGCGCCGTTTGCAGGCCCCTGCCCCTGAAGCATTCCGCGCGGCGGACCTGCCGGAAATGGATCTGAACCCCGTGATGGCAGAGGCGGATTATGCCGCCATGGTGCTGCGGGCCAAGGAATACATCACCGCAGGCGACATCTTCCAGGTGGTGCTGGCACAGCGGTTCACCTGCCCGTTCCCGCTGCCGCCCTTCGCGCTGTATCGCGCCTTGCGCCGTGTGAACCCCTCACCGTTCCTCTATTTCCTCGACCTGCCGGGCTTTGCCGTGGTGGGATCCAGCCCGGAAATCCTTGTCCGCGTGCGCGATGGCGAAGTGACCATTCGCCCGATCGCCGGCACCCGTCCGCGCGGCAAGACCGAAGAGGAAGATCTGGCGGCAGAACACAGCCTGCTGGCCGATCCCAAGGAACGTGCCGAACACCTGATGTTGCTGGACCTTGGCCGCAATGACGTGGGCCGCGTATCCGCCGCCGGATCGGTGAAAGTCACCGCCAGCTATACCATCGAACGCTACAGCCACGTGATGCACATCGTCAGCAACGTGGTTGGCCAGCTGGCGCCGGGCAAGGATGCGCTGGATGCGCTGTTCGCCGGGTTCCCGGCCGGGACCGTCTCGGGTTCCCCCAAGATCCGCGCTTGCGAGATCATCGCGGAACTGGAACCGGAAACGCGCGGTCCATACGCAGGCGGCGTCGGCTATTTCGCGCCCGATGGCTCGGTCGACAGTTGCATCGTGCTGCGGACCGCC
>JBDLVD010000128.1:0-5243 GCA_039804965.1 Pseudomonadota bacterium
CAGGTTGGTCAGGCTGATGCCATACTTCTTCATGACGTTGGCCGAAGCGCCCACGCCGCAACGCTTGGCAAAGCCGAGCAGGCGCTTGATGCCAGCCGGGCCGGGGACGCCAAGGCGCACCGGCACGTCGATGTTGCGGCGGCGCATTTCGCCAACCCATTCGATGATCGCATCATCGTCGAAAGCGAACTGGGTGACGACCAGCGGGGTCATGCCGCGGGCGCGGATCGCGGTCAGCTTGCGTTCCATCCAGTCCCACAGCTCGGCGGGGGTGTTGTTCGGGTGGCCTTCCGGGTGGCCGCCGACGCCGACGATTTCGATCCCGTGCTTTTCCAGCAGGCCGGTTTCGATGATGTCGAGCGAAGTGGCGAAGGGGCCTTCGGGTTCCGGCGGATCGCCGGCGATGATGAAGACGCGCTTGGTGCCGGCCTTCTGGGTGATTTCGCCCAGATACCAGTCCAGCTGTTCAGCCGATTCGATGCGGCGCGCGGAAAGGTGGACGATCGGTTCGAAGCCCAGTTCGCGCACCAGCACGGTGGCGTCCACGCGCTGTTCCAGCGTTTCGCCCGGCAGGAAGGTGACGGCGATCTGGGTGCCGGGGCGGATCAGCGGCGCAGCTTCACGCAGGCCTTCGGTTTCCTTGGCCGTCATTTCCAGCGAATAGCCGTCGACCATGTTCACCGGGGCTTTTTCCCAATCGGGATGAATGGCGGCATAGGACATCGAATCTGCTCCTCTCAAGCAATGGTTCGCGCGCGGCCATAGGCGCAGTTGCGCGCTTTCACAAAGGCTCTAGCGCAAGGCCGTTTCTTCGTATAGACGAAATTTTCATACCTGCGAACTAATGGCCGGTCTCATCCGGCTTTCATGAAAGAGCGATGCTGCTGTTCCTTCCGGGCCTGATTTGCGACGCACGCATTTATCAGCCGCAACTGGCGGCCTTCCCGGATTCGCGCGCGGTAAACACATATGGACTGGCCGATTCGTTTGCCGACATGGCGCGCATCGTGCTGGATCAGGCACCCGACACATTCGACCTGTTCGGCCATTCGATGGGCGGCCGAGTCGCGCTGGAAGTGTTCCGTCTGGCGCCCCAGCGGGTGCGGCGGCTGGCGCTGAGTTCCACCGGCGTCCACTTCGTGCGTCCGGGTGAAGCGGACAAGCGGCTGGAGTTGAGCAGGGTGGGCCACACCCACGGCTTCGCCGCGCTGGTCGATGAATGGTTGCCGCCGATGGTGGCCCCGGCCAACCGGGCCAATGCCGCGCTGTATGATTCCATGCGGCAGATGTGCCTCGACGCCGGGCAGGCGATGTTCGACGCGCAGATTGCCGCGCAGATCAACCGCCCGGTTCAGGACGTGCTGCTGCCGCAGATCACCTGCCCGGTGCTGGTGATGACCGGGGAACTGGACAGCTGGGCCCCGCCCGCGCAGCATGCTGAAATTGCTGCGCTCATACCGCATTCCGAACTCGTCATCGTCCCCGGCGCAGGGCATATGTTGCCCGCAGAAGCGCCGGACGCGGTGAACGCCGCCATCGCCCGCTGGCTGAACACGCCTGCGTGAGATTTTCGCTTAGTACCTGTAACCAACCACCCCTTCGAATGGAGAGGCAAGACCATGAGTGAACAGAACCTTCAGCAGAAGCTGGATTCGGCCGGCAACGTCGTCGAATTCCTGCGCAACCAGCAGGTTGGCCCGAACGTCTATCCGGGCGTGCCGGCAGAATATTCCAACTGGCGCAACGAACAGCGCGCATGGGCGAAGAGCGCCGTGCTGTTCAACCAGTCCTACCACATGGTAGAACTGTATGTGCGTGGTCCGGAAGCCTACAAGCTGCTGGAATACACCGCCATCAACAGCTTCAAGAACTTCACCGTCAACAAGGCCAAGCAGTACGTTCCGGTTACCCCGGAAGGCTACGTGATCGGCGACGTGATCCTGTTCTACCTCGCTGAAAACGAATTCAGCCTGGTCGGCCGCGCCCCCGCCATCGAATGGGTGGAATTCCACGCCCAGTACCCGAAGGCTGATGGCAGCAAGTGGGACGTGACCGTGGAGCGTGACGAACGCACCGCGATGCGCACCGACGGCGTTCGCAAGAACTATCGCTTCCAGCTGCAGGGCCCGAACGCGATGAAGATCCTCAGCACCGCCATGGGCACCGCTGCACCGGATCTGAAGTTCTTCAACATGGCTCACGTCGACATCGCCGGTAAGGACGTTATCGCCCTTCGTCACGGCATGGCCGGCCAGCCGGGCTACGAACTGTTCGGCCCGTGGGAAGATTACGCTGCGGTTCACGCTGCACTGGTCGAAGCCGGCAAGAACGACGGCCTCGCACTGGTCGGTGGCCGCGCCTATTCGTCCAACACGCTGGAATCCGGCTGGCTCCCCAGCCCGCTGCCGGCGTTCTTCACTGGCGACAGCCAGATGATGAAGGACTACCGCGCATGGGCTTCGGGCAAGTCCTATGCCGGCATGTGCTCCATCGGCGGTTCGTACGTTCCCGACAGCATCGACGGCTACTACCTGACGCCGTGGGACATCGGTTACGGCCACATCGTGAAGTTCGACCATGATTTCGTGGGCCGTGAAGCCCTGGAACGCATGTCGACCGAAACCCACAAGACCAAGGTCACCCTGGCGCTCGACCCGCAGGACGTGCAGCGCGCGATGTCCTCGATGTTCGCCAATGGCGACCGCGCCAAGTACTTCGAATTCCCGAGCGCCGTGTACGCGATGCACCCGTTCGACGAAGTGAAGGTGGACGGCAAGGTGATCGGCGTTTCGACCTGGATCGGCTATTCGTCGAACGAAGGCGCGATGCTTTCGCTCGCCATGATCGATCCGGCTCACGTCGAATTCGGCAAGGAAGTGACGCTGGTTTGGGGCGAACCCAACGGCGGCACCAGCAAGCCGACCGTGGAATCGCACGTGCAGACGGAAATCAAGGCGATCGTTTCGCCGGTTCCGTACTCGTCGGTTGCCCGTAACTCGTACGCCGACAGCTGGCGCGCGACCGGCAAGGGCGCGTCTGCATAAGCTGACGCGGCCTGACGGCTGACAGAAAGAGGGCGGTCACCCCACGGGGTGGCCGCCCTTTTTTGTTGCTATCCGCCGTTTCCCCGCCCGTCGTCACCCCGGGCTTGACGCGGTGTCCCGCTGCCTAGGCTTGCGCGCGCACCAGTTTGCCCACCGCCAGATCCAGCGCCGATAGGAACCGGCTGCGGTCGGTCTTGCTGAACGGCGCCGGGCCACCCACCACGTCGCCCCCGGCGCGCAAGTCGGCCATGATCGCGCGCACCGCGATGGCGCTGCCGATGGAGGCGCCGGTGAACGGCTTGCCGGTGGGAGAGATGACCGTTGCGCCTTGCTTCAGGCAGCGGTCGGCCAGCAGGATGTCGGCGGTAATGACAATGCTGGCGCTGTCTGCCGCCTCTGCGATCCAGTCATCCGCAGCGTCGAAGGCATCACTCACGATCTGCCGGCGCACCAGCGGATCGACGGGAATGCGGATGATCTGGTTGCTGACCACCACCACCGGCACGCGATAGCGCGCGGCGACGCGGTAGGTTTCGTCCTTTACCGGGCAGGCATCGGCATCGATCAGGATACTGATCGGCCGTGCGGCGGCGCTCAACGCCCTTCCAGCAGGCCCGAAGTACGGTCCAGCAGTTCGATGACCCGCGCTTCGAGTTCGGGCGTCCAGCGGACCTTGGGAATGGCGCAGGACAGGCTGCCCACCACTTCGCCGTTCATCCGCACGGCATGGCCGATGGAACGGATGCCGAGCGAATATTCCTCATCCGTCACGGCGTAACCGGTGCGACGGGTTTCCTCGATCTGACGGCGCATCGCCTTTTCGGCCGTGATCGTGTCCGGCTGCACCTTTTCGCGCGTGCTTTCCGCGAAATAGCGGTCGATCTCGTCATCGGGCAGGGCGGCCAGCAGGGCCTTGCCTGCCGCCATCACGTGCATCGGCAGGCGGCGCCCGGTGGTTACGGAATAGCGCAGCGCCTGTTCGCTGGTTTCGGTGATGATGCCTTCCACTTCCCACCCATGGCGGATGAAGAAGCTGACGGTTTCATCCAGCTGCACCCGCAGCGAACGGACCAGCGGGGCCACCCGTTCGGCCAGCATCAGGCCGCTGCCCTTGACCTGCAACCGTTCCAGCCCCGGCCCGGCGGAATAGCGGCGGCCATCGCGCACCAGATATTCGCGCTCCACCAGTGTGGCCAGCAGGTACGACAGGCTGGACACCGGAATACCCAGCGCGGTGGCGATTTCCTGCGCCACCAGCGGCCGGTCGTGCGCCACCACGTACTCGATGATGTCGAGCGTGCGGGTGGCCGACTTGACCTGACTGGATGTCGCTTCGCTGGCCATCAGCCGATCCGCTGATCCGCGATATCAGCCCCGGTGCGCAGCGCGGCCAGCTTCTTCCACGCCACGGCCGGGTCGATCTTGCCGTACCCGGCAAAGGTGCCGAAGCCGCAATCGCTGCTGGCAATCACGCGATCCTTGCCCACGAAATCGGCGAAGCGTTCGATCCGCTGCGCGATCAGTTCGGGCGTTTCCAGATAGTTGGAGCAGCTATCGATAAAGCCGGGGGCCAGGATCTTGCCATCCAGCTTGCCCGCCGCTGCCGCATCGCGCCACACCACCCATTCGTGTTCGTGGCGGGGATTGGCGCTTTCGAACAGGATCGTGGCAGGCTTGGCCGACAGCACGATGTCCATGATCTTTTCCAGCGGGATGTCGAAATCGTGCGGGCCTTCGTAATTGCCCCAGCACACGTGCATCCGCAGTTTTTCCGCCGGGATGTTGGCGCAGGCCGCATTCATCGCTTCGACGTTGGCGGTGATGGTACGCAGGAATTCGGCTTCGTCCATGTCCTGATAGCCGGTGTGGCGGCTCATCGCCAGATCCGGGCAATCGAGCTGCAGCGCAAAGCCGGCGTCCACGATCGCTTCGTATTCCGGCGTCATCGCGGTGACCAGATCGGCCAGATAGGCTTCGTGGCTGGGGTAGAACTGGTTCGGCTGGAAGGCCGTGATCAGGCCCGGGCTGGCGGAATTGAGGAAGGCTTCTGTGCCCTTGCCGTGCCGTTCCAGCGCCAGCTTGAAACGGCGCACATCGTCATGCAGCGGTTGCAGGTTGACCAGTTCGACCTTGCCGATGGCACTGGCGCGGGTGAATTCCTGCGCGCCCATGATGTGTGCCAGTTTCTTCGTCAGATCT
>JBDLVD010000129.1:0-5217 GCA_039804965.1 Pseudomonadota bacterium
TCGGCTTCCTGCCATGCCGCGTGATAGGCATCGAAGAAGCCGCCGATCATGTAATCGGCTTCGCGCGTGCCGCGATGCCATGCGCGGAACTTGGCGCGGGCGAGGCGGGTGGTCAGGGGCGCGTCGGTCATTCCCCCGCGCTAAGTCCGCGCATGCCCGATGGCAAGCGCGGCCGGCAGCGGGGATCACGCGGTCGCAATGTTCACGGCGGCAAGCTGGGCGGGGGGAAGGCCTTCTTCCTCGGCCATTTCCATCAGTTCCTGCTTGCGCGCCATCATCCGGTCACGCAGTTCCACCAGATCGACATCGGTCTGGCGGCACTGGGCGAACATGCCTTCCTTGGCCTGTTCTTCCTCCTCCACGTGGTGGGTGATTTCCTCGCACAACACCGTCACCTTGGCGTCGAGCATTTCGTCCTCTTCGCCATTGGCAACGATATCGTTGATCAGCACCTTGGCGCTGTCATGTTCGACGATGGCTTCGTCCAGCATGTCGTCGTCGATCTTGCCACGGAAGGCGGGATAGAAAATCTCTTCTTCGATCTGCGAATGGATCTTCAGTTCGGTGCAGATTTCGTCCGCGATTTCGAACTTTTCCTCGTCGTCCTCGGTGTCCTGAAATTCGGAAAACAGCTGCTTCACTTTCTTGTGATCGACCTTGAGCAGCATGATCGCATCGGTAAATTCGGGTGCCTTGCGTGCCATTGCCTGTCTCCTGACAGGGCCGGGACGGCCCTTCGCCCAACCAAACCGCGAAGGCGCGGCCTGTTCCCCGTGGACGCAGAGAAAGCGTGGCTTGGCGGATGCGGGGCAGGCGGACTATCAGGCGACCATGCGGCCCGACATGCTCAACCCCTTGTTCGCCAGCACCGATGGCCTTGATGGCATTGGTCCCAAGCTGGCCAAGCCGCTGGAAAAGCTGGGGCTGACGCGCATCCGTGACGTGGCCTACCATCTGCCCGACCGGTTCGTGACCCGCCGCGCGATCACCGATCTGGACGAAGCCAGCACGGGTGAGCAGGTGGTGGTGGCGCTGACCGTGCTGGAACATCGCGCCAGCGGCACGGGCCGTGCGCCTTATCGGGTGATGGCGCAGGACGCGAAAGGCAACGTCTGCGCGCTGACCTATTTCGGCCGCGCCAGCTTTACCGCGAAGAAGCAGCTGCCGGTGGGGGAAACCCGCTGGGTTGCCGGGCGGCTCGATCAATATGGGCAGATGTTGCAGATCGTCCACCCGGACCACGTAGAGGACAGCGGCGCGGCGCTGGGGCGATTGGTGGAACCGGTCTATCCGCTGGCAGAAGGGCTGACCCAGCCCAAGGTGATCGGGCTGGTGCAGCAGGCGCTGGGGCGTTGCCCACCGCTGCCGGAATGGATCGAACCGGGCTTGCTGGAACGGCACGGCTGGCCCGTATGGCGCGATGCGCTGGAACAGGCCCACCGCGGCCCACACCCGGCGGCACGCGATCGACTGGCCTATGACGAATTGCTGGCCAATGCGCTGGCGCTGCTGCTGGTGCGGCAATCGAACAAGGAACGGCGCGGCCAGCCGCTGCAGGGTGACGGCCGCCTGCGTGCCAGGTTGCAGCTGCCATTCCCACTGACCGGCGCACAGCAGCGATCCATCGCCGAAGTGGAAGGCGACATGGCGCAAGGATCACCCATGCTGCGCCTGCTGCAAGGCGATGTCGGCGCGGGCAAGACGGTGGTGGCGCTGGAAGCCTTGCTGGTGGCGGTGGAGGCAGGCGCGCAAGGTGCGATGCTGGCCCCCACGGAAATCCTCGCCCGCCAGCATTTCGAAACGCTGCGCCGCATGGCCGGGCCAACCGGGGTCACCGTGGCGCTGCTGACCGGGCGCGACAAGGGGCGGGCACGGGAAAGCATCCTGATGGGGCTGCTGGATGGCAGCATCGACATTCTGGTCGGCACCCACGCCATTTTTCAGGACACCGTTTCCTATCGCAATCTCGGCTTGGTGGTGATCGACGAACAGCACCGCTTCGGCGTGTCGCAACGGCTGCTGTTGACGCAGAAGGGGCGCGTGATCCCGCATTGTCTGGCGATGACCGCGACGCCGATCCCGCGCACGCTGACCTTGGCACAATACGGCGAAATGGATGTCAGCCGGCTGGACGAAATGCCGCCGGGTAGACAGGCGATCGACACCCGCGTGATCGCGCTGGACCGGCTGGCTGAGGTGATTGACGGCGTGGCCCGCCATCTGGCCGCCGGGGCGCAGGCTTACTGGGTCTGCCCGATGGTGAAGGACAATTCGGACGAACACTGGAGCGAGGATCTCGCCGCCGCAGAAGTCCGTTTCGCCACGCTGAAGGCGCGCTTTGGCGATGATGTGGAACTGCTCCACGGCCAGATGCGCCCGGAAATCAAGGATGCGGCGATGGAACGCTTCGCATCAGGGCAGGCGAAACTGCTGGTGGCGACGACCGTGATCGAAGTGGGCGTGGACGTGCCCAACGCCACCCTGATGGTGATCGAACAGGCAGAACGGTTCGGCCTTGCCCAGCTGCACCAGTTGCGCGGTCGCGTGGGGCGGGGCAGTGAAAAGAGCGTGTGCCTGCTGCTGCGCGGCGATGCCTTGTCCGAAGTGGGCAAGCAGCGGCTGGCGCTGATGCGCGAAACGCAGGACGGTTTCCGGCTCGCGGAAGAAGACCTGACCTTGCGCGGTGGGGGCGAACTGCTGGGTACGCGCCAGTCGGGCGACACCCCGTTCCGGATTGCTGATCTCGAACAGATCCAGCGCCTGTTGCCGATCGCGCATGACGATGCGCGGCTGCTGGTGGACCGGGATGGTGGGCTGGATTCCCCGCGCGGGGAAGCTGCGCGGGTGCTGCTGTATCTGTTCGAACGCGATTGGGGCGTGCAGTTGCTTCGCGGCGGCTAAACACGAAAAAGGGCCAGCCCCGCGAGGCCGGCCCTTCCGTTTCCTGCAGTCTGAAATCAGGCCGCGATGTGGCGGTAAACCGCGCGTTCGTGGCTGAATGCCTTGAAGCCGAAATAGCCGTGGTAGCTGCCGTTGCCGCTGCCATTGACGCCTCCGAACGGCAGGCGGTTTTCCAGATAGTGCGAAAACACGCCGTTGACCGTGACGCCGCCCGATGACGTGCGCGACAGGATTTTTTCCACGTTCGCTTCGTTCGGGCTGAAGATGTACAGCGCCAGCGGCTTGTCGCGCGCTTCGATGTATTCGATCACCTGATCCAGCTTGTCGTACGTCATCACCGGCAGGACCGGGGCGAAGATTTCTTCCTGCAGGATCTTCATCTGCGGGTTCACGTCGGTCAGCATGGTCGGGTGGATGGTCAGATCGTCCGCTTCCATCACCCCGCCCGCGGCCACGGTCGCGCCTTGGGCCACGGCATCGTCAACCATCGCCTTCACGCGGTTGAAGTTGGCTTCGTTGACGATCTGGGCAATGCCCGACTTGTTGATCTGGCCTTCGGCGTAAAGGTTCTTCTGGACGTTGGCCTTGAACCCTTCGACCAGCTGCGCCTTCTTGTCTTCCTTCACGAAGACATAGTCGGGGCAGATGCAGGCCTGTCCGCCGTTGAACTGCTTGGCCCCGGCCAGCGCGGCGGCGATGGCGTCGATATCCGCACCATCGTCCACGATCACCGGGCTCTTGCCGCCCAGTTCCAGCGTCACGCTGGCAAGGTGCTTGGCCGCTGCGGCCATAACGATCTTGCCGACGCGGGTGCTGCCGGTGAAGAACACGTGGTTGAACGGCAGGTCCAGCAGTGCGGTGGCGACGCTGACATCGCCTTCGAACAGGGCCACTTCGTTTTCTTCGAACGCGTCACGGATGATCTTGCCGGCAACCTTTGCGGTCGCCGGGCACAGGTCGGTCAGCTTGACGATGCAGCAGTTGCCTGCCGCCACTGCCGCTGCCACCGGGCCGAGCGCGAGGCCGAGCGGGAAATTCCACGGCCCCAGCACCAGGCACACGCCGCGCGCTTCGTAGATGATCTGCGCCCGGTCGGTCTGCACGCGGCTGGGGGTGACTTCGGTCGGCTTCATCCAGTCATCCAGGCTGTCGATGTTGAGCTGGATGTTGCCGACGATGTTCATCACTTCGGTAACGCGGATTTCGCCTTCCGGCTTGCGCGTATCTTCCAGCACCGCGGCGACGATTTCGTCCGCGTGCGCTTCCACGGCGGCCTTGAGCTTGGCCAGCTTGGCCTTGCGCTGATCGGCGGTGGTGGCTTTCACGTTCCACTGGTTGGCCTGTTGCGCGGCGAAAACGCGGGCGATTTCGGCGGACAGGTCGGCGGCGGTGGGGGCAGTGCTGGTCATATGGGTCATGCCTGTGATGTTGGGATACCAATCTGGCGTGCGCTGCGCCTGCATCAAGTCCACGGGCAGGTCAATCACCCGCTGCAAAGCGGTTGCCACTGCGCCTGCCCATGCCTAAACCGCCCGGATTATCCCGTACGGACAAGGCAACCAGCTTGATCCTCTCCCCTTTTGAATGGACCATCGCCAAACGTTACATGCTTCCGGGCAGGGGCGAGGCGGTGATCGCGCTGGTGGCATCCATCAGCATCGGCGTGGTCATGCTGTCCGTGGCCATGCTGGTCATCGTGATGAGCGTGATGAACGGCTTTCGCGCCGAATTGCTCGACAAGATCGTGGGGCTGAACGGCCACGCCATCATTCAGGCATACGGCGGGCGGTTGGAAAACTGGCAGCAGGTGCTGGACGAAACCCGCAAGACGCCCGGCGTGGTGCGCGCTTCGCCGCTGATCGAACAGCCGCTGCTGGCCACGTTCAACGGTCGGGTGGAAGCGGTGCTGGTGCGCGGCAATACGGCGCAGGACATCGGCCGACTGAAGCCCAACGTCCTGATGGGCGATCTGGCCAGCCTGCAACCGGGCAATGGTAACGTGGCCGTGGGTTCGCGGCTGGCGGAAAACCTTGGCGCGCGGCTGGGGGACACGATCACCATCATCAACCCGCAAGGGCGATCGACCCCGTTCGGCACGGTTCCCCGGCAGGTTGGCTATACCATCACCGCGATCTTCGAAATCGGCGTCTATGATTACGACCAGTCGTTCGTGGTCATGCCGATCCCCAACGCGCAGACCCTGCTGCTGACGGGCGATTCAATCGGCATGATCGAAGTGAAAACGGAAGATGCCGACAAGGTCGGCCAGATTCTCGCCCCGCTGGCGAAGAAGCTGCAAGGGCAGGCGGTCGTCAC
>JBDLVD010000130.1:0-5072 GCA_039804965.1 Pseudomonadota bacterium
TCAATCACCGTGCCGGTCATCGCGTCCACCCCGCCCCAGCCACTGATTGTCTGGCTGGTTACCAACGCCTCCCCCTCGGTCACGCCGGGGACAACGCAGCGACCACGGATCACCACATCGGGTGCGCGCACATCAACGGTCGCCATCAGTTCAACCTCCCCTGCCAGCGCCCGGTACAGGCGGCATCGATGCAATCCTGCGTGGTGCCGAACCACCCTTCCAGCCCCATCATCGCGGGCAGGTAATGCGCCTGCTTGGCACTGTCGAAGGCGGCGACCTTGGTGCCGGGCGGAACCGCCTGACTGATGGCGGAACAGGTATCTGTCAGAAGCCGTGCGCCTGCTGCCGCCAGTATCCGGTCATACCCGCTGGACTGCGCGGTCGACTTCACTGCGCGGCTGGTGAAGATCCACAGCGCGCTGTTTTCATGCACCTTGCGCCCTTCCAGCATCCCCGCCACTTCGGCGATCTGTTCGATCGAGAAATGCGGGCAGCCGAGCATGACGTAATCGACATCGGCATCGGTGCCTTGCGAATTCAGCCGTTCGTACACGGCCTTTCGCTCTGCCGCGCCATAGGTGAAGCGCTCCCCCTTGGCCGCACCGCCAAAGGCCGTTTCGACCGTGGGCGCTTCGGGCGTGATGCCGACCATGTGATACATTTCCACCCCGCCCGAAGAAGCGGAGGCCGCACCGAAATGCTTGTGCCGGATCAGGCTGGCATCGCGGATGTCGCCTTCCAGAACCGGGATCGCATCTTCCACCGCGGCGCCGGTATAATAGCCGAGCATTCCCCATTCGAAGATCGAATCCACCGGGCGTTCCACCACGATATGGTGCTGGCCCTTGCGGAAATCATCCTTGTGGAAGCCCCAGTCAGGAATGCGTTTGGCCAGCATGGCGGCGCTGGTGCTTTCGCGCCCTTCGCAATTGGTGCGCGCGCCGATCACCGAATTGGCGAAGACCACCGCGCTGGATTCCATCCACGCGCAATGTTCGCCCATCACCGGGACATTCCCGGCAAGATAGGGCGTGCAGGTTTTCAGCACTTGAATGCCGTGCGCCGCGACATCGGCTTCATCGCTGCGGAAATTGGCGTTGGCCTGTTCGGTCATGCCCATTTCCACCCAGTTTTCAGGGTCCATCCCGCCTTGCAGATGGCAGGAAAAGGCATTCATCCGCGGCACGTCGACCACTTCATCGGAATCCAGATCGAAGCGGGAAAACACCGCGCGGTAATCCCCGCCGTCGGCAGCGTAATGATCCTTCACCCATTGCGGTGAAGAACCCGGCACGCCGGCGACATTGTTGGTGACGACGAAGTTTTCAGCGCCCAGCGCATCGGCATAACGGATCAGCAGATCCATCGCCTTGGCCACCGCGGCCCCTTGCGCCCCGTCGCGCATGGCCTGTTCTTCGTCGGTCAACCGGACCATCCGCCGCTCCTGTGAATGTTTGATCCATCATGCAGCAGCGAAACGGCAATGGAAAGGCCGCGCCGCCAACCCATTGCGATCGGGCCGATTGTGATCCGGCCCCGCCCCGGATATGTGTTACAATGCGTAATCGGGGGCGCGGAATGAACGGGGCAGGTGCACGCGCGCGGATACGATCGGATCGGCGGCTGAACGGCGGCTGGGCGCTGCTGCTGATCGCAGTCGCCACCGGGATGCTGCGCGCGATGTGGCTGGGCGATCCCGCTGCCTCTGCCGATGAACAGCTCTATTCGCTGATCGGCAACCGCATGGTGGCCGGCGACCTGCCGTTCGTGGACGTTTGGGATCGCAAGCCGATCGGCCTGTTTGCGCTCTATGCCTTCGCCCATTGGATCGGCGGGCCGCAGCCGATTGCCTATCAGGTGCTGGCGCTGGCTTTCTCGGTGGGCGGCGGATGGCTGACCTTCGCCCTTGCCCGCCCCATCGCGGGGTGGGCCAGCGGCGTGGCGGCGGCGCTGCTCTATCAATTGCTGATGATCGCTTATGGCAGCCACGCGGGGCAAAGCGAGATATTCCACGTGCCGATGATGCTGGCCGCGTTGCTGTTGCTGCGCGACTGGCGGCCAGGGCGCCTGTCCGAAAGCCGACCGGATTCGGGGCCGCATCAGGGACCGTGGCGGGCCATCGCGGCAATGCTGGTCTGCGGGCTGGCCCTTCAGGTGAAATACACCGTCCTGCCGCAGTGCCTGTTCATGGGACTGGTTGCGCTGTGGCGCCTGCGTGAAGGTGGTGCGCGGCTGCCCCGCATCGCGGCCCATGCGGCGATCTATGCCCTGATCGGCATCGCCCCCACCGCGCTGGCCGGCACGGCTTACGCATTAGCAGGCCACTGGCATGAATTCGCCTTTGCCAATTTCCAGTCGTTTTTCGATCGATTGCCCAGTGATGCCGGGCGGTTCGGCCAACGGCATCTGCTGGCAGTGATGCCGCTGGCAGCGCTGCTGGGTGGCGGGGTGTGGGCCGCCGTCCGGATCGCCCCGCCCCGCCCGCGCCGCCACTACGCACTGATCGCCGGGTGGACGCTATCCGCGCTGGCGACGGTGCTGCTGCCTTCGACCGTTTACCTCTATTACTACGCCGCGCTGGTGCCGGGCGTGGTGCTGCTGGCGCTGCCGCTGTACAATTGCCGCCGGATGATCGGCGTGGCGATGGCCTTGGCGCTGGTCGTGGTGAACTATGCCCTGCTCGACATGCCTGCCCGGTTTCAGCAAACCCGGCAGCGGCGTGCGTCCGTTGCGCGGCTGGCGGCAGCAATCGCGCCGCACATGCAGGCCGGCGGGCCGTGCCTCTACATCCACGATGGGCCGAGCGTACTTTATACCATGGCGGGCAAGTGCCTGCCGGGCCGCTTCGTCTACCCGGATCACCTGAACAATTTGCTGGAAACGCCCGCGCTCGGCACAGGGCAAGCGGCCGAAGTGGCGCGCATACTTGCCACCGCGCCGCCTGTGATCGTCACCGCCAACCGGCCGCTGACCCCTCAGGCGCCGGCGGTGCAGGCGCTGGTGCGGCAAGCGCTGGTGCAGGATTACCACCGCGCCGCCAGCGACAGGATCGATCAGCGGGTAATTTCGGTCTGGCTGCGCAACTGACAGTCCAGCAGGCGGTTATTTCTTGCCCTTGATCGGGGCATTGAATTCCGGCGGCTTGCCTTTCACCCAGGCAACGAATTTCACCATTTCCTCGCGCGCCATGATCGCGTCGCGGTCATCGCCCATGCGGCTCAGTTCGGCGTTGGTGAAATTGGCGTGGATCGTCTTCTGGCAGATCGGATGCGCCGGAACCTTGGCCTTGCCACCTTTGGATTTGGGGATCGGATGGTGCCATTGCACGTCATCGCCCATGGTCCGTTCGCACAGCCAGCAGAACACTTCTTCCTTCGGCTGTTCGACCGGGTCTTCCCACCGCTGCTTCTTCATTTCGCGACCTTTCTGGTGCGTCCGTTCCACCACAGGAACAGCCCTGCCCCGATGATGATCGCCGCACCCAGCAGCGAAACGGCGTCAGGGTGATCGCCAAAGAACATCCAACCGAACATGACCGCCATCAACAACTGGCCATAGGTCATCGGCGACACGGTGCCTGCGCCTGCGCGGACCGTCCCCATGAAGATGAACCACTGGGCGAAGCTGGCAGATATGCCAATGAAAGCGCAGCGCGCCACCACGCTCCAGTGCGGAACATGCATGTGGAACCGCTCGATACCGCTGAAATGCCCCGCCAGCACCACGAAGAACAGGAAGACCATCGCGGTGACGGACATGTAATACTGCATCGCCAGCACGCTTGCTCGCCCCGCCACGGCCCGGTTGGCGATGATCGTCACCGCCATGCCGGTGGCGCCCAGCAAGGGCAGCAGAACGCCGAAGCCCGCCTGATCAAATCCCGGCCGCAGCACGATGATCACGCCGACAAAGGCGATCAGCGTGGCGATCCACGTTGAAGGCCGCGCCGGTTCGCGCAGGAACAGCATTCCCAGCACGGCGGTAATCATCGGCTGGGTGAAGGCGATGGTGGTCGCTTCGGCCAGCGGCATGATCCACACCGCCATGAACATGCCGATGGCGGAGCAACTGATCGCCATGCCGCGCAGCCATTGCAGCTTGTCCCGCGGGAACTTCAGCGCTTGCGGGCCTTCCTTCCACCACACCAGCGCACCCAGCGCGATGGTGGCGACGATATACCGGGTGAGGACCATGGCCGGGGCCGGCCACGCGCCGGTCATCCCCTTCACGATCGCATCCCCGATGGACAGGGTGCAGAACCCGGCCAGCGCCCACAGCAAGCCCGATCGTTCCTGATGCTTCATGCGGCCTGTCCCATCGCTGCCTCGCCCCGAACGGTCCGCTTACTGGCAAGCCCGGTGCGCCACAATGGGGGCCAGCCCGGGTGCCGCCCATTCTGCCCAGTTAAGCTGCCGCCAACCACAACCGGCGACCGGTCTTTAGGGAAAATCAAGTTTTGCGATTTATTCACCAAGTTCCGCGATGGACCACTGACGGGCAGGCACCTGCCGGGCCGTAAAGGTCTGAAACTGGCGAGGAAACGAATGAGCGCTTTTGGACGGAAGAACGGCGTAGGCGGCATGGCGCCGGGTGCACGCCCGTCTTTTGGCGTGGCCCGCCCGATGAAGGGCGGCGCGCCCGTCCCCGGCGAAAGCGCTGAGGCTGGCGGCCAGTTCCCCCCACTACCGGGCGAAGCCGCTGCCGATGCCGGCGGTGCAGGCGGCGGCCCGAATGGCCGCGCCAATGCCATGGCCCGGCTGGCCGATCGCGCCAACGCCATCCACGGCGATGGCAATTCCGAAGTCGGCGGGTTCGAAGCTTCGGTCCACAAGATCAAGGAACAGGTGCTGCCCCGCCTGCTCGAACGCGTCGATCCCGAAGCAGCGGCCACGCTCAGCAAGGAAGAGCTGAGCGAGGAATTCCGCCCGATCATCATGGAAGTGCTGACCGAACTGAAGGTCACGCTGAACCGGCGCGAACAGTTCGCGCTGGAAAAGGTGCTGGTCGACGAACTGCTGGGTTTCGGTCCGCTGGAAGAATTGCTGGGCGATCCCGACGTGACCGACATCATG
>JBDLVD010000131.1:0-4983 GCA_039804965.1 Pseudomonadota bacterium
TCAAACGCGTCACGGCTGCGCTTGGCCCAGCGCATAGACATTTCCATCGATTTGGCGATCTCGTCCCGCGGGCGATCGGCGCGCGGGCATTCGTCGAACGCCATGACGATGTCGGACCCCAGCAAGCGCTGAATCTCCATCGACCGTTCGGGGCTGAGCATATGCTTCGAACCATCCAGATGGCTGCGGAATTCCACCCCCTGTTCGGTCAGCTTGCGCAGGTCGGACAGGCTCATCACCTGATAGCCGCCGCTGTCGGTCAGGATCGGGCGGTCCCAGTTCATGAACCGGTGCAAACCGCCCAATCGCGCCACCCGTTCCGCGCCCGGGCGCAGCATCAGGTGGTAGGTATTGCCAAGAATGATGTCCGCACCCGTCTGCCGAACGGTCTGCGGCTTCATCGCCTTTACCGTGGCTGCGGTGCCAACCGGCATGAAGGCGGGCGTACGGATTTCGCCCCGCCGCATCTGGATGGTGCCGGTGCGGGCGCGGCCGTCTGTGGCGGCAATGGTGAACTGGAAACGCGGTGCAGTCATGACCGCCCGCCCCTACCGCTTGCCCGCCCCCGCGTCGAGAGCAGGGCCGTAGCACTGCCTAGGCTCCACATAGGCTGTTGCTGATGATATTGGCGCAGGCGAATTCCATGCAGACCCCCATCACCCTCTTCGCCTTGCTGGCCATCGCGGCGCCAACTGCGGCTGCTGCTCAGGAAACGGCCCCGCCGCTCGACCTGTCGGGCGCCTTTACCGTGGACGCGGTTTCGGTTGTCCGCGGCGGCACCGATTCCCGCCTGCGGGTGCTGACCAATCTGGACCTGATGGCTGCGGCCGATCTGGAACGGATCGCCGGGTGGCAGGGAACCCGCGCCTATGTCCACGTGCTGGACAATCGCGGCGCACGCCCCAACGATGCCGCCGGCACCTTGCAAGGGGTGGACAACATCGAAGTGGCCAACGCCGGCACCCGCCTGTTCGAAGCGTGGGTGGAACGCGATTTCGGCGGGGCAGCCGTCCTTGCCGGGCTGTATGACGTGAACAGCGAATTCTACACCAACGAAGCAGCCGGCCTGCTGGTGGCCCCGCCATTCGGCATCGGGTCGGAATTCGCCGCCACCGGTCCAAAGGGGCCGTCCATCTTCCCGTCCACCACGCTGGCAGTGCGGCTGCGCGTGCCGGTGGCACAGGGGCGCGGTCAGGTGCAGATCGCCGCGGTCAATGCCAAGGCCAGCACTCTTGGCGATGGCGGGGGGATCGACACCAGCTTCAACGAAGGCCTGCTGCTGGTGGCGCAGGCAGGCACAACGCAGGGGCCGGTCCGCGCAAGTCTGGGCGGCTGGGCCTATACGCAGGAACGGGATGACATGCTTTCCGGTGCCGCATCGAAGCGGGCACCGTGGGGCGTTTACGGCTTGCTGGAAGCGGCAATCGCGCCGGCATTGACGGCTTTCGTGCGCGCCGGAATATCGGAAGGGCATACCAGCCCGTTTTCCGGTGGCTTTCAGGCTGGTGCGCTGCTGAGCCCCGCCCTGCCCGGCCGGCCCGACAGCGCCTTTTCCGCAGGCATCAACCACGCCTGGACCACGGACTGCCAGCGCGCGGCGATGCTGCTGGATGGCACGCCGCCCGCCACGTTCGAACAGGCGATTGCCGCGACTTATGCCGACCGACTGTTGCCGATGCTGGGCGCGCAGGTTGACGCCCAGTGGATCCGCCATCCCGGCGGCAATGCTGCGGCGCGCGATGCGCTGGTCACCACGCTGCGGCTGACGATCGACTTCTGATTATTCGCGCAACCGCCATCCGGTGCGGAAAATCACCCCGATGGCGGCGATGCACAAGGCCATGAAAGCCAGCGTGATCCCCAGCGATGTGCCGATGGGGAAATCCGAAGCGCCGGTGAAAGTCCACCGCAGGCCATTCACCAGATAGACGATCGGGTTCAGCAGCGCGATGTTGCGCCACGGTTCGCCCAACATGTCCACCGAATAGAAGGTACCGCCAAGAAAGGTCAGCGGGGTGAGCACCAGCATCGGCACGATCTGCAACTTTTCGAAGCCATCGGCCCAGATCCCCAGCAGGAAGCCGAACAGCGAGAACGATGCCGACACCAGAATGATATACCCCAGCGCCCATACCGGGTGGGCAATGCTGTAATCGACGAAGAACGTCGCAGTGGTCAGGATGATGGCCGCCAGTATCAGCGATTTCGCCGCTGCCGCGCCGACAAAGCCGATCAGCGTTTCCACAAACCCGATGGGGGCTGACAGCAGTTCGTAAATGCCGCCGGTAAAGCGCGGCATGTAGATGCCGAAGCTGGCGTTGCTGGTGCTTTCGGACAGCAGCGTCAGCATCAGCAGGCCGGGGACGATGAAGGCGCCATAGGACACCCCACCGATCTGGTTGATCCGCCCGCCAATGGCCGCACCGAAGACGATGAAATACAGCGATGTCGTCAGCACTGGCCCCAGAATGGATCCGAACACGGTGCGGAACGCCCGCATCAGTTCATTCTTGAAGATCGCCAGCGCGCCGCGGAGGTTGAGGTGCCAGTTCATGCAGCGGTCTCCACCCGGCTCTGTTCGCCCCGGCCCTGTTCCACAAGACTGACGAAGATTTCCTCCAGGCTGCTTTCGGCGGTATCGATGGCTGAAAATTCGATGCCGGAACGGACCAGCGCCTTCACCAGATCAGCCACTTCCTGCTTGCCTTTCCCGGTGCCATCGCCGCCGCGATAGTGCAGCGTGCGCCCGCCATCCTCCAGCGTCACCGGCAATCCGGCCAGTGTGGGCGGCAAATCTGCCAGTGGAGCCGACAGCGCGATGCGTGCTTCGGTACGGCCAAGCTTGGCCATGATCGCCGCCTTGTCATCCACCAGCAGGATGCGGCCCTTGTTGATCACGCCCACCCGGTCGGCCATTTCTTCGGCTTCTTCGATGTAATGGGTGGTCAGGATGATGGTGGTGCCGCGCGCGCGCAACTGCGCGATCTGCGTCCACATGTCGCGGCGCAGTTCCACGTCGACCCCGGCTGTGGGTTCATCCAGAAACAGCAGTTCGGGATCATGGCTCAGCGCCTTGGCGATCATCACCCGGCGCTTCATCCCGCCCGACAGCGAACGGATCGGTTCGTCGCGCTTGTCCCACAGGCTCAGCGAACGGAGCACTTCCTCCACCCGCGCATCGTCGGGCGGGCAACCGAACATCCCGCGCGAAAAGCGCACTTGCCGGATCACCTTGTCGAACATGTCGAAACTGAGTTCCTGCGGCACCAGCCCGATCTTGCGGCGCAGGCCGCGCCAGTCGCGCGCCATGTCCTGCCCGAACGCGTGGATCGTCCCGCCGCTCGGCCGCACCAGCCCGCAAACCGCGCCGATCAGCGTGGTCTTGCCCGCGCCGTTCGGCCCCAGCAGGGCGAATATTTCACCGCGGTTGATTTGCAGGTCCACCCCGCCCAGCGCGGTCGTCCCGCCCTTATAGGTCTTGGAGAGATTGCGAATGTCGAGAATCGGTTCAGTCACTGCGCCAGTTTGCCGACCGTGGCTGGTTTTACAAGGTAACTGATGCGCGCCGATCCGGCCCTAACCGCCTGATGTTAGGATTGTAAATAAAGTTAAACGACAAATTGACATCGTGTCCATTCAGGCGGATTTTCCTCGACAAGCGAGGATGCGGTCGATGGGAACACCAGCGGATATTGCCAACGCCACCGATGTAACGGCAGCCTGGTTCGACATTGCCCAGAAGTGGCGGCTGCGCAATTGCATCGAAACCGGGAAAACCCTGCTGGACATCGATGATGCGACGGGCATCGCCGGGTCAGATCTGCTCGATCAGATTTTCCAGTATGTCGATCAGATGCTGTGGATCGACCGCGCCTGCGGCACGGAGAATATCTACATCAGCCCGGCCTATGAAACGATGTGGGGCGAAAGCATGGAATCGCTACGCCGCAGCGGTGGCCGGTGGAGCGAGGCGATCCATCCTGACGACCGGGACATGGTCATCGGACAGGTTACCGATCGCCGCCCGAAAGGGTTGCCGCTGGACCTGGAATATCGCGTGATCCACACCGACGGTTCGGTGCGGTGGGTTTGGGTCAAAGGGTTTCCAGTGCTCGACGATGCCGGCCAGCCGGATATCTACATCGGCACGGCCACCGACGTGACCCAGCGCAAGCAGCAGGAAATCGAGCTGGCACGGCTGCAATCAAGCAAGGACATCGGCAGCATGGCGGCCGATCTGGCGCACAATTTCAACAACCTGCTTTCGATCATCGAACTGACGCTGGCCAGCGCGTCGCACGGCACCAGTGCCACCAACTTCACCGCCAAGGTCACCACGATCCAGAACGCGATCCGGAGGGGCAAAGAAATTACCGGATCGCTGCTGTCGATCGCCAGCCGCCAGCAGGTGACGGAGGAACGGGTCGACGTGAACGAAGCGATCCGCCAACTGATGCCGCTGATCACGGCCTCGGTCGGCGCGACCAACCGGGTCGCCTTCGACCTTTCTACCCAGCCCTGCGAGGTGCGGCTGGACCAGCCCGCCTTCGGCCAGGCGATCATCAACCTCGTATCGAACAGCCGCGACGCGATGCGGAACGACGGGATGATCTCCATCCGCACCCGTCTGGTCGATCGATCCGAAACGGGTGGCGATGCTGGTGATCTGGCAGTGGAGGTGATCGTCGCGGATACCGGCCCCGGAATGGACGAACAGGCGTTGCAGCAGGCAACGATGCCGTTCTTCACCACCAAGCCGCGCGGCAAGGGGACCGGCCTGGGCCTCGCGATGGTCTACGGGTTCGTCAAGCAGTCGCGCGGCAACATCCGCATCTACAGCGAAGTCGGCGTCGGCACCACGTTCACGATCTACCTGCCCGTGGCGGACAACGCCATGGTGTCCCAGCCGATCCCCGCGAGCGCGCGCGCGCTGACCGGCCGCGCCAGCGGCACCGTGCTGATCGTCGACGACGAGGTCGACCT
>JBDLVD010000132.1:0-4956 GCA_039804965.1 Pseudomonadota bacterium
CCGTTTCCCCAAGGTGCCGGGGGACGAACAGGAATGGATCCCCATCCCCGAACGGCCCAAGACCGTCAGCTACCCTTAGCCAGCACGCGCGGCTGATCGTACCATTCCACCCATGCGCCATGGGGATGCGCTTCGGCCAGTTGCATCCATTCCCCGCCGCGGGGCCAGTACCGCACGGCCAGTTCGTGGCGAAATGTCTGCCGGTTGGTTTCCAGCCTGATCCACGCCAGCGGCTGGTCTGCCGTGGCCAGCGCCCCCGCCGCTTCCATCGCGGCGGTTATCGCGGCGCGGGTCGCGGCGGGCAGATATTGCCACATGATCGAATGATACAGCACGCGCGTGGTGCCGCTTTCGTGCGGGCGGGCCAGCATCTGCGGCACCCATTCGCCGGCATCGGCCTGCACCAGATCGGGCCGCTGCTGCCCGGCCAGCGCGATCGCGGCATCGATGCGCGCCATCCGTTCACGCGCATCGGCCCAGACATAGGCCTTCAGTCGCAGCGCCTGCACCGGATCGGCCAGATCGACAGGCGCGATATCGCTGCCACGGATGCTGTGAATGCCAATCGTGGTGGCGGGCGGCGGCGGGCCTTTCCATTCCGGCGTGATCTGCATTGGCGAATGTTCCGGCCCTGCACGCACGCCGCCAAGATCGTAGCGATAGCGGTCCATCATCGTGTTCACGCCGGCGCTCGCACCGATTTCGTTGAGGTCGAAACGCGGGACGACATGCCCGGCCAGCCACAAAAGAGCGCCCATGATGCTGGCGCTGCGGCCCGCTTCATTGGTTTGCGGGGGGCCGTCCAGCCACGGTGACAGCCGGGCATCGAACCGCTGCACCAACGACACTGCGATCGCGTCGATTGCCGCCTGATCGGTCAGTTCGCCGCTGTAGACAGGGCCAAGTTCCGGCGCGTCCCCCGTCAGGAACAGGTGATGCAATCCGCCCGCCACGCGCAGCGGCAACGCGTCTTCCAGCGATGGCCGTTGCCATGCCGCAATGCGCTGACCGATGGCGGTATCGGTTTGCATGATGGCCAGTTCCGCCAGCACCACGCGCGCGGTGCAGGGGGCAAACGCGCGGGTGGTATGTTCGTGCTGCCAGCGGATCGCGGCGGCCACATCCGTGATTTCCATCGCGCCCGGTGCTGCCATCTGTCGTTGCCCTTTCCCGCGCTGCTATCTATGCGCGCCCAATGGCTGCCACAGAGCTCACCTTCGCCGTCCCCAAGGGGCGTATTCTAGACGAGGCACTGCCCGTGATGGCGCGCGCCGGCGTGGTGCCGGAAAGCGCCTTCCACGACAAGGGCAACCGCGCACTCAGTTTCGCCAGTGAAGACGGGGCAACCCGGATCATCCGCGTGCGCGCTTTCGACGTGGCCACCTTCGTTGCCCATGGCGCGGCGCAGGTTGGCATTGTCGGGTCCGACGTGATCGAGGAATTCGACTATTCGGAGCTTTACGCCCCGGTCGATCTCAACATCGGGCACTGCCGCCTGTCGGTGGCTGAACCGCGCGATGCCGCCGCATACAATCCCGGCAACGCCAGCCACCTGCGTATCGCCACAAAATATCCGCACATCGCCAGCCGCTGGTTCGAACGCCAGGGTATTCAGGCCGAATGCGTGAAGCTGAACGGCGCAATGGAACTGGCCCCGTCGCTGGGTCTGGCCGGGCGGATCGTCGATCTGGTATCCAGCGGTCGCACGCTGAAGGACAACGGGCTTGTCGAAACCGACGTGATCATGCCGGTATCCGCGCGGCTGATCGTCAACCGCGCGGCGTTGAAGACCGACGCGCGCGTCGCTGCGCTGGTGGAACGGTTCCGCGCCATCGCGGAACAGGCCGCCTGATGCTGCGCCTCGCCACTTCTGATGCGGATTTCGAAACGCGGTTCGCCCGGCTGGTCGATGACCGGCGCGAAAGCGATACCGACGTGGCCCGCACCGTGGCGAACATTCTGGCCGATGTGCGCCTGCGCGGCGATGCGGCGCTGGCGGAATATTCCGCGCGGTTCGATCAGCACGAACTGGCGCTGGACGGCGATTGGCAAGTGCCGCTGGCCGATTGCAAGGCCGCGTTCGACACGCTCGACCCCACCTTGCGCGCCGCGCTGGAACTGGCGGCGGAACGCATCCGCGCCTACCATGCGGACCAGTTGCCCAAGGACCGCGATTTTACCGACGATGCCGGCGTGCGGCTGGGCGCGAAATGGCGTGCAGTCGATGCCGCCGGGCTTTACGTGCCGGGCGGGCGCGCTGCCTATCCGTCATCCATGCTGATGAACGCCATTCCGGCCAAGGTGGCCGGCGTGGAACGGCTAGTCGTGGTCACCCCCACCCCGCGCGGACAGACCAATCCGCTGGTGCTTGCCGCCGCCTATCTGGCGGGTGTGGACGAGGTGTGGCGCGTTGGCGGCGCACAGGCGATCGCGGCACTGGCCTATGGCACGCAGCGGATCGGCCGGGTGGACGTGATCACCGGTCCCGGCAATGCCTGGGTGGCAGAGGCCAAGCGCCAGCTGTTCGGCGTGGTCGGCATCGACATGGTTGCGGGGCCAAGCGAAATCCTCGTCATTTCCGACGGGCGCAGCAATCCCGATTGGATCGCCGCCGACCTGTTGAGCCAGGCGGAACACGATCCGTCCTCGCAATCGATCCTGATTACCGACGATGCCGCCTTCGCCACGCAGGTTGCAGCATCCGTGGATCGGCAGTGCGCCGCACTGGCCACACACGCCGTCGCCCGCGCCAGTTGGGACGATCATGGCGTGATCGTGCTGGTGGATGATCTGGCGCAGGCCCCCGCGCTCGCCAATCGGCTGGCTGCGGAACATGTCGAACTGGCAGTGGATGATCCCGAACCGCTGTTCGCACAACTGCGCCATGCCGGCAGCGTGTTCCTTGGCCGCCACACACCCGAAGCCGTGGGCGATTACGTCGCCGGCCCCAACCACGTTCTGCCGACCGGACGACGCGCGCGTTTTGCGAGCGGGCTGTCCGTGCTCGATTTCATGAAGCGCACCAGCTTCATTTCCGCCGGTCCTGATGCATTGGCGCAGATCGGCCCCGCTGCGGTCGCACTCGCCCATGCCGAAGGGCTGCCGGCTCATGCCCTATCCGTGGAGCTTCGCCTGAAATGAACCAGCCCCCTCGTTCGAAGGCCCGCTCTGCCGCCCGCCTCGCCGCCGTGCAGGCGCTGTATCAGTGGCACATGGAACAGACCCCGCTGGCGCGGCTGCTGGATGAATTCCACCAGCACCGGCTGGGCCGCGAAATCGAAGACGCGCACTATGCCGATGCGGAAGTCGAATTCTTCGACGATCTGGTGCAGGGCGCCATCGCGCGCATGGATGAAATCAACGAACTGCTGCAATCCAAGCTGGCGCAGGGGTGGACGCTGGCGCGGCTGGACAAGACCATGCTGCAGATCCTGCGCGTCGGCACTTATGAACTGCTGGCCCGCCCCGATGTGCCGGTGGGCAGCGCGATCAGCGAATATGTCGATGTTGCTCATGCCTTCTTCGATGAACGCGAAGCGAAGTTCGTGAACGGCGTGCTCGACGCGGTGGCCAAGAGCGCGCGGTGAACGAAAGCGGCTTCATTGCCGCGCTGAAGGCGCTTGCCACCACCCCTGCTGCCCGCAATCTGGCAGACGATGCCGCCGTGCTTTCCTTTGGCGGAGAAGCACTGGTCCTGACCCACGACATGATGGTGGAAAGCATCCACTATGTGCCGGGGCAGGCAATGGCGGACGTGGCGTGGAAACTGGTCGCCACCAACCTCTCCGATCTCGCCGCCAAAGGTGCGGAACCACTGGGCGTGCTGCTGGGCCATGCGCTGGGCAGCGATGACGAAGGTTTTGTCTGCGGGCTGGCCGAAGTGCTGGCCCATTACAACGTGCCGCTGCTGGGCGGGGACACCGTTTCCACGCCCGGCACCCGCAGCCACGGGCTGACGGCGATCGGCCGGGCCACCCACGTTCCGGTGCCGTCCCGCAGCGGAGCGCAGATGGGCGATGGGCTGTTCCTGACCGGCTCGGTCGGCGCGGCAATGCTGGGGTTCGAAGCGCTGCGCGATGGCACCGATGCCGACAGCACCCACTATCGCCGCCCGATGGCGCGGCTGGCGGAAGGGCTGGCCCTGGCCCCGCTGGTCAGCGCGATGATGGACGTATCGGACGGGCTGCTGCTGGATGCCTTCCGCATGGCGGAAGCGAGCGAGGTGACACTGGCGCTGGACAGTGCCGCCGTGCCGGTGGCGGACCCTGCGCGGCGGTTCGATTGCCTGCGCTGGGGCGATGATTACGAATTGCTGTTCACCCTGCCCGCAGGATCGGAACCGCCTGTTCCCGCCACCCGCATCGGCACGGTGGAGCCGCGCGGGTTCGCGCCGATGTTCGTCGATGGCAATCCGGTGCTTGGCAGCGACGGACTGGGATACCAGCACGGTCAGTAAGCGCTGACATCCACCCCGCGCTGCGCCAGCACCGGCTTCATTTCGAAATACATCGCCTTGGTAAGGTGCATCGGGATGTTCGGGTACAGGTGGTGGATCAGGTGGAATTCGATCCACATCGACAGGAAGCTGCCCACGCTGCTGCGGAAAATCCGGGTGTTATCATACCGGCCCAGCCCCTTGTGCGGAAAATGGGTTTCCCAACTGAAGAACACATGGGTGTGGATCAGCGCGCACCAGCGCGGCAGCCACCACACCATCGCCACTTCCAGCGCATGGCCCGAAAGCGCCATGGCGATGAAGAACAACGTGCCCGCCAGTTGCACCAGCGCCGCCTGTTTCAGCGCGGCCTTCGCCTGCGGGGTGCCCACTTCTTCCAGCAGCACCCGCTTGATGTGGTGCGCCTGCGCGGTCTTGCCCGGCTGGCGGTTCAGCCATGCCTTCCACAACGCCGCGCGCAGGTTCGGCGCATTGTCGGGATAGTCGGGATCGCGCACCGG
>JBDLVD010000133.1:0-4824 GCA_039804965.1 Pseudomonadota bacterium
CTACAACGAACGTATCCGCATCGCCGGGCAATTGGTGTCCGATGCGGAACTGGCATCGCTGCTGCGCGAAGTGCTGGACCTTGGCGAATCGCTCGGCCCCAGTTTCTTCGAAGTGACCACGGCGGCCACTTTCATGGCTTTCGCCCGCCACCCGGCTGATGCCTGCATCATCGAAGTGGGTCTTGGCGGCCGGTTGGATGCCACCAATGTGATGGATCGCCCCGCCGCCTGCGGCATCGCCACGCTGGGGATCGATCACGAAGGGTTCCTGCTGGTGCCCGAAGACGGCGCGCCGACCGAACCGATGGTGCGTATCGCGTTTGAAAAGGCCGGTATTGCCCGCGCCGGATCGCCGATGGTGACGCAGAATTACGCGCCCGAAGTGGAAGCGGAAATCGTGCGTATCGCCGCAGCCGCCGGCGCTCCGCTGTTCATGCGCGGGCGCGATTGGTGGGCCGATGTTTCGGACACCGGCATCGCTTACCGCGACCAGTGGGGCGAACTGTCGCTGCCGCTGCCGCAGCTTCCCGGCCGCCATCAGGGCGATAATGCCGCGCTGGCGGTGGCGATGATCCGCCACCAGCAGGACGTTACTGTCGGGGCAGAGGCGATGGCCCACGGCATCAGCACCGCGCGCTGGCCCGCACGGCTGCAATTGCTGGGCAGCGGTCCGCTCACCGCATTGGCACCCGGCCGCAAGGTATGGCTGGACGGCGGGCATAATGCCGACGCAGGCCTTGCCATCGGGCGGCATTTTGCCGGGCAGCGGCTGCACCTGATCATCGGGATGCTGTCCAACCGTTACCCGCAGACGATCATCGATCCGCTGGAAGGACGGCTGGAAACGACCACCGCAGTGCCGATCCACGGCAGCGATTCACATGGTGCGGAAAGCTATGCCGGCAAGGCGCAGTGGGCGCCCGATGTCGCCACTGCGCTGAAAAGCCTGCCGGACGATGGCCTGCCGGTGCTGATCGCGGGATCGCTGTATCTGGCCGGCAAGGTGCTGGCCGAAAACGACGAAGTGCCGGATTAGGGGTTTTCTTCCCCGGCGGTGCCCATCGCGGCATCCACCATGCCGTTGCGGATCATGACCCAGAACAGCACGATGCCGGGCAGCGCCGCCAGCGTGGTCAGCAGGTAGAAGTTGACGTAGCCGAAGCTGTCGATCAGCGCGCCCGCGGTCGTGCCGGTCAGGAACCGGCCGACCACGCTGGCCGCGGCAGAGATCAGCGCATATTGCGACGCGGTGAAGCGCAGATCGCACAAGGCCGAGAAGTAGGCCACCAGCACCACCCCGCCATAGCCTGACGCGATATTCTCGAACGTGATTGCGCCTGCCATGCCAACATTGCTGTGGCCAGCCGCAGCCAGTGCGGCGAAGCTGAGGTTCGATAGCGCCATCAGCACCAGCGAAATCAGCACCGACCGCTTCAGGCCCAACCGGGCATAAAGCACCCCGCCGATGAACACCCCGACCAGAAACGCCCAGAAGCCGATGCCAACATCGTAAATGGCGATTTCATCGTTGGTGAAACCCAGATCATCGAACAGCAGGCGGAAGGTGAGGTTGGCCAGCGTGTCACCAATCTTGTGGACAAGGATGAACAGCAGAACCAGCCATGCGCCGTTGCGGCGGAAGAATTCCGCGAACGGCCCGGCGAACGATTGCCACATCTGCACCACACCGCGCCGTGCCGCTGGTTCGCGGTACCGGGCGGGTTCCCCAAGGATCAGCGCCGTCAGCATAGCCGGCAGGGCGAAACCGGCGCAGGCGATGTAGGCCGCCTGCCAGCCGTATCGTGCCGCCACCACCAGCGCCACGCCGCCCGCCGCAGCGGACCCGATGCGCCAGCCATACTGGCTCATCCCCGATCCGGTGCCGAGTTGATAGGGCTTCAGCGTTTCGATGCGGAAGGCGTCGATCACGATATCGAAAGTCGCGCCGGCCAACCCCACCAGCACCGCGCTGGTCGCCGTCCAGACGATGTCCGCCTGCGGATTGGCCAGTGCCAGATTGATGACTGCGGCCATCACCAGCAGGCCCGCAACCAGCATCCATGAAACGCGCTGCCCCAACCGCCCGATCAACGGCAGGCGCACGCCATCGATCACCCAGGCCCACAGGAATTTGAGGTTGTAGACGAGAAACGCGAGCGAAAAGGCGGTGACGGTGCTCTTGTCGATACCATCCTGCGCCAGCCGCGTGGTCAGCGTGGCGGCGATCATGGCGAAAGGGAAGCCGCTGGAAACCCCGACGAAGAACGCCGCCAGCGATTCCTTTTCCAGATAAGGCACGACGGATTGCCAGATACCCCGGCTGCCCCCGCCCTGCGCCGCCTGCGCTTCGCCATTTACCATTGTTTTTCGACCCTTCCCCACCAAACCGCGCAGATTAACGCCTGCGCGCATCAAGGGAAGCGGGAAACGTGCCTTTCCCTTGGACCGCGCGGCCCGGCCCCGCTATGCGCGGACCGTGAACGACAAGCCCAGACCATCGAAACGGCCCGGCACACGCCCGGCAGCATCCGGCACCCGCAACGGTCGCAGCGGGCCGCCGCGCGCAGGTGCAGGCGGCGGTTCCGGCCGGGGATCTGATGGAGGTTCTGCTGGAAGTTCTGGCCGCCGGTCCGGTGGCGGGTCTGGTGGCGGCTACAACTCGGGGTCCGGCTATAACGGCGGTTCCGGCTCCAGCACGGCCAAGCGCCCTTATCCGCGCCCCAAATCGTCCGCCGCGCCTGCCGTCGCCCGCCCGCAAGGCGAACCGCGCGATGGGGAACGCATTGCCAAGCTGCTGGCGCGCGCAGGGATTGCCAGCCGCCGCGAAGTGGAACGGATGATCGCTGAAGGGCGCGTGTCGCTCGACGGCGTCAAGCTGACGACGCCCGCCACGGTGCTGCCCGGCCTGCGCGGGGTGACGGTGGACGGCAAGCCGGTGGGTGAGCCCGATCGCACCCGGTTGTTCTGTTTCCACAAGCCCAGCGGCCTGATCACGGCGGAACGTGACCCCGCCGGGCGGCCCACCATCTACAATGCGCTGCGCAATGCCCTGCCCGCTGGCGCGCCGCGGGTGATGCCGGTCGGCCGGCTCGATCTCAACACCGAAGGCCTGCTGCTGCTGACCAACGATGGCGAACTGAAGCGCGCGATGGAACTGCCTTCCAGCGGCATCCCGCGCACATACCGCGCGCGCACTTTCGGCGATATCACGCAAGGGCAGCTGGAAGATCTGATGGACGGCATCACCATCGAAGGGATGCGCTACGGCCCGATCAACGCCAACATGGAACGCAGTTCGGGCCGCAACAAGTGGATCGAACTGACGCTGGCGGAAGGCAAGAACCGCGAAGTGCGGCGCGTGCTGGAACATCTCGGCCTGCAGGTTTCGCGCCTGCTGCGGCTTGCCTATGGCCCGTTCGAACTGGCTGACCTGCCGCGCGGTGCCGCCTTCGAAGTCCGCAAGGAAGAGGTCGAACGGTTCCGCGCCAGCCTGAAGAAGGGGCCGCAGGCTTGAGGATCATCGCCGGGGAATGGCGCCGCCGCCTGCTGCGCGCGCCCGAAGGGGAAGGCACCCGCCCCACGGCCGACCGCACCCGAGAAACGCTGTTCGCCATGCTGACCAGCCGGCTCGGCACGTTCGAAGGGCTGAAAGTGGCGGACCTGTTCGCCGGTTCCGGCGCGCTGGGTCTGGAAGCCCTTTCCCGCGGGGCGGCGCACTGCCTGTTCGTGGAACAGGATCCCGCCGCGATCCGCGCCCTGCGCACCAACATCGCCGCGCTGCGGGCACAGGATGTCACCGCGGTGCAGGCGTCTTCGGTGATGAGCATGGGCCCGGCCCGCGCGCCGGTGGACCTGCTGCTGCTCGATCCGCCTTATGCCAGCGGCGCTGGCGGCGTTGCGCTCGATCGGCTCAATCGTCTCGGCTGGATCAGCCCGGCATCGTGGATCGTGATCGAAACCGCGCGCGATGAAGACGTGAAGGTGAAAGGGCTGGAGATCGAAAGCGAACGCAAGATCGGTTCAGCCCGCATCACCTTCCTGCGCCTGCCTGCCACAGCCGAATAATCTTCCCGGCCATGAAAAAGGCCGCCCGGTTTCCCGGACGGCCCTTCTTCATGCTTATCGTCTGTACAAAGCTTAACGGTGCGCTGCGTTCCCATCGTGGGCCGCACCTTCTGCTCCAGCCGCACCCGCTGCATCTGCCGGGGCGGCAGGTTCCGCGGGAGTGGCTGCACTGACGCCCGGATCAGCCGGAGTGGCCGGGGTTGCCGGCTCCGCTGCGGAACTGCTCGGCATGGCAGAGTTGCTGCCCGGCGTAGCCGGAGTGGCGGCACTGCTGCTGCGCGCGGTATCGATCTGCGTCAGGATGGAATTCCACGCCGCCGATTTCTGCGTGTCGTTCATGGCGAACAACTGCGTGCGCTGCGGATCGGTCAGCATCCAGAACGCATCCTGCTGCTTTTCATCCAGGGTCCAGTAATAGGCCTGAAGGTCCGGCTGCCATGCGGTATAGGCTGCCTTGTGATCAGGCGGCCACGCGTCCATCTTCGCCTGCTGATCGGCCGTGAGGGTGCCGCTGGTCGTGGTGGTCGTGGTGCTCTGGGTGGTGGTGGTATCCTGCGCGTACAGCACGGTCGGAATGGCGGTCAGCGCCATCGCCGACACGCCTGCCATGATAGATTTCAACATCGTAATCTCCTCTGGGGGAATCTCGCCCTGTTGCGAAGACAATGGGATAGGGGGTGATGGGGTTCCGTCCGCTTGCGGCCAAACGAGCCTTTGGCGGGGTTGCACGTTGGGGCGATGTTCCCTAGCTGTTCGCGG
>JBDLVD010000134.1:0-4795 GCA_039804965.1 Pseudomonadota bacterium
CCCTTCGATGATATCGTAGGCGAGGCCATCGGGCAGGATCGCTTCGAGGCCATAGCCGACCTCGATCCGCACCTTGTGTTCCTTGGGCGCGACCAGCAGGATAATGCCCTGGTTGGTCGCCTTGTCGCCCAAGCCCCAATGGCGGCCCAACTGGTATCCGTAATCGGAGATGTCATACCCGCCGAGATCGGGCACCGTGGCTACCACGAATTGCCGCTGGTTGGCCTGTTCGAACGCGGTCAGCTTCGCCGTCAGTTCCGCTTCTGCCGCATCATCGATGACATTGGCGGCATCGACGACAGGTGCGGTCCCGCGTTCAGGGAAAGCCGGTTGCGCCTGAACCGCACTGGCGCCCACCAGTGCGATCAGGCCGCAAACGAGGCCGAACAGGCGGTTCATGCCCCGATCTGCCTTACTTGGCCGCCGCCGGGCGCATGTTCAGCGTGGGGGCAACGTCTGCGCCGGGCGTGGCGGCCTTGTAGGTCGTCAGCGGCTTGGCACCGTGGATGATCTTCGCGCCGATGATGTCGGGGAAGGTGCGGATCGTGGTGTTATACTGGCGCACCGCTTCGTTGTAATCGCGGATGGAAACGCGGATGCGGTTTTCGCTGCCTTCGAACTGGGTCATGAAGCGGCCGAAGTTTTCCTGGCTCTTCAATTCAGGATACTGTTCCACCGAAACCAGCAGCCGCGACAGCGCGCCGCCGAACTGGTTCTGCGCGTTCTGGAACGCTTCCACCTTGGCCGGATCGTTCAGATCGTTCGCGCCGATCTGCACTTCGGGCCGGGTGGCGTTGGCGCGCGCGGAAATCACCGCATCCAGCGTGGCGCGTTCCTGTTCCGCGCTCGACAGCACGATTTCCTGCAGGTTCGGGATCAGATTGGCACGTTCCTGAAACGCTGCTTGCACGTCAGCCCATTTGGCCTTTGCGTTTTCTTCAGCGGTGGGAACGGAATTGATCCCGCAGGCGGCAAGGCTGCACGCAGCAGCCACCACGAATGCGAAGCGCGCCAACGGCGCGGAAAGCCGGAATGCCATGATCTGTTTCCTCCTGAACCAACCCGGCGCTCGCGCCCGGCTTAACTGTATTGCCTAGATAGCACAGCGGCAGCGCACTTCAAGGACAGCTGCAGGTGGGTGGAAAATTGGTTAAATTAGCAGTAACCTTTGGGAATCGTAGGAAGAGGGGAATGAACATGTTGCAGGAATTCAAGGAATTCATCGCCAAGGGCAATGTGCTGGACCTTGCGGTTGGTGTCATCATCGGCGCTGCTTTCGGCACGATTGTCGCGTCATTGACGGGCGATCTTATCATGCCGCTCGTCGGCGCGGTGTTTGGTGATGTCGATTTCTCCAACCAGTATGTCGTGCTTTCGGGCACCGTGCCGGCTGGCGCTTCGTTGGAAGCCGCCCGCGCTGCCGGGGCCAACGTGCTGGCATGGGGCAATTTCGTGTCGACCTTCATCAACTTCCTGATCCTGGCCTTCGTGATCTTCCTGCTGGTGAAATTCGCCAACAAGGCGATGAAGAAGCAGGAAGCCGCACCGGCGCCCGCCGGGCCGAGCGAAGTGGACCTGCTGACCGAAATTCGCGACGCCCTGCGGAAGTAAAAACGCGCAGCAGCGCAACCGGTCACTTCACATTAAGCCGGCAGGGCCTATATGGGTTCTGCCGGTTTCGGCCGGCTATGGCGATAAATTGTGGTGTGCAATAGGCACAGCGGACCCGGGGGCAGTACCCGGCGGCTCCACCATCACCATCCCGTTTTGAACGGGTGCCTGTTGTCGCAGGGGTGTTGATGGGGCCGAACCAGGATCGACGTGTGTTGAAAAACACTATTTTCGCCCGGGCTGAGTAACCCGTACTAAGGCTCAAAACTCACAAGTGCCAACGACAACGAAGCACTCGCCATCGCTGCGTAATTGATGGGCTAACGCCCTGATATTACAAAGCTAACAGCGCGGTTGGACCGACCGGGCAACAGAACGGATTCCAGCGGTTCGGGGGGCACCGGGCAACAGAAGCTCCCCACCTGCTTTCGCACATAATTTGGTTCTGCCGGCCTGCGCAATTGTGCGCTGGCGGCGGCTCGCCGACTACTCCCGGCGGCCCTCAAGCTCGGCCACGCGCGCTTCCAGTTTCAGGCAGTCGAGCAGCTTGGCCCCTGCCATGAATACCGCGCCGGTGGTGGCGAGGAACAGCAGCTGGCCACCCCATCCCGGATAAAGCTGCAGGTAATGCGCGCCGCGGCTGGTTGCGCCAAGAGCCAGCGCATAGATCACCAGAAAAGCTTCCAGCCGGGTCTTGATAACGAACAGCCGGGACACTTTACGCAACATTATTGTGTTTCCTTTCCCGCTGTATCAGCAACCATCATGCCACATCAGGAAAACCGCGCAATACGCTGGTTAAAGGCTGTCCCGATTGTAAACCGGATCGACAGGGGTTTCAGGCAAGCTGGCTCAGGTCCAGCAGGTCCAGCAATGCGGCGCGCGCGCTTTCCACATGCCGGGCCAGCGCAGGGTTGCCGATATCCCCCGGATCGATCTGTTGCGGCCAATGCGCGGCGATCACCGCCTCCAGCGCGTCGGCACGGGCATCATCCAGCATGAAGCGGGGATCGACCGTGGCGGGATCGGCCACCACGCGCAGGCGCAGGCACGCAGGACCACCGCCGTTGGACATGGATTCTCGCACGTCCACCGAGATCACCTGCCGGATCGGGCCATTGCCGCCCACCATCGCATCGCACCAGCCGCGCACCGCGGCATTGGTCCATGCTTCCTGCGGGACGATCAGCGCCATTTCCCCACCGAGCAAGGTCACCAGCTGGGCGTTGAACAGATAGGACCGGATTGCCTGTTCCAGGCTGACCGCGCTGGCCGGCACGACCACGATCTCCACCTCCGGCATGGCCTGCCGGATCGCAGCATAGGCTGCGTCCGGATCGGCGAAGGCCTGTTCGTGGCAGAGCAGCACTCGTTCGTTGGCCACAGCCACAACGTCGTTGTGGAACGCGCCGGCGGCGATGGCTTCGGGCGATTGTTCGATGAACAGCGCCCGGCCCGTTGCCAGCCCGTGGCGGCGGGCCAGCGTGCGCCCCGCCTGTTCGTGCTGGCGAGCGGGGAAACGGGTGCCGGGGCGGCCGTGGACGAAAATCTCCACCCCGGCCTGATCGTGCCGCGCGCACAGCCGCATGTGATTGGCCGCGCCTTCATCGCCAAAACATGGCGGCACCGGGCCATGCACGGCAAAGTGGGCGCGGTCGGCAAAGGCCAGCCGCAATTGCGCCAGCGTATCGGGCCATTCCTGCGCCCGGTGCGGCATGGTGACGAGATTGGCCACGCTCAGGTGGCAGCGCCCGTCAGCCGTATCGGGGGCGGGGGAAACGGTGGCCGCATTAGCGGTCCACATGCTGGATGCGGACCATGCCCCGGCCAGCAGAGCGCGGTCCATCGTGGCATCGGCGGCAAGTTCGCCCAGCCACCGCCCATTGGGGCGCGGCAGCGGCATGAAGAACCCCTGCGCCAGCCCCAGCGCCATGTTGCCGCGCATCTTGGCCAACCCCTGCAACGCCGCGGCGCGCGGGTGCGATGGCTGCCCGGCATGGCCTGTGGCGGCCAGATTGCCGGGGCTGAGGCCCGCGTAATTGTGGCTGGGGCCGACGATCCCGTCGAAATTGATTTCCACCAGCTTCACCGGCCAACGCTCCACACCGGGTCGCCCTGCTTCACGCCTAACAGGTCTGCTGCCTGCGCGTCGATCGCCACGCCGCCGTCGCGCATTGCGCGCGCGCCGAAGCAGCACCGGAACGCGCCCAGCCGTCCGCTGGCGATCAGTGCCTTGTCCCCTTTGGGCAATTGCGCGTCCACCACCACCATTTCCGCCGCGTCGCGGATGCTGGCGACGCTGTCTGTCCGGGCAACCATGGTCGGGCCGCCATCGAAGATATCGACATAGCCATCGTGGGCGAACTGTTCGTCTTCCAGCATCCGCATCGCGGCACGGCCACTGGGGTGGGGCAGGCCGATCACCCGGCGGGCGCTTTCCTCCAGCATCGCGATGTAGACGGGGTGCTTGGGCATCAGGTCGGCGATGAACTGGTTGCCATGGGTGGCGTTGAAATAGTCTGCTTCCTGAAAGGTCATGCCGAAGAACCGCCCGCCGATGGCATCCCAGAATGGCGATCCGCCGCGTTCGTCGATGATGCCGCGCAGTTCGGCCAGCACCCGGTCGCCAAACCGGGCGCGGTGCATGGCGATGAACAGGTATCGGCTGCGCGCCAGCAGCATCCCCAACCCCCCGGCGCGTTCGGACGGGTGCAGGAACAGCCCGCCCACTTCGCTCGATCCCTCCAGATCGGTGACAAGGCTGAGCAGTTCTGCCCGCACCGTCCGTTCCAGTTCCACCGAATGCTGCGTCAGCGTGGTCATGCGATAGGAATAGAACGGCCATTTCTGGCCGACGCGGGTGAACAGCTGGCTGGTGCCGCGCACTTCGCCGGTTTCGCAGTTTTCCAGCACCAGCACGAACTGTTCGTCGCCAACGCTGTCGTCGGTGCGCGAAAATGCCTGTCCTGCCCGGTCCAGCTTGGCCGCCAGCGATGGCCGGTCGGGCGGCAGGTTGGTGAAACCGCCGCCGGTCAGCTTGGCCATTTCGTAAAGCGCTTGCAGATCGTTTGCAGTGGCGGCGCGAATGACGAAACTCATGCCTGTTCCCCCATGGCAAGGCGGTGCAGGACCAGCGCCGAAAGCGCCGCCCGCTCTGTCAGCGACGATGCGATCATATATTCGT
>JBDLVD010000135.1:0-4733 GCA_039804965.1 Pseudomonadota bacterium
GCTTCCGCTTCCCAGATCGCGGTCATGGCAGGGCGGGAATAGCGGGGGACCATCATCAACTCCGGTGCTTTGGGACACGTGCCTTGTGCGGTCGGGCCGCAATCAGGCTTTCGAATGCGCGGCTAGGCCGCGTGGCCAGTCAGATCAAGCCCTTCGCCCGCAACGACACATGTTCCCCCCGGCCGATGATGACATGATCGTGAACTGTAATGCCCAGCAACCGGCCCGCTTCTGCGATGCGGTTGGTGATCTGGATGTCGGCGCGGCTGGGTTCCGGGTTGCCGCTGGGATGGTTGTGGACAAGAATCAGTGCGGTGGCGCCGACATCGAAAGCCTGCCGGATCACTTCGCGCGGATGAATGGCTGCTTCGTCGATCGTGCCGTCGCCCACCTTGTGGTCAAGGATCAGCCGGTTTTGCGAATTGAGGTACAGCACGCGCACGCGCTCCACCGTCAGATTGGCCATGTCGATCGTCAGGTAATCTATCAGAGCCTGCCAACTGCCCAGCAGCGGCCGCTGCACCACTTCGCCGCGCGCCATTCGCCGGGCCGCCAGTGCAGTGATCTTGATTGCGCCCAGTGCAGCATCGCCCACGCCGGGCACCTGTTTCAGCGCGCCGGGATCGGCATCCAGCACCGCGGCCAGCGATCCGAAACGGTTCAGCAAGGTGCGGGCAAGGGGCTTGGTATCGCCGCGAGCATTGGCGCCAAACAGCAAGTATTCCAGCACTTCGTAATCGGCCAGCGCTTCCGGCCCGCCTTCCAGCAACCGCTGGCGCAAGCGCGCGCGGTGGCCCATGCCGTCATGCGTCCGGGTTGTGTCATGCTGCGGCAATTACGTAATTCTCCCCCGAACCTGCATTGCCTTTAGTGATGCCAGCGCGCAAGTGTCGGCCCGATGTCGTCGCCCGACCAAGCCAACACCGATCGTCCGCGCCGCCGAATGGGCTGCGTGGTCTTGCTGGTAACGGGCGCATTGCTGCTGATCGCCCTGCTGGCGCTGTGGCTGGGCCGCGAACGGCTGGCCGACAATTTCATTCAGGATTACTTCGCCACCAACGGGGTGGAGGCGCGTTATGAAATCACCCGCATCGGCCCAGACCGGCAGGTGTTGCGCAACCTTTCGATCGGTGATCGCGCGCATCCGGACCTGACGGTGGAGCAGGTGGAGGTGCTGATCCGCCCGCGTTTCGGCCTGCCGGATATCACCCGGGTGCGCCTGTTGCGCCCGCGCCTGCATGGCAGTGTGCGGCAGGGCAAACTGAGCTTTGGCGCGCTTGACCCGTTGATTTTCACCGGCAGCAAGGAACCGTTCCAGCTGCCCCGCATGGATCTTGCCGTGGACGATGGCCGCGCGCTGATCGATGGGGATTACGGCCCCATCGGCATCAAGTTGCAAGGCACAGGCGCGTTGCGCGGTGGTTTCGCCGGAGAAGTGGCCGCCGTCGCGCCGCGGTTGGCGGCTGGCGGCTGCGTGGCCAGTGGCACGACGCTGTATGGCCGGATCGCGGTGATACGCGAACAGCCCGCTTTTGATGGCCCGCTGCGTTTCGCCGGATTTGCCTGTTCGCAACGCAATCTGGCCCTTGGCAAGGGCGCGGTGCAGCTGGGGATGCGCACGGACAAGGCGCTCACCAGCGTGCAGGGCACCGCCGGGCTTGATCTGGCCGGGCTGCGTCAGGGCGCGAACAGCTTGCGCGGGTTGCAGGGGACAACCCGTTATTCCTGGCGGCCAGCCGGTTTGGCGCTGGACTTCGATCTGGCGGGCAAGGGGGTGGCGACCAGTGGTGCGGGACTGGCAACCGTCGCGCTTGATGGTCGCTTGCGCGCCCGGCCGGACATGCGCCGGGTGGAAGTGGCCGGCACCTTTTCAGGGTCAGGCCCGGCCAGCGGGCCGGAACTGGACGGCGGTCTGCGTTCCGCCATCGCATCTACGCACGGTACGCTGCTTGCACCCTTGTTGCAGCAACTGCGCAGCGGCGTTGCACGGCAGGCCCCCGGCAGTACGCTGGCGGGCGAATTCGATCTGCGGCTGATTGACGGGCGGCTGGCGCTGGTGATGCCGGATGCGCGGCTGAAAGCGCAGGGAGGGCAGACGCTGGTGGCGCTGTCGCGCGTGCAGTTGGCAAGCGGGAACGGCGAAATTCCGCGCCTCAGCGGCAATTTTCTGACCGGTGGCGCGGGCTTGCCGCAGATCACCGGACGGATGGAACAGCGCGGTGGAGATGCCACCCGCTTCCGCTTGCACATGGCCCCTTATCGTGCCGGATCGGCCGTGCTGGAGGTGCCGGACATGGCGGTGGTGCAGGGCGCCAGCGGGGCGATCGGTTTTTCCGGGCAGGTCCGTGCCAGCGGGGCTTTGCCGGGCGGAGCGGTGCAAGGGCTGGTCTTGCCGCTGTCCGGCCGGATTACCAGCAATGGCGCGCTGGCCGTCGGATTGGAATGTGCTGACCTCGCTTTCGAACGGATGCAACTGGCCAGCCTCACGCTTGACCGTCACCGCCTGACGCTGTGTCCGCCGCCCGGCTCCGCCATGGTGCGGCGAGACGGGGCGGCGCTGCGGATCGCTGCCAGCACGTCGGCGCTGGCGTTGAAGGGCCATGTTGGCGACAGCCCGCTGGCCGTGCGCTCTGGCGCTGTGACCTTGGCCTGGCCGGGCGATCTTTCGGCCAACCGGGTTGCGGTGACGCTTGGCCCGGCAGAAGCGGCATCGCACTTTGGGGTGGAGCGGCTGACAGGCCGCGTCGGCCCGGATCTGCACGGCACGTTCGCCGGGGCAGAGGGCCGGTTGTTCGCAGTGCCGTTGGACCTCATCGGCGCGGCGGGCACATGGCGTTACGACGGGGGGCGGCTGACGCTGGGCGATGGTGCTTTCCGCGTGCAGGACCGGCAGGCACCCGCGCGCTTCAACCCGCTGGTGGCCCGCTCGGCGGTTCTGGCACTTCAGGATTCTGTCATTACAGCCAAGGCTTTGCTGCGTGAACCGGGCACGGATCGTGAAGTGTCCACGGTCAACATCCGGCATGATCTGGCCAGCGGGCGGGGGCAGGCTGATCTGGCCGTTGCCGGGCTGACATTCGACAAGGGCCTGCAACCTGCCACGCTGACATCGCTCGCCAAAGGTCTGGTCGCCAACGTTGCCGGCACGATCAACGGCAGCGGCCGCATCGACTGGAGCCCGCAAGGCGTGACCAGCGGCGGGCGCTTTTCCAGCGATTCGCTCGATCTGGCCGCCGCCTTCGGCCCGGTGAAGGGGGCGGCTGGCACGGTCGAATTCACCGACCTGCTGGGCCTGACCACCGCACCCGACCAGCAGATTCGCATCGCCAGCGTCAATCCGGGGATCGAGGCGAACAACGGCATCGTCACCTTCCAGCTGGAAGGCGGGCAATTGCTGCGGCTGGGCGGCGGCACATGGCCGTTCCTCGGTGGCACGCTGCGGTTGCGCCCTCTGGAAATGCGCTTCGGCAATGCCGAAACCCGGCGTTACGTGCTGGAACTGGAAGGACTGGACGCGGCGCGCTTCATCGAACGGATGGAGCTTTCGAATCTCGCCGTTACCGGCACTTTCGACGGCACGATCCCGGTCGTGTTCGATGAACAGGGCAACGGGCGGCTGGAAGGCGGGGTGTTGGTGGCGCGTCCGCCCGGCGGCAATATCGCCTATGTCGGGAAGCTGACCTACGAAGACATGGGCGCCATTCCCAACTTCGCCTTTTCCGCGCTCCGCTCGCTCGATTACAAGCAGATGATGTTGCAGATGGACGGTTCGCTGACGGGCGAAATCGTCACCCGCGTGCGGTTTGACGGGGTCAGCCAAGGGGCGGGCGCAAGGCAGAATTTCCTGACCCGCCAAGTGGCCAAGCTGCCGTTCCGTTTCGACGTGAACGTGCGCGCGCCGTTCTATGCGCTGATCACATCGATCCGCGCCATGTACGATCCCGCCTTTATCCGAGACCCGCGCGAAATCGGCCTGATCGATTCTGCCGGCAAGCCCGTGACGCCGCAGGGGGCGGCGCCAAAGGCTGGAAAAGGCCCCATTCAGCCCTCCGAAAGCGAGGATAGGTGATGAAAGCAGTCAAATTGACCAAGGCCCACCGCCGGGCGCATAAGTCCGCCGGACCTGACAGGGACGGGACAGGGATGAAACGGCCGGCAAATGCGGTGCTGAAAGTGGCGCCAAGGTCAATGATGGTGGTGCTGGCTTCGGTCATGGGCACGGGGTGCGTTACCGTTAACGCGCCGACCGACCCGATCGTGATCGAACTCAACATCAACATCACGCAGGAAGTGATCTATCGCCTGGCGGCCGACGCCGGGAATACGATCGAGGAAAACGCGGACATCTTCTGATGGAGCCCACGATGAACAGCAGCCGTTTTTCCCGCATCACGCTCGGCCTCGCCGCTGCGTCGCTGGCCATTGGCGGGCTGGCAAGCCCGGCCTTTGCTCAGCGCGATCCCGCTTATGAAGCCGCGCGGAAGGCAGGAACCGTGGGGGAAAAGGCCGATGGTTATCTGGGCGTGGTGGGCAGCGGCGATGCGGCCCTGCGCGCCATGGTCGATGATCTCAACATCCAGCGGCGTGCGGTTTATGCGGCCAAGGCACAGGCCCAGCGCGCCACATTGGAAGAATATGCCTTCACCGCCGGTTGCCTTGCCATCGCCCGCACCCAGCCGGGGGAAAAATATCAGGGCACCGATGGCAGTTGGCAGACGCGCACCGCCTCCGCG
>JBDLVD010000136.1:0-4726 GCA_039804965.1 Pseudomonadota bacterium
CGTCAATCTTTGCCCGGTCCCTGGTCGATTCCTCGGTACGGGACAGGGCCTTGGCGATTTCCTTCAGGCCTTTGCCCTTGGCCGCAAGCGTGCGCAGCTTGCCGACCTCCTCGGACCGCCACGGCTGACGATGTTTCTCAAACTTCTCGCTCATGCCTCTGCCTTTGCGGGCTTTTTCTTGGCCGGGGCCTTCTTCGCCGCGGGTTTCTTTGCGGCCACCTTCTTTGCGGGCGCCTTCTTTGCCGGAGCCATGCGGGCGCCTTTCTTCTTGGCTGGCGGGCCCTTGGCAATGCGGGCGTCGATCAGTTCGATCGCCTGCGCTTCGGTCAGGTCTTCCGGTTTCACATCCTTGGGGATGGTGGCGTTGTTGGTGCCATCGGTGACGTAGGGGCCATAGCGGCCCGGCATAACCTTCATCTCCCCGCCGCTGGCCGGGTGGGCGCCGAACGCCTTGATCGGTTCCGCCTTGGCGCGCGTCGCACCGCCGCGATTGGCGGCTTCCGCCAGCAAGGTGACCGCCGCATTCATGCCGGTTTCGAACACGTCGCGCGTGCCCGACAGCTTCGCATACTTGCCGTTGTGCGCCAGATAGGGACCATAACGGCCAATGCTGGCAGTAATCATTTCCCCACTTTCGGGGTGCAGGCCCACTTCGCGCGGGAGGGCGAGCAGTTTCAGCGCCCATTCCAGATCGAAATCGGGCAGATCCTTGGGGATGGAGGCGCGCTTCGCATCCTTGCCCTCGCCCAGCTGGATATAGGGGCCGAAGCGCCCGACTTTCCGTTCCACTTCAAGGCCCGTGACCGGATCCTTGCCCATGCTTTCATCGTCGCTGCCACCATCAGCGTCAGGCTGGCCAAACTTGCGGCGGAAATTGCATTCCGGGTAATTGGAACAGGCGATGAAGGCCCCGAAACGGCCCCCGCGCAGGCTCAGCCGGCCGCCTTCTCGGGCTTCGGCAACGCACTTGGGGCAGGTGCGCGGATCACTGCCATCGGCCTGCTGCGGGAACAGGTAATCGGACAGGAATTCGTCCAGCGCCTCGGTCACTTCCGAAGGCTTGCGTTCCATCACCTCGTCGCTCTTCGGCTTGAAATCGCGCCAGAACGCCGCGAGCAATGCCTTGTATTCGGCCCGCCCGCCGGACACGTCGTCCAGTTCTTCTTCCATCTCCGCCGTGAAGTCGAAGCCGACGTAACGGGCGAAGAATCGTTCAAGAAACGATGTCAGAAGCCGCCCGGAATCCTCTGCGAAGAAACGATTTTTCTCCATCCGCACGTAAGCGCGATCGCGCAGGGTCTGGATCGTGCTGGCATAGGTTGAAGGCCGGCCAATGCCCAGTTCCTCCATCCGTTTGACCAGGCTGGCTTCCGAAAAACGCGCGGGCGGCTGGGTGAAATGCTGGATCGCTTCCACGTCCTTCTTGGCCGGGGCATCGCCCTTGCGCATCACCGGCAACAGCGCGCCGTCTTCATCGTCTTCGCCCTTGGCGTCGAAGCTTTCCTGATAGACCGCCATGAAGCCGGGGAACTTCACCACTTGCCCGGTCGCACGCAATTCGTGCCGCCCGGTCGGTTCGCGCAGCGTCACCGTGGTGCGTTCCAGGCTGGCTGCCGCCATCTGGCTGGCCATCGCGCGCTTGAAGATCAGCGAATACAGCTTGGCCTCGTCCCCTGAACCTGCGTGATCGCGGGAAAAATCGGTCGGCCGGATGGCTTCGTGCGCTTCCTGCGCATTCTTCGCCTTGGTCTGATAGATGCGCGGCTTTTCAGGCAGATAATGCCCGTCGTACCGTTCGGTAATGGCGCGGCGGCAGGCGCTGATCGCGCTGCCATCCATCTGCACGCCATCGGTACGCATGTAAGTGATCGCGCCCGCTTCATACAGCGTCTGCGCCAGCCGCATCGTATGGCTGGCGGAATAGCCCAACTTGCGCGCGGCTTCCTGTTGCAAGGTGGAGGTGGTGAACGGCGGCGCCGGATTGCGCTTCAGCGGCTTGGTTTCCACGTCTTCCACGGTGAAGCGCCCGGTTTCCACCGCCGCCTTCGCCCGCTCGGCCGTGCCGGCATCGCCAATGCTCAGCCGGTCCAGCTTCTTCCCGTCGAACGCCACCAGTCGCGCATCGAAGGGGGTGCCGTCCTGTTCCATCTTCGCCGTGACGGACCAGTATTCCTGCGCCTTGAACGCTTCGATCTCGCGTTCCCGCTCGACGATCAGGCGCAAGGCCACACTCTGCACGCGGCCCGCGCTTTTCGCGCCAGGCAGCTTGCGCCACAGCACCGGCGAAAGGGTGAAGCCGAACAGGTAATCCAGCGCGCGCCGGGCCAGATAGGCGTCGATCAGATCGGTATCGAGCTGGCGCGGTTTCGCCATCGCATCGGTAACCGCCTGCTTGGTGATGGCGTTGAAGGTGACGCGTTCCACGTCCTTGGGCACCGCCTTGCGGTTCTTCAGCAGTTCCAGCACGTGCCAGCTGATCGCTTCCCCTTCGCGATCAGGGTCAGTCGCCAGGATCAATCGGTCCGCCTTCTTGGCCGCGTCGGCAATCGCCTTCACCTGATCGCGATTGCGTTTGTCGGCATAGACTTCCCAGTCCATCGCGAATTCTTCGTCGGGGCGCACCGATCCGTCCTTGGGCGGCAAATCGCGCACATGGCCGTAACTGGCCAGAACCTTGAAATCCTTGCCGAGATACTTCTCGATGGTTTTCGCCTTGGCGGGGGATTCGACGATGACAAGCTGCATGGCGGGTAAGATCGTTCCTCACGTATACGTGTGCGCGAGGGTGGTGGGGTTGCGGGCCGTTCGTCAAGCGCCCAGCGAAACCCTCCCCCCAGCATGGCGCACCAGTTGCCCGGCAATCTCCAGTTCCAGCAGCGCCATCTGCACCGCGCCTGCCCCTGCCCCGCTTTGCCGGATCAGTTCATCCACCAGCACCGGCGCCGTGGTCAGCAGCGCGGCGATGTCCGCCGGTTCCGCCTGCACCATGTCATCGGGCAGATAATCGAAATCCGCCGCCACTTCGCGGAAGGTGGAACCCGGCGTGCCGTCAAAGCCACTGAGAAGTTCCACCACGTCGGCCGGCGATTGCACCAGCACAGCGCCTTCGCGGATCAGCTGGTTGCACCCATGGCTGCGCGCATCGAGCGGGCTGCCGGGTATCGCCATAACCTCGCGCCCGGCCTCCCCCGCCAGCCGCGCGGTAATCAGCGATCCGCTTTTGGGCGCGGCTTCCACCACCAGCGTGCCCAGCGCCAGCCCGGCGATGATGCGGTTGCGGCTGGGGAAATGGCTTCCGCGCGGTTCGGTGCCGGGCGGCTGTTCCGCCAGCAGCAACCCTTCCTGCGCGATCCGTTCCTGCAAGGCGCGATGTTGCGGGGGATAGGCGATGTCGATCCCGCTGGCGATCACGCCGATGGTGGACGCCCCACCCGCCGCCAGCGCGCCTTCGTGCGCCGCCCCATCGATGCCCCGCGCCAGCCCGGAAGCGACGGTGAAGCCCGCCTCCGCCAAAGCAGAGCCGAATTCCCGCGCCAGCTTGACCGCGGCCGCGCTGGCATTGCGCGCGCCCACCATCGCCACGCAGGGGCGCTGCGCCAGCGTGGCGTCCCCCCGTACCGTCAGGATCGGCGGAGCACCGTCGATGCGGGCAAGCAGTGCGGGATAGTCGGGCGAATCGTGGAACAGATACCGCGCACCGGCGGCACGCACCGCCGCAACTTCCCGATCGATCAGGTCAGCGGACGCGGCGGAATAGGTGCGGCCACCCCGGCGGCCGAGGTCAGGCAACCCGTCCAGCGCCGCCTGTGCATTACCGAACCGGCGCAGCAACTGGGCGTAACTGACCGGCCCGACATTGGGCGATCGCAGCAGGCGGATGCGGGCAAAGGCTTCCTCCTGCGTCAGCGTCACTTGGCGCGGCCGATCCGCGGTTCTTCACCGCGCAGCAGGCGGCCGATGTTCGCCCGGTGCAGCAACACCACGATCAGCGCGATTGCCGCCAGCACGGGCACCAGATCGAAACGGCTCAGCACGGCAGCGGCCACAGGCGCCGCCACCGCCGCGCTCATCCCGCTGGCGCTGGAAATGCGGGTGATCGCCAGCAGGCCCAGCCATACCGCCGCATAGGCGAGGCCGATGGGCCACCACAGGCCGAAGCAGACGCCGGCAGTGGTTGCCACGCCCTTCCCGCCCTTGAATTTCAGCCACACCGGGAAGCAATGGCCCAGCACCGCACCCAAGGCGGCAAGCGCGGCCACAGCCGGCCACAGATGCGCGGCCAGCACCACCGCGCCGAAGCCTTTCAGCAGATCGAGCAGCAAGGTGGCAGCAGCCAGCCCCTTGTTGCCGGTGCGCAGGACGTTGGTGGCGCCGATATTGCCCGAACCGATCCGGCGGATGTCCCCCTGCCCCGCTGCCAATGACAGCAGCAGGCCGAACGGGATCGACCCCAGCGCATATCCCGTCAGCAGTGCGAAAACCCAGTCCATAAACTTCCCCAAACGGCAGGCCCCGGCTTGCATGATGGCCCGCCTTCCGCCTACGCCGCATGGAAGAAAAGCGCACCGAGGACAAGCAGGGGGGCGCGTGGACAGGACCATGATGGACGCATCTTCGCCGATCTTGCTGTTCGATTCCGGCGTTGGCGGCCTGACCGTGCTGGATGAACTGCGCCGCGCGCTGCCACAGGCCCCGGTGATCTATGCCGCCGATACCGCAGGGCTGC
>JBDLVD010000137.1:0-4705 GCA_039804965.1 Pseudomonadota bacterium
GGATCTGTTCGCCTTCGGCGCGATCAGGCGCCTTGATATTGTATTCGGGTTCCAGGATCGGCATCAGCCCAGCATCCAGCACCTGCTGGCCCAGTTCGAACTGCTGCGCCACGATGGCCGCGATCCCAGCGGGATTGGCGCTGTTGATGACGGACCGTTCCTTGGTGCCGAACACCTGCAAGGCGCGGGCGCGGCTGAGCAGGATGTCGAGATCGGGGATCGGCTTCATCAGCTGGACGCCGTTTTCCTCGTCCTCCAGCCCTTTATCGATCTTGATGAAGGGCACGACCCCGCGGGCGATCAGCGCGTGCGGCGTGGGCTTGCCATCGACGAGGCCGTCCATCGTCTTTTCAAACAGGATCGCGCCCAGCACCTTGTCACCGGAAAAGCACGGCGCGGAAATGATCCGGCTGCGCATTTCGTGGATGCGGGCATACATCTGGTCATCGCCGGACCACTGCCCGTCATCGATGCCATAGGCGCGCAAGGCCTTGGGGGTGGAACCGCCGCTCTGGTCCAGTGCGGCGATAAAGCCATTACCGCTCGCGATGCGGGCAGTCATGTCCTGTTGGTTCAAGGCCTGATCTCCTCATTGTTGGTCTAACGGGAAAGCGCGGCAACGCCCGGCAGTTCCTTCCCTTCCATCCATTCAAGGAAAGCACCGCCAGCGGTGGAAATGTAAGTCAGGTCGTCCGCAACACCTGCGTGGTTCATGGCCGCAACGGTATCGCCACCGCCGGCAACCGACACCAGCGAACCTTCCACCGTCAGCGCGGCAGCCGTCCGGGCCAGCGCCACGGTGGCGGCATCGAACGGCTGGGTTTCGAACGCACCCAGCGGCCCGTTCCACACCAGCGTGCGGCAGGTCTTCAACACATCGGCCAGCGCCTCGACCGCTTGCGGCCCGACATCCAGAATCATCTCGTCCGCCGCAACTTCGTGTACGTTGCAGGTGCGCAACGACGCAGGGTTGGCGGCAAATTCCTTCGCCACCACCACGTCATACGGCAGGTGGACGGTGCAGCCCGAAGCGTCGGCAGCATCCATGATCGCGGTGACGGTGGGGGCCAGATCGTGTTCGCACAGCGATTTGCCCACATCCACCCCGCGTGCGGCAAGGAACGTGTTGGCCATGCCACCGCCGATGATGAGGTGATCGACCAGCTTCACCAGATGTTCCAGCACCGCCAGCTTGGACGAAACCTTGGCCCCGCCGACCACGGCCGCAACCAGCTTTTCCGGCTGGCCCAGCGCCTTGTCCAGCGCTTCCAGTTCCGCCTGCATCGACCGGCCGGCATAGCTTGGCAGAATGTGCGCCAGCCCTTCGGTGGTCGCATGGGCGCGGTGCGCCGCGGAAAAGGCATCGTTGACGTAGAAATCGGCATTGGCGGCAATCGCCGCGGCGAAGGCCGGATCGTTCTTTTCCTCGCCGGGCCAGAACCGGGTGTTTTCCATCAGCCCGATGTCGCCTGCGCCCAGAATGCCGATCGCCTGCGCGGCAACGGGGCCGGCCACTTCGGGGATGAACATCACTTCACGGCCCAGAACACCGGCGACCGCACCCTGCACCATGGTCATCGACATGGTGGAATTGCGTTCCCCCTTCGGCCGTCCGAAATGTGCGAGCAGCAGCACCTTGGCCCCGTCGTCCGCCAGTTCGAGGATCGTGGGCGCGACCGCGGTGGCGCGTGTCAGGTCGGTCACCGTACCATCGGACATCGGCAGATTGAGGTCGACACGCACCAGCGCCACCTTGCCGCGAATGTCCCCAAGATCGTCCAGAGTGCGGAAAGCGGCCATCACAATATCCTCATTTACAGAATTCGGGTTTCATCGCCGACGGCAATATCGCCGTCCTGCATCACGCGGCCCAGAAAGCCGCCGCGCCAGTCAGCCGTCAGCGCGGCGCGCAGGCCGGGAACCAGCGCCTCCATCCGTTCGCACGGATCGCATTCGTCGAGTATTTCGATCACCAGCGCGGCGCCGATGGCAACCAGCGTGCCGCGCGCCCGTGGCAGGCGGATGCCGGAAAGCAGCAGATTGCGGCGCGCATGGTGCCAATCGAGGTTGGACTGCACATCGTGCATCGCCGCCGCCCAGCATTCGCTTTCGATCAGCGACACCTGCCGTTTGAAGCTTTTCTTCTGCCCGGCCAGCGCGCCGCGAAAATCGCCGGCAACGCCCAGCGGGCGGGTGACGGAGACGGCCGTAACCGTCTCCATCGGCCCTTTCGGGCGACCATGCCGGGCAATCCCGGCAAGATGTCCGCCCGGCAACATCCGTTGCCGCTTACAGGAACTTCGCCATCACCCCGGCGGTATCGACCATACGGTTGGAGAAGCCCCATTCGTTGTCGTACCAGCTGAGCACGCGCACCAGCTTGCCGTCGATCACAGCCGTTTCCAAGCTGTCGATCGTGGAACTGGCCGGGTTGTGGTTGAAGTCGATCGAAACCAGCGGTTCGTCGGTATAGGCCAGAACGCCCTTCAGCGGACCTTCGGCAGCGGCCTTCAGTAGGCTGTTCACTTCTTCGATGGTCGTGTCGCGGCCGGGCTGGAAGGTCAGGTCCACCACCGATACGTTCGGCGTCGGCACGCGGACGGAAGAACCATCCAGCTTGCCCTTCAGTTCCGGCAACACTTCACCCACGGCGCGCGCGGCGCCGGTGGTGGTCGGGATCATGCTCATCGCCGCAGCGCGGGCGCGGCGCGGGTCGGAATGGATCTGGTCCAGAATCTTCTGATCGTTGGTGTAGGCGTGGATCGTGGTCATCAGACCGCGTTCGATGCCGATCGCGTCGTTCAGCACCTTGGCAAACGGCGCGAGGCAGTTGGTGGTGCACGATGCGTTGGACACAATGGTGTGATCCGCGCCCAGCTTGTCGTGATTGACGCCGAACACCACGGTCAGGTCCACATTCTTGCCCGGTGCCGAAATCAGCACGCGCTTGGCCCCTGCGGCCAGATGCTTTTCGCACGATGCCCGATCGGTGAAGAAGCCCGTGCATTCCAGCGCGATATCCACGTCATGCGCGGCGTGCGGCAGGTTGGCAGGATCGCGTTCCGCCGTAACCGCAATGCGCTTGCCGTTGATGATCAGATCGTTGCCGTCCACTTCCACGCTGCCGGCAAAGGCACCGTGAACGCTGTCGCGCTTGAACAGCAGAGCGTTGTCCTTGGCACTGGCCAGATCGTTGATCGAAACCAGTTCCAGATCGTGATCGGTCCGTTCGAGGATCGCGCGCGCCACATTGCGGCCAATGCGCCCGAACCCGTTGATCGCAACTTTGGTCGCCATGTGAAGAACTCCTGTCAATTGCCTAGTTTAGCGAGGATTTTCGGCACGATCTTGCCTGCCGAGAAGCCGAAATGCTCGAACAGCACTTCAGCCGGGGCCGAGGCGCCGAAGCGGTCCAGCCCGATGTTGAGGCCGTTGCGGCCCGTGTAACGCTGCCAGCCCTGCGTGACGCCCGCTTCGATCGACACGATCAGCGTGCCATCGTCAGGGATCACGTCGGCCTGATAGGCGGCGTCCTGCGCGGCGAACAGTTCCATGCAGGGCATGGAAACTACATCTGCGCCGATGCCCTGTGCTTCCAGCGCGGCGGCCGTATCCAGCGCCACGGCCACTTCCGATCCGGTCGCCACCAGCACCACCTTGCGCGCGGCGGTGGCCGCCTTGAGGCGATAGGCCCCCTTGGCGCTGCGGTTGCCAGCGGCAGTCCAACCGGCATCGTCCGCACCGCGCACCGGCGGCAGGTTCTGGCGGGTGAGTGACAGCACCGACGGGGTCGACGGCGTCTGCAAGGCAAGCGCCCAGCATTCGGCGGTTTCGATCGCGTCCGCCGGACGGAACACGTTGAGATTGGGGATCAGCCGCAGGCTCATCACATGTTCGACCGGCTGGTGGGTCGGGCCATCTTCGCCAAGGCCGATGGAATCGTGCGTCAGCACGTAAACCACGCCGACCTTTTGCAAGGCGCTGAGGCGGATGGCGTTGCGGGCATAGTCGCTGAAGATCAGGAAGGTGCCGCCATAAGGCACCACCCCGCCGTGCAGCGCCATGCCGTTCATCGCCGCCGCCATGCCGAATTCACGGATGCCGTAATAGACATAGCGGCCGGCATAGTCGGCCTTGCTCAACGGCGTCGTGAAAGCGGTCTTGGTGTTGTTCGACCCGGTCAAGTCAGCCGAACCGCCGATCAGCTGCGGAAGCTTTTCGGTCAGCGGGCCAAGCGCATTTTCCGATGCCTTGCGGCTGGCGATCTTGGGCGGGTTGGCGGCCAGATCACGGATGAAGCTTTCCAGCACCGGCGCAGCCTTGTCGGCGACGCTGGCCAGCTGCGCTTCGAATTCACCCTTGGTCGCGCTGGCGGCAAGCCGGCCCTGCCAAGCGGCATGGGCAGCCGCGCCCTTCGCGCCCAGCGAGCGCCAATCGGCGGCGATATCGGCAGGCACCACGAACGGTTCGGCGGTCCAGCCCATATATTCACGCGCGGCGGCAATTTCGTCTGCGCCCAGCGGATTGCCGTGAACGGCGCTGGTGCCCTGCTTGTTCGGCGCGCCCTTGCCGATCAGCGTGCGGCAGGCGATGAGCGACGGGCGCGGATCGGCCAGCGCTTCATCGATCGCGCGGCGGATATCAGCCACGTCATGCCCGTCGCACGAAACGGTGTGCCAGCCGGTGGCGCGATAGCGGGCGGCGA
>JBDLVD010000138.1:0-4705 GCA_039804965.1 Pseudomonadota bacterium
GGCAGCGTCACCGGGTTTACTTGCTGCGGAACAAGCGCGCGACCAGATAGCCCGCCATCGCAGCAAGGCCCACGGCGACCGCCGGGCTCTTGCGGACCATTTCGCGGGCATCTTCGCCCAGTTCCTCGACGCTCTTGCCTTCGAGACGGGTGGAAAACTCATCCAGCGATTGCGATGCCGTGCGGGCATAATCGCCATACTTGGCACCCAGCTTGTCATCCAGCGTGGCAGCGTTGTCAGCCACGATCCGGCTGAGGCCGGAAATTGCTTCGCTCGCCTTGGCCTTGCCTTCGTAAGCAAGCTCGGTCGCCTTGGTCTTGGCTTCCGCGGTCCAGTCACTGCCCTTGGCGCGGGCCTGTTCGGTATAATCGCCTGCGCGATCCTTGGCTTCGGCGGACAGCGCCGCGACGCCGGCCTTGGCTTCATCCAGCGCGGCGTTGAAGCGCGACTTGGCTTCACCCTTGCGGCTTGTCGAAACCCCGGTGGCAGGTGCCGTTGCGGCAACTTGCGCGGACTTGGCGGGGGATTTGGCCATTAGGGATTCCTTTCCAGAACTTCTGCCGATTCGGCAACGGAACCGGGATAATGCCTCCCGCGCCAGTTCCCAAATCGAACGCATCTTGCACCACCTTGTTCCGCCGCATAGGAGGCGTGGTGCACCCGATATGGGGGTGTCCTGCCATTCTACAACACCTCCCCTGACTGGAGCCAACATGACCGTCATCATCGACATCCACGGACGCGAAATTCTCGATAGCCGGGGCAACCCCACGGTCGAAGTGGATGTCCTGCTTGAAGATGGCAGCTTCGGCCGCGCTGCCGTGCCTTCGGGGGCGTCGACCGGCGCGCACGAAGCGATGGAACTGCGCGATGGCGACAAGAAGCGCTATATGGGCAAGGGCGTGCTGAAAGCGGTGGAAGCGGTGAACACTGAAATCACCGGCACGCTGCTGGGGCTGGATGCGGAAGACCAGCGCGAAATCGATCTGGCGATGATCGCACTGGACGGCACCGCCAACAAGGCACGGCTTGGCGCCAATGCCATCCTCGGCACCAGCCTGGCCGTGGCCAAGGCTGCGGCCAATGCGCGCGGCCTGCCGCTCTATTCCTATATCGGGGGCGTTTCCTCGCACGTGCTGCCGGTGCCGATGATGAATATCATCAACGGCGGCGAACATGCTGACAATCCAATCGATTTTCAGGAATTCATGATCATGCCCGTCGGCGCGGATTCGCTGGCCGAGGCAGTGCGCTGGGGCGCCGAAGTGTTCCACACCCTGAAGAAGGGCCTGCACGACAAGGGGCTGGCAACTGCGGTGGGCGACGAAGGCGGCTTCGCACCCAATCTGGCCAGCACCCGCGCGGCGCTGGATTTCGTGATGGCCAGCATCGAACAGGCCGGCTTCAAGCCCGGTACGGACATCGTGCTGGCGCTGGATTGCGCGGCGACCGAATTCTTCCGCAACGGCAAGTATGAAATCAGCGGGGAAGGGCTGTCGCTCAGCCCAGTGCAGATGGCCGACTATCTGGCGGACCTGACCCGCGCCTATCCGATCCTGTCGATCGAGGACGGCATGGGCGAAGACGATTTCGAAGGCTGGAAGGCCCTGACCGACGCCGTTGGCAATTCGGTTCAGCTGGTGGGCGACGATCTGTTCGTCACCAACCCCGATCGCCTGACCATGGGCATCGGCAAGGGGCTGGCCAATTCGCTGCTGGTGAAGGTCAACCAGATCGGCACCCTGTCCGAAACGTTGCAGGCGGTCGATATCGCCCACCGCGCCGGATACACCGCTGTCATGAGCCATCGTTCGGGCGAAACCGAAGATGCGACCATCGCCGATCTGGCGGTGGCCACCAACTGCGGCCAGATCAAGACCGGCAGCCTTGCCCGGTCTGACCGGTTGGCCAAGTACAACCAGCTGATCCGCATCGAAGAAGAACTGGGCGACAGCGCCCGTTACGCAGGAAAGGGCTGCTTCGGCCGCATTTTGCGCTAAAAGGCTGTCCAGAACCATAACGGGGACTGGATGCCGATGTCGAAGAAGCTGCCATTTGCCGTGGCTGCGCTGTGCCTGCTTGGGCAGGGCGCGGCTATGGCCCACCATTCGTTCGCAGTCTTCTTCGATGACAAGAAGCAGGTGAAGATCCACGGCGCGGTCACTTCGTTCCGGTTCACCAACCCCCATGCCACGATTGTCCTGAACGCCACCGATGGTGTCAGTCCAACGCGCGAATGGCGCGTGGAAACCAATGCCCCGGTGGTATTGCAACGGCGCGGATGGGGCCGCGACAGCCTCAAAGCGGGCGACGTGGTGACGATCGACGGCTGGCCTTCGCGCGATGGCAAACCCTACATCCGCCTGCGGCAGGCGACCGACGCGCAGGGCAAGCCCATCGGCCAGTCCGCCTTCGGCACGACGGACAGTTGACGTCATGAAGGCTGCACTTTCCTTCGCACTGCTGCTTGCGCTTTCCGTTCCTGCCTCGGCGCAGGACAAGCATCCTGACCTGACCGGCTTCTGGGGTGCGGATTTCAAGCCTGCCCAGCGTGACGCGACTTTGCTGGGCAAATTGCCGCAGGGCAGCGTGGTGATCGAAGATACCGGCGTGGCGGAATTTCCGCGCGGTGAATTCGGCGGTCTGAAGTTGACGGCTGCCGCGCGCGCCCACGCGGAACAGTGGAAACCCGAAGACGAAATGACCCTGCAACGGGTCTGCGCCGTCCCTTCGATTGTCTATTCGGTACAGGGGCCGTTCCCGTTCGAAGTGGAAGAAGCGGCGGGCGTGATCGTGTTCCGGTATGAATATTTCGATCAGATCCGCCTGATCTGGATGGATGGCCGCACGCACCCGGCTGCTGATGGCCCGCATACCAAGATGGGCCATTCAGTTGGCCATTGGGACGGCGATGAACTTGTAATCGACACCACCAACATCGCCGCCAGCACCATTACCAACAACGGGCTGGACCACAGCGATGCGATCCACATGGTAGAACGGTACAAGCTGTCAGCCGATGGCAAGGCGCTGATGGCGACGCAGTGGTTTGAAGACCCGACCGTGCTGGAAAACACCGGTGCGCGCTATATCACCTGGACGCGCAAGGCCGGACAGCATGTCTTCCCTTATGAGTGCGACCCCAGCTTCGCGCTGGAATATCAGCAGGTTGGCAAGCCTTCCGCAGATTGATTGGCAAGATCAGGCCAGCCATGGAACAGCCGATCGGAATCCCACTGGCGGCATAACCCTTCCAGTCGTTGCCGGGCATCGTGGGTGAAGCAATCTGCCAACCTGCCCGGTGCGGTCAGGTCTGCCTCCCCGACGTAGCGCCCGCTGCGGTAGGGGCTGAGTGCGGCGTCCGCCTGACGCACCCAATCAAGGTGCCGCGCATCATCGGCTTCGTGGTCCCACATGGCATAGATGCCGCACGACACTCCGCCTCCCAACGACAAGGCGCCGGTGCCCCGCAGTGGCATGTGCGGAATGCGCCCCATGCCGCCGGGGGAAACCAGATTGATGGTGGAAGACCGGTCCGGGCCTGCGGCAAGGTGTTGCACCGCCAGCAGCAGATCGCCCAATCCGTGATCGCTCCAGCATTGCTCCGCCGCCACGCGCTTGTCGTCGGGCATCGCGGAAAGCCGGGTCAGATCGGTGAAATCCATCGTCTGCTGCTGCGCCAGGCCGGTCGCTTCGGCTGCTGCCGGTGGGGACAGGAACGACGCGATCCGGTCGCCTGCGTCAGCCTCGTTATCCCCGGTGCATACGGCGCGCAGGGTGATCGATGGTTGCCCGCTGTGCAGATCCGGCCCGACAAGGCACATCACCTCTGCCGCCGGATCGGCTGCTGCCGTCGCGCTGTTCAGCCAATCCGCCAGCACCGGCGCGCTGGCGGCCGTGAAGCTGGCCGTCCATAATCGCGCCGTGGCCGGTTGCGGCAACAGTTCCAGATGGAAAGCGACCACGGCTGCCGGGAACCGGCAACCGCCGCCGCGCGCGGCCCACAGCAGGTCCGGGTTTTCGGTTTCGCTGGCGATGATCCGTTCGCCTGCTGCCGACACCACTTCTACCGCGCGGACGTGGATGCAGGCCGGGCCCCATGCGCCGCAGTTCCAGCCGATGCCGCCGGAAAGCAGGTAGCCGCCCATCGCCACGGTGGAACAGTGGCCGATGGGGAAGGCACGGCCATGGTGCGCCAGCGCGTGGATCAGGGCACCGCCGCGCACTCCGGGGCCGACCCGTGCCGTATTGGCCGTGATGTCGATTTCCACGAAATCCAGCCCACCGAGGTCGAGCAACAGCCCATCATCGCGCAGAGGCGCGGCGATATAGCTGTGCCCGCTGCCACGCAGGCTGATGCGCTGGTTGTTGTGGCGTGCATGAAGAATGGCCTGCGCCACCTGATCCGCATCTGTGCAGCGCAGGATCGCTTCGGGGCTGCGGGCCTTTTGCAGCCGCCTGTTCCAGATGGCCGCAGAGCGGGCAGCATCAAAGCCGGCAGAACCGCGCGGCCAGTATTCAGCGGATGGGGAAAGGGATGGGGAAGCCATGCTGCCCCATCAAGCGATAACCTCGTCGAACAGTTCCAGCATCGCGGCCCAGCTCTGCCGGTCGGCGCTGGCATCATAGGCTATGGCTGGCCCGGCCACGGCCTGCGGATTGGTGAAGCCGTGCTTCACGCCGCTGTAGGAATGGAAATGCCAGT
>JBDLVD010000139.1:0-4700 GCA_039804965.1 Pseudomonadota bacterium
GGGATTTTGCAGAACTCCCCGCACACTACCGGGATCTCGTGAGGCTAGGTCGTGCCTTCTCGCCTGAGATCCCAGCCTGCGCTGGGATGACGGTTCCTTCCCCGCGTCATCCCAGCGCAGGCTGGGATCTCCCTCCTCCACACGCAACGCCAACGAAAAAGGGCCGCCCCATCGGGGCGGCCCTTTCGCGTTCGGCAATGCCGGAAAGACTTAGAACAGGCCTTCGATCTGGCCGTTTTCGTCGATGTAGATGTTTTCCGCGCTCGGCACCTTGGGCAGGCCCGGCATGGTCATGATCTCACCGGCGATGGCGACAACGAAGCCGGCACCTGCGGACAGGCGCACTTCGCGGATTGCCACGTCGTGGTCCACCGGAGCGCCAAGGGCGGTCGGATCGGTGGAGAAGCTGTACTGCGTCTTGGCCATGCAGACCGGGAAGTGGCCGTAACCCATGGCTTCCCATGCCTTCAGCTGGGCGCGCACGCTGGCGGGGATCGTCACCGTGCCGGCGCGGTAGATTTCCGTGCAGACGGTGGTGATCTTGTCGGCCAGCGCCATGTCCGACGGATACAGCTGATTGAAGTCCGGCGCGCCGGCATCGGCCTTGGCCGAAACCACGCGAGCCAGTTCTTCCGCACCGGCGCTGCCATCGGCCCAGTGCTTGCAGATCACGGCATCGGCACCGTATTCCTTGGCCATTTCCATGATCACGGCCAGTTCTGCATCGGTGTCGAGGTAGAAGTGGTTGATGGCGATGGTCGGGGTGATGCCGAACTTCTTCACGTTTTCGATGTGGCGACGCAGGTTCACCGAACCGGCGCGGACGGCATCGACGTTTTCGCCGGCGGTCAGATCCTTCTTGGCCACGCCGCCGTTCATCTTGAGCGCGCGCACGGTGGCGACCAGCACCACGGCGTCGGGCTTCAGGCCGGCCAGGCGGCACTTGATGTCCATGAACTTTTCAGCGCCGAGGTCGGCGCCGAAGCCGGCTTCGGTGACGACGTAATCGGCCATCCGCAGCGCGGTCTTGGTGGCGATCACGCTGTTGCAGCCGTGAGCGATGTTGGCGAACGGGCCGCCGTGCAGGAACGCCGGGTTGTTTTCCAGCGTCTGCACCAGGTTCGGCAGGATGGCGTCCTTCAGCAGCACGGTCATGCTGCTGTCGGCCTTCACGTCGCGGCAGAACACCGGGGTCTTGTCGCGGCGATAGCCGATGATGATGTCGCCAAGGCGCTTCTGCAGGTCTTCCAGATCCGAAGCCAGGCACAGGATGGCCATGATTTCCGAAGCTACGGTGATGTCGAAACCGGTTTCACGCGGGAAGCCGTTGGACACGCCGCCGAGCGGGCCGACGATTTCGCGCAGGGCGCGGTCGTTCATGTCCAGCACCCGGCGCCAGGTGACGCGGCGCAGGTCGATTTCGAGGCTGTTGCCCCAGTAGATGTGGTTGTCGATCATCGCCGACAGCAGGTTGTGCGCGCTGGTGATGGCGTGGAAGTCACCCGTGAAGTGCAGGTTGATTTCGTCCATCGGCATGACCTGGCTCTTGCCGCCGCCAGCGCCGCCGCCCTTGACGCCGAAGCACGGGCCAAGGCTCGGTTCGCGCAGGCACAGCAGGGTGGACTTGCCAATGCGGTGCAGCGCGTCGGACAGGCCGACCGACGTGGTGGTCTTGCCTTCACCGGCAGGCGTCGGGTTGACGGCGGTGACGAGGATCAGCTTGCCATTGCTGGTGGTGGGCAGTGCGGCCGTGTCGATCTTGGCCTTGTACTTGCCGTAAGGGATCAGGGCATCTTCCGGAACGCCGGCTTTCTTGGCGACTTCGGTGATCGGGATCAGGGTAGCCTGGCGGGCAATCTCGATATCGGTGAGCATGGGGCGTCCTCTTCCATTGATGCGCACCGCCGGATCAGGCGGGCGTGAATAACCTCGATTTTTCGCAATTCCGAAAATTTCGCAATCACGAATTGTAAGTGGGCCATACAATCGTTGTGCCCGACTCCTCAAGGGCGAATCTTGCACGGGGTTAACAGGCGGGCAGGGGATAGTTTTTGCAGTGCGCTTGCAGTGGCGTTGCAGTGGCAGTATGTTCCTCATTCGTTCTTGCTGGAGGTGGGCTTGGATCTGCTGATCGTTGCATTGGTTTTGCTGGCTGGTCTCGCTGTGGGCGGGGCGATCGGCTGGTTTCTGGGCGGACGGCCCGTGGCCGATTGGCAGGCGCGCCATGCGGAACGGGACCGGCAGGCGAATGACCATGCCGAACGGTTGGCGCGGATGGTGCCGGAACTGGCGACCATGAGCGAACGCGCCGCCCGCGCCGATGCGCTGGCGTCCTCGCTCGACACCACGCGCGAAGAACTTTCAGCCTTGCGGGCGCAGGCAGCGGGCTTTGCGGAACAGAAGCGCCTGTTGGAAGAATCGCGCGAGAAGTTGCTGAAAGAATTCGAAAATACTGGTGCGGCAGTGCTGGCCCGGGCGCAGGAAGCGTTTGTGGAGCGGGCCAATGAACGCTTTGGCCATGCCGAAAAGGCGACCGAGGAAAAGCTCAAATCGTTGCTCGCCCCGGTCGGGGAAAAGCTCGACAATTACGAAAAGCAGGTGCGCCAACTGGAAGCCACCCGGGTCGATGCCTTTGGCCAGCTGGCCGGCGTGATCGACGAAATGCGCAAAGGGCAGGATGCCGTTCGGGCGGAAGCGGCGCGGCTCGGCAATTCACTGACCAATGCCCCCAAGGCGCGCGGGCGCTGGGGTGAACGGGCTTTGCAGAACGTGCTCGAACAGTGCGGCCTTTCGCAGCACACCGATTTCAACCTCGAACATTCGCTGGATACCGATGAAGGCCGGCTGCGCCCTGATGCCATCGTCCGCATCCCCGGGCAGAAGATGCTGGTGATCGACGCCAAGGTCTCACTCAACGCCTATCAGGCCGCGTTCGAAGCCATTGACGATGCCGCGCGCAAGATCGCGCTGGACCAGCATGCGCGATCGATGCGCAACCACGTGCAGACGCTGGGCACCAAGAGTTACCAGAGCCAGTTCGACGAAGCGCCGGATTATGTGGTGATGTTCGTGCCCGGCGAACATTTCGTTTCCGCCGCGCTGGAACACGATCCGGAACTGTGGGACTTCGCGTTCCGCAACCGGGTGCTGCTGGCCACGCCGACCAATCTGGTCGCCATTGCCCGTACGGTGGCGATGGTGTGGAAACAGGACATGCTGGCGCAGGAAGCTGTCGAAATCGGCAAGGCCGGCGCGGAATTGTACGATCGGCTGGCGGTGGCGTCCGAACACCTCAAGCGCGTGGGCAGCGGGCTCGACAGCGCCGTGGGCAATTACAACAAGTTCGTCAGTAGTTTTGAACGCAATGTCCTGTCATCCGGCCGCCGGCTGCGGGACAAGGGCATCGAAATCGGCAAGCGCGAGATCGAGGATGTGCCCCTGATCGATGCTTCCCCCCGCTATGCCGAAGCGGGCACGGCCCTGCCGCCTGTCGATCCGGTAGACGAAGGGGCGGAATGACGGCGCTGGCAGCGATGCGCTGCCGGCATCACCGTTCCAGCGTTGCCAGCACTTCATAAGCCAGCACTGCGCCGGCCACGGCGGCGTTCAGGCTGTCTGCTCGCCCGCGCATGGGCATGGTGACGCGCAGATCGCAGGCAAGTTCGTAGTCTTCGGGCAGGCCGCGTGATTCGTTGCCGATCAGGATGAAGCACGGCGCGGCGTAAGGTGCACCGCGATAGGGAACGGCATCGCGCAGGCTGGCGGCGACCAGTTGGCCACCATGTTCGGAACCCGGCCCCGAACGCAGCCAGGGCAGGAAATCTTCCCACCGCGCCTGTGCCAGCCGCTGGGTGAAAATGGCGCCCATGCTGGCGCGCACGGCTTCGACCGAGAACGGATCGGCACAATCGTCGATCAGGATCAGGCCACCTGCGCCCACGGCATCGCCGGTGCGCAACATGGTGCCCAGATTGCCGGGATCGCGCAGCGATTGGGCCACCAGCCAGATCGGGGCCGTGCTGCGGTCCAGCGTGGCGAGCTTCGTATCGAGTTCGCCGAACACGCCGGCCACGGCCTGCGGATTGTCCTTCCCGGTGATCTTGGCGAGGATTTCCGTTGGCGTTTCAATCACTTCGCCGCCCGCGGCAATCACTTCCGCCTCCAGCGCGTCGAGCAGCGGATGCGGATCGCGCTGTTCTGCCATCACCAGCATTTCAGGGATGCGTCCGCTTTCCCGTGCATCGGTCAGCAATCGCAACCCTTCGGCAAGGAAGCAGCGTTCGGTCTTCCGATGCTTCTTGTCGCGCAAGGATCGGAGGAACTTGACCGTGGGGTTGGAAAATCCGGTGATGGTGCGGCGCATGGCTGCGGTATTTACCTCGGTGTGGCACCCCGGCGATGGCCGGGGGCAGGTTGTGGTTCAGTCTTCGCCGAAACCGTCGGCGATCATCGCCACCAGTTCGTCCAGCCGTTCCGCCGCGCTGGCACCGGTCACTTCCACGTCGACGCTGTCGCCCTTGGCCGCGCCCAGCATCATCAGGCCGAGGATGGAATTGCCGTTGGCGCTATGCCCGTCCTTTCGGACTGTGACCTGGCAATCGGCCATCGCGGCCACGGCCCCGACGAAGCGGGCGCTGGCGCGGGCGTGCAGCCCCCGCTTGTTGACGATTTCCACGCGACGGCTTGTCTCTCCCACGGCC
>JBDLVD010000140.1:0-4676 GCA_039804965.1 Pseudomonadota bacterium
CATGCCTTGCTGGTGGTCAGGAACCGGGTGTTCATGTGTACTGCGGGCACGTGCGGGTTGGCCATGTGCGCCACCAGGCTGATGCCGGTGGCGGTGAAGCCGGGATCGTCCGCACTGGCGCCATTGATCGTTCCGGCAAACTGCGGGGCGAAAGCGCCCTGCACTGTCGACACGTTGACGCCCACCTTTTCGAACACCTTGCCCTTCATCACCCCGCGGGTGCCGCCGCCGCCTTCGCTGCCATCGTCGGTTTCGCGGTTCCATGGCTGGTATTCGAACCGGGCGTCGGACCCTGCCTCCTGTTCGATGGCTTCGAACGCGGCGCAGATCCGGTCACGCAGGGTTTCGAACCAGGTGCGCGCGGTTTGGGTGTGGGTGGTCCATTCGGTCATCCGCTTCCCTTGCCAAAGCGCGGGCGCTGCGGCAAGGGAAGCGGATGGTTCCCCTTTCGTTCGCGGGTGAAGAATTTGTCCTGACGGGAGGGCGTGCACTGTACTGGCCGCGTGAACGGGCGCTGCTGGTGGCCGACCTGCATCTGGAAAAGGCCAGCTTCTACGCCACGGGTGGGCAGTTCCTGCCGCCTTACGACAGCCGCGAAACGCTGGAACGCGTGGCCATGGCCATCCGCGCCACCGATGCTCGGCGGGTGTTCACGCTGGGCGACAATTTTCACGACGATGCGGGCATGGCGCGGATGGAACCCTACGCCGCCGGTATGCTGGCCGCCCTTACCCGCGCGACTGACTGGGTGTGGATCACCGGCAACCATGATGAAGCCATGCCCGACGATGCCGGCGGCACGCTGGCGCAGGAACTGGAAGTGGCCGGCATCGTGCTGCGCCACCGCGCTCGAAGCGGGGAACAGCGGCCGGAACTGTCCGGCCATTACCACCCCCGCCTGCGGGTTCGCGTGCGTGATCGGATGATCCGCCGTCCCTGCGCCGTCGTCAGCCATGGCGACTCGGGCAATCCCGCTGTCGGCGCGCGCATGATCCTGCCCGCGTTTGGCGCGCTGACCGGCGGGATGGACGCAGGTGACCCGGCCATTCTGGCCGCAATGCAGCCTGCGACGGCGATCGACGCCGTGCTCCCGGCCAAGGGCAGGCTGGCCACTTTCCCCCTTTGGCGGCGCGCCGCGTAAACTTGCGCGGGCCGTTTCTGCTTTTCCTAGCCTTTCCGGGCTTTACGCACTAAGTAGCGCGCAACCACAGGTAAGTTGCAGGAGAATACCCCATAGCCCGTCCACCTCGGCGCATGCTTGCGCCCCCGGTCAAATCCGGACCCCGTTTCGACAACATGATCCAGGCCGACAAGGTTCGCGTCATTGACGAGAACGGCGAGAATATCGGCGTCATGTACACGCGCGAAGCGATCGAACAGGCGAACGAGCTTGGCCTGAACCTGGTGGAAGTTTCGCCCAACGCGGACCCGCCGGTCTGCAAGTACCTCGACGTGGGCAAGCACCGCTACGAAGCGCAGAAGAAGGCCAACGCCGCACGCAAGACGCAAAAGACGCAGCAGATCAAAGAGATCAAGATGCGTCCGAACATCGATGATCACGATTACGATGTGAAAATGCGCAGCGTGAAGAAATTCATCGAGGAAGGCGACAAGGTCAAGATGACCCTGCGTTTCCGCGGCCGCGAAATGGCGCACCAGTCGCTCGGCATGGACCTGCTCAAGCGGGTTCAGGAAGACGTGACCGAAGTGGCCAAGGTGGAAGCCTACCCGCGTCTCGAAGGGCGTCAGATGCTGATGGTGCTGGCGCCGAAATAAGGCCGCCGTTATCGTCGAAAAACGTGAAGGGCGCGCCGCAAGGTGCGCCCTTTGCCGTTACAGAACCGGCGCTACGGAACGATAGCACCCACTGCCGCATTTGCTCCTGGTTACAGGAGAAATGAATGCCTGATCCCGTCGACACCCCAACCTCGCGCCGCAAGCCGAAGCGTGAAGTCACCCGGTTGGGTAGCCGCCCCCTGCAACCTTCCACGCTGATGATGGGATACGGCTTCGACCCTGCCCTTTCGGAAGGCGCACTCAAGCCACCGATTTTCCTCACCAGCACTTTCGCCTTCGAAAGCGCGGCAGCCGGCAAGCGGCACTTCGAACGGCTGACCGGCAAGCGCACGGGCGAAGTTGAAGGGCTGGTATATTCCCGTTTCAACGGCCCCAATCAGGAAATTCTCGAAGACCGGCTGGCGATCTGGGACGGGGCGGAAGATGCACTGGTGTTTTCCAGCGGCATGGCTGCCATCGCCACCTTGCTGCTTACGTTCTGCCGGACAGGCGACGTAATCGTCCATTCCGGCCCGCTCTATGCCGCGACGGAAGGCTTCATCGCCAAGGTCATGGCGCGTTATGGCGTCAGCTATGTCGATTTCCCCGCCGGGGCTGACCGGGAAGCACTGGATGCCGTCATCGCCACGGGACGCGCCCTTGCGCGGCAGCAGGGAGGCAAGCTGGCCCTGATCTACCTCGAAAGCCCAGCCAACCCGACCAATGCGCTGGTGGACATCGAAGCAGTGCAGGCAGCGCGCGATGCCGCTTTTCAGGGCGAGGATGATCGCCCACCCGTGGCAATCGACAACACCTTTCTCGGCCCCTTGTGGCAGCACCCTTTGCAGCACGGCGCAGATGTGGTGGTCTATTCGCTGACCAAATATGTCGGCGGCCATTCCGATCTGGTGGCGGGCGGGCTGGCGGGAGCGCGGCGGTGGATGGATCCAGTGCGCGCCTTGCGTAACACCATGGGCACCATCTGCGATCCCAACACCGCGTGGATGTTGCTCCGCAGCCTGGAAACGGTCGAATTGCGGATGACGCGCGCTGGCGAAAATGCCGCGCGGGTGTGCGAATTCCTGCGCCAGCATCCCAAGGTCGATGGCCTCGGCTATCTCGGCATGATCGAAGATCCGCGCCAGCAGGACATCTATCGCCGCCACTGCCTTGGCGCCGGGTCGACTTTTTCGCTGTTCGTCAAAGGGGGCGAGGCGGAAAGCTTCCGGTTCCTTGATGCCTTGCAGATCGCAAAACTGGCGGTCAGCCTTGGCGGGACGGAAACGCTCGCCAGCCACCCTGCGGCGATGACACACCTTTCCGTGCCGGACGACCGCAAGGCGCAACTGGGCATCACCCAGAACCTCGTGCGGATTTCGATCGGTATAGAGGACGCAGGCGACCTGATCGCGGATTTTGAACAGGCGCTAGCCGCGATTTGACGCCCCCTTTTGGACACAATTCGGGAACGAGATCGAACAGGCACCGTTTTCCTGCCGATCCCTGCCGCAGTGGCCGGGCCAGCAGAGAGAATGTCCGATGAGGAAATTCGCCACTATTGCCGCCGCAACCGTTCTGGCTCTCGGCACAGCCGCCTGCGACAGCGCCGCTGAAAACAAGGCTGAAGACCAGGCTCAGGCCGTGGATGAAACGGCGGAGGCCAACGCTGACGCCATTCGCGCCAATGCAGAAGGCACCGCCACCGAAAAGGCTGCCGACGCCACCGCGGATGCCGTCGAAGCAACCGGCGAAGCCAAGAAGGACGCGATGGAAGACGCGGCCGACAAGATTGACAGCAAACCGCAATAAACTGCGTGATACCGCCTAGTCACAGCTAGGCTGATATTGATCCCGTTTCCCTAGGACAGCCGCAATGGGCGCAGGTCCAAAGGAAACGGGATCGAGCAATGGGTTACGCAGGTTTTCGCAATTTGCAGCCAGCCGGCCGGATCCGGCAGCTGTTCGGGTTGGGGCTGGCCGAAGTAGACGCCCCGGACGCTCGCAGCGTCCTGCTGGGCCAGATTTGCGATTTTCTAATGACTCACGATCTGGCGATCACTGCGGAAAACCTCGCCCGCGCCCATGCGATTTTCGCCGGGGCCAACCGCCGTTTCGCCAGCAAGGTCGCCGAACGCGAAGCGCAGGGTGAACCGATCAGCCAGAAATGGCTGGACGACGTCGACCGGCCGGAAGAGCCTGAACAGGATACCGCCGAAGAACTGCACAAACTGGCGGAAGAACTGGAACGGTCCATCGCCCAGTTCGGCCAATCCACGACCACCGCCAAGAAAGCCGCCACCAGTTACACCACCGAACTGGCGCAGCATGTCGCCACGGTGGGCAGCATGCAGCCGAGCGACAGCGTCTTGGCCAGCCTCGCCCACATCGCCCGCGCCATGCTGGAACGCACGCGGGAGGTGGAGGAGGAAATGCGCCGCAGCGAACGCGAAGCAACCAGCCTGCGCCGCAATCTGGCCAAGGCCCGCCGCGAAGCAGGCATCGATCACCTGACCGGCCTGCCCAACCGCCGCAGCTTCGAAGCCGAATTCATCCGCGAGCGCAACGAAGCGATGGAAACGCTGGAACCGCTGTGCCTGGCGCTGGTGGACATCGATTTCTTCAAGCGGGTCAACGATACCCACGGCCACGAAACGGGTGACCGGGTGATCCGTGCGGTGGGCCAATCGCTGGCCCGTATTTCCGATCGCTGCCATGTCGCCCGCCACGGCGGGGAAGAATTCGTGCTGCTGTTCCGCGGGCTGGCTCCGGGTCAGGTGCTGGAACAGCTGGACGGCGCGCGCGAACGGATGGCCACCCGCAGGTTCGTCGATCGCATTTCCGGCAAGCCGATTGGCGAAGTGACCATATCGGTCGGCCTGACCGACGTGTTCAAGAACGGG
>JBDLVD010000141.1:0-4658 GCA_039804965.1 Pseudomonadota bacterium
GTGGCGGAACGGATCGGCGGCACGCTGCTGCCGATGGGCAGCGCCGGGGCAAAAGCGATGGCCGTTGTGCGCGGCGAGGCGGAAATCTACCTCCATTCCGGCGGCCAGTTCGAATGGGACAATTGCGCCCCCGTGGCCGTGGCGCAGGCATTCGGCCTGCATTGCAGCCGCATCGACGGCAGCCCGATGCGCTACAACAATGCCGATACCTATCTGCCCGATCTGCTGATCTGCCGCCCGGAATGGGCCGATCGCGTGCTGGCAGAAGTGGGCGCGCTTACAGCTTAGGGTTGCCCGCGCCCCAGCGGATCGACAATTCGATCCCGCTGCCTATCGGCAACAGCAACGTCTGCAAATCCGGCTTGGCCTGCACCGCTGCGCGGTAACGGCGGACAGATTCCCGGGCGCCTTCCGGATAGATCATGTTGTCCGACGCGATCACCCCTTCTTCCGCCAGCCGGGGATAGACCGCTTCGAAACACGGCAGGTACAGATCCTTCCAGATATCCAACAGCACCAGTTCCCATTCGCCACCGTCGGCCGCGATCACGTCCAGCGCATCGCCGCAGCGGAATTCCACGAAATCGGCCAGCCCCGCCTGTTCCATCATCGCCCGGGCATGGTCCTGCTTGGCCGGATCAAGATCGACAGACACCACCTTGCCGCCATATTCGCGCGCCGCATCGGCCAGGAACAGCGTGGAATAGCCATAGCTGGTGCCCAGTTCCAATATCCGCGCAGGGCGCCGCGCCACCGCCAGACTGTGCAGGAACATGCCCGCGTCCTTGCCCACCGGCAGCAGGAATTCGTCCCGCCGTTCCCCGAAACTGCCGCGCGGCAGATCGCGCGTCAGTTCCAGTTCCGCTTCGTGGCGGGCATGATAGGCGGCAAAAACTTCCGCCACGCGCGGGTCCAGAAAAGGCATCGTCAACTGCTCCATGGGCCGGTGATGGCCAGCGTTCGGGCAGGACTATACAGATTGACGAACAGCGTCTTGCCGTCGGGCGAAAAACACGCGCCCGCCCATTCGGTCTGCACCCGCGAAAAGGCCAGCGGATAGGCTGTGCCTTGCGGCGTGATTCCGCGCAGGTGGTTGTCCACCACGTCGGTATACTGATCTTCGCACACGATCAGGTGGCCGTTTGGCGCAACTGTCAGGTTGTCGCCGTAATTGAACTGCTGCGGATCGGTGCTTTCATAAAACAGCTGCAACCGGTCCCCCGTTGCGCCCGGCACCAGCCGGAACACCTGCCCCAGCTTGGCCGCGCCGCCGCTGGTGCAGCAGAAATACAGTTCGCCATCACCCATGTGGATGCCTTCGCCCCGCGCGAACAGCGCCGCCCCGGCGGCATGACCCCGCTGGCGCAGATCGTCGTCGGGCGCTTCGGGATTGTCCAGATCGACCCAGTCAACCGACAGCCAGCTTTGCGCCGGCATCGCCACGCCGTTCCAGTTGCGCGTATCGGCAACCCCGCGCGCAACCAGCGCCTGCAACTGGCCACCTTGCGCCAGCTGGCCCGGAACCTTGGGGATGAAGCGATAGAGCAGGCCATCGCCGCGATCTTCGGTCATGTAGACGATGCCGCTGGCTGGATCGACGCAGGCGGCTTCGTGGTTGAAACGGCCCATCGCCTTCAACGGCACCGGATCGACCGGGGCTGTCGCCCGCGCCGGGACTTCGAAGACATACCCGTGATCCTTGTTGGCGCGCACGCCGGGGCGGGACACGTCTTCTTCGCAGGTCAGCCAGCTGCCCCACGGAGTAGTGCCGCCCGCGCAATTGCGGATCGTGCCGGACAGCGACCGGAACTGATTTTCCACCGCCAGCGTCGCGGCGTTGAGCACCAGCGTGGTGGTGCCGCCGGGCAGCGGGATCAGGCTGCGGGCCACTGTATCATAGGCCGGGCCAGTCGCCCCGCCGCTGTCCATTCCGGGCGTCAGTTCGTGATTGCGGACCAGCGCGATCCGGCCGCCGCCAAGGTCGAAACAGCCCATGCCATCGGCATAGTCGGGCACGGTGCCGCCATCGTTCATCGGCTGGCCGAAACTGGACACGATGCGATAGGAAAAACCGCGCGGCAGATCGACCAGGCCATCCGGATCGGCGATCAGCGGGCCATAACCGGCGTGGGCTTCGGCAGCGGCCGTGCCGCCGGCAAGCGGCGTGGCCGGTGCGCCGGCAAGCGGCGTGGCCGGTGCGCCGGCAGCGCCCAGCACCGGGGTTCCGCCAGCACCGCCGCGCACGCAACCGCTGGCAACCAGCGCGGCAAAGGCCGTGCCCGTGGCACGAAGGAAATCGCGGCGATCTTGAAACATCGAACCATACTCCAGCACCGCCGCAACCGAATCGCGGCTGCCGCTGCCATGATAGGCATGTTTGACCGTGATGTGTCAGCCGCGCCAGATTTCACCGCCGGGCATATTCCCACCGGGATGGAAACGAGAGCGGGGCGGCCCTGCCTTTGATGGCGGCCTCAGGTTCCGGCCGCTATCGGGGACCGAGCATGTCCTGCGGGCGGACCAGCCGATCATATTCTGTGGCACTGACCGCACCGCTGCCCACGGCGGCTTCGCGCAAGGTCACGCCCCGCTTGTGCGCATCCTTGGCGATGGCGGCGGCCCGGTCATACCCGATGCTGGGCGCCAGCGCCGTGACCAGCATCAGCGACCGTTCGACCCCGGCAGCGATATTGTCCAGCCGCGGTTCCAGCCCTTCCAGCAGGTGCCGGGTGAAGCTGTCTGCCGCATCGGCCAGCAGGCGCACCGATTGCAGGAAATTGTACGCCACCACCGGGCGATAGACGTTGAGTTCGAACTGCCCCTGACTGCCCGCAAAGGTAATCGCGGCGTGATTGCCGAACACCTGCGCGCAGACCTGCGTCAGGGCCTCCACCTGCGTCGGGTTGACCTTGCCCGGCATGATGCTCGATCCCGGCTCGTTTTCAGGCAAGGCCAGTTCTCCCAGCCCCGATCGCGGGCCGGAACCCAGCAGCCGGATGTCGCTGGCGATCTTGTACAGCGACACCGCCAGCGTGTTCAGCGCCCCATGGGCGAACACCAGCGCATCCTGCGCCGCAAGCGCTTCGAACTTGTTGGGCGCGCTGGTGAAGGGGTGGCCGGTGAAAGCGGCGATCTCTGCCGCCACCTGCTGCGCGAAACCTGCCGGGGCGTTCAGCCCAGTGCCCACCGCCGTGCCGCCTTGCGCCAGTTCGCACAGGCCGGGCAAAGCCATTGCAATGCGCTCGCAACCCGCCTGCACCTGCCGCGCATAGCCGGAAAATTCCTGCCCCAGCGTCAGCGGCGTCGCATCCTGTGTATGGGTGCGGCCGATCTTGACGATCCCTGCCCAGCGCGCCGTCTTCTCCTCCAGCGCTGCCTGCAATGTTTCCAACGCGGGCAGCAGCCGTTCGATGATCTGGCTGGCGGCGGCGATGTGGATCGCGGTCGGCACCGTATCGTTGGAGGACTGGCTCATGTTCACATGATCGTTGGGATGGACCGGCGCCTTCGCCCCCAGCGGCGCGCCCAGCAACTGGTTGGCGCGATTGGCGATCACCTCGTTGGCGTTCATGTTGCTCTGGGTGCCGGACCCTGTCTGCCACACCACCAGCGGGAACTGATCGTCCAGCCCGCCGCCGATCACTTCGTCCGCTGCGGCAACGATGCAATCGCACAGCGGCTGCGGCAACAGGCCCAGCGCGGCGTTGGTGCGTGCGGCGCAGCGTTTGACCACCGCCAGCGCGCGCACCAACGGCAGCGGCATCGTTTCCCCGCCTATCCGGAAATTATCGAGGCTGCGCTGCGTCTGCGCGCCCCACAGCCGATCGGCCGGAACGGCAACATCGCCCATGGTATCGCTTTCGATGCGGGTCGCGGTCATTGCTGCCTCCTGCCTTGCTGCATGAAAAGCCGAACCTGTTGCAGGAGGCGGCGTTCCTATTCCGCCACGCCGGTCATGGTCTGCATCCGCGCCACCCGCACCAGCAGCGCGATCAGCAGCGGCACCAGCACCAGCGACAGCACCACCTTCGCCAGCGCCTGCCCGGCGATCAGCGCCCCGATCGGCCGCACCCCGTAAAAGGCGACCGTTATGAAAATCAGCGTATCAACCACCTGGCTCAGCATCGATGCGATCGCGCCGCGCAGCAGCACCAGTCTTTCACCGCCGATGGTGAGGCGGGTGAACAGGTAGACGTTCAGCGTCATCGACACGCCATAGGCAACGATCCCGGCGATCATCAACCGCCAGCTTTGCCCCAGAATGATCGGGAAAGCTTCCTTGGCCGGGGCATACATGCCCGGATCGGTCGGCAACCGGATCACCGCAAAGGTCAGCACGATAGCCGTGGTCAGCGGCACGAAACCGAACCGCACCAGCGTGTCCGCCGCCTGCCGCCCATACAGCGTCGCCACCGCACTCGACAAAGCGACCAGCAGCAGGAACGGGAAGATTCCCGCCTCCACCGCTAGCGGGCCCAGCGCCACCTGTTTCGATCCCAGCACCCCGGCAATGCAGGTCATCCCGCCATACAGCGCGGCGAACAGCAGCAACGGCTTGGGCAAGACGGCGGCGGGTTCACGCGGGGTCATCGACGCGATGCTATTGCCCCGCGTCACGATTGGAAAGCCCCCGCGCGGCCGGCACGCGATTGACCTTT
>JBDLVD010000142.1:0-4617 GCA_039804965.1 Pseudomonadota bacterium
GCCCGTTCGATCGCCAGCAGCTCAACTTCATCGGCGTAATCGCAGCCGCCGTAATAGCGGCGTCCGGGATAGCCTTCGGCGTACTTGTTGGTGAACACGCTGCCGGTAGCTTCCAGCACGGCCGGGCTGGCGATGTTTTCGGACGCGATCAGTTCGATCCGGTCACGCTGACGGCCCAGTTCGCGGCCGATGATGGCGGCGACGGCGGGATCGGCTTCTTCCAGGCTGTCATGCCAGAACCGGTTGAGCGCGCTGGCGGACGATGCTGCGGGGGCGAGGGTGGTCATCTTCAGGAACCTTGCGAAATACGGGAAAGCTTGTCGACGCGGCGCTGGTGGCGGCCTCCGCCGAAGTCGGTGGTAAGGAAGGCGGTGACGCAGGCCTTGGCCATGTCGATGCCGGTCAGCCGGGCACCGATGGCAATGGCATTGGCATCGTTGTGTTCACGCGCAAGGGCGGCGGAAAGCGGTTCCGACACCAGAGCGCAGCGTGCCGCCGGGTTGCGGTTGACGGCGATCGAAATGCCGATCCCCGAACCGCACAAGGCGATACCTCGGTCTGTCGCGCCGGTGGCGATGGCTTCGGCCAGCTTGTAGCCATAGTCGGGATAGTCGACGCTTTCGCCCGTTTCCGGGCCGAGATCGACCACGTCATGGCCCGATTCGCGCAGCCATGCGCAAAGTTCCTGTTTGAGGGCGATGGCCGCATGATCGGACGCGAGTGCGATTTTCATGCGCGCCACATAGTCATTCAAGCGCGCGGGTGCCACCGCAAAAGGGCTTTGTCCCCCACCAACAGGCCTATATGCAGCGGTGATGCAGGAACATGACTACCACCGCTATATCGAAGCGTTCAACGCGCAGGACTATGCCACGCTGGAAACGTTCTTCACGGACGATTTCGTGCTGGAGAACGCGGGCTTCCGCGTTCAGGGGAAGCAGGCGTTCCGCGATTTTTACGCATTCTTCCACGAATTCTGCCGCGAAGAAGTGATCTTCAAGGGTTTCTACCCGGGCAACCCCGGTTCCAATGGACCGGGTTTTGTTTCGAACGTGGTGATCCGCTTCACCGGTCTGAAGGATCTTTCACCCGAAGTGCTGGCTGAACGCGGGTATGAAGGGATGACGCCGGTTCCAACAGGCGTCAGCGTCGATGTCGAATTCCTGATCCTCTACCTGCTCGACGATGCCGGCCTGATCCGGTTCATCAAGGGCGCGGTGTGGGTGCCTGCCGCAGCTTGAAGCAAGGCAGGCTGGTCAATGGGTCGATCCACTGCCGCGGGTGGCTTCCATTTCGTCCAGCGCGCGGATCAGCGCATCGAACTGGTCATCCTCGCTGATCAGGAAGACCTGCTTCAGGCTGCTACCCAGCATCCGCAGATGCACGTCCGACAACAGCCCGATTGCAACGATCCGCTCTTTGTCCACGGCAGTCTGATCCTTAGCCATCGCCCTGATTTCCCAACACATGATTCCCGCCATGTTTCCGGGAAATGCGATCAACCGTTCAGGTTGCGGGCGATGGCCAAGGGGCAGGGCGGGACTATTTCGCCACGTCGAACACCAGCAGCACGTTGCCGGGCATCTTGCCCAGCCCGCCATAGCCGGAATTGACGAACAGCTTGCCCTGCCACGCGATCGGGGCAGAACCACCGCTGATCGATCCACCGTGGGCGACAGCGCCGCTGACGGTGGTGAAATCCCGGTTGGTATCGTAATCCCACAGCACGGCACCGGTGCCGCTGTCATAGACCCGCATGTGCGCGTCGGTGGACCCTGCCAGCAGCACCCGGTCGGTCACGCTCACCGCGCCGCCATAGCCCGGGAAACAGAACCGCTGGCCCTTGCAGACATCGGCGGCGCGGGCGCTCCACGCTTCAGAACCGTCTTTCAGCTTCAGCGCGAAGATGCCCGGATTGGCGGGTGCCTCGTGGTCCGCGCCATCGGGAAAATCGCTGATCGGCACGAACACCTTGCCGCCCGTGCTGGCGATGCCGAAGTGGATGCCGCCAAGCGCGCCGCCACGGCCCACCTTGCGCTGCCACAACTCCGCGCCGGTGGCCGGATCGACCGCGTAGACAGCGCCCGATTTTTGTCCGGCCAGCAGGTAATCCTTGCCCGCCGCATCGCGTGCCATGATCGGGGCAGCGCCAAAATCGTGGTCAGGCCCGTCTTCCTCCGGGCAATTGCCCACGTCGGCCCAGCCGCAGCTGACGTTCCAGCTATCCCCTGCCGTGGCTTGGTACGCCCATTTGACGTGGCCCGTCTTCATGTCGATCGCCACAATCGCATCGCTGAGCGCATTGGCCGGCGAGGAGTAGTTGTCGCCGGTGGTGACATAGACCTGCCCGCGCGCCTGATCGACCAGCGGGGTGGACCAGATGGCAGCCCCGGATGGGCCGAACTGCGCCACGCCGTGGGCGTTGGCGCCGCGCGCCACCGGCTTGTCCACCACATAGGCACGCCACACTTCCGCACCGGTGCGGCTGTCGAGCGCCGCGACCGAGCCGCGGAACGTGCAGCACGGATAAGTGGGCATGGCCGCTGCCGGTTCTTCCAGCGAAGATATCGGCCAATACAGGACGCCGCCCTGTAATGCCGGGCTGCCGGTGAGGGTGGCGCTGGGGTGGGTGTCCAGCTGGCGTTTCCACACCAGCTTCCCGGTGTGCAGGTTCACGGCATAACCGTTGCCCAGCACGTCACCGAAATAGGCGAGCTGCGCCGCGCCGTTGCGGGTGGCCGGATCGATCACCACGCCCATCCGCACCGGACCTGAGGCTTCGAAGATCCAGCGGGCGCAGCCGGTTTCGGCGTCGAGGGCATAGACCCGGGCATTGTCGCCGCCCACGATTACCGCGCCGCCTGCCAGCGCCGGTTGCGAGCGAGCATAGAGCACGCCGGGGAAGGCAAGCGACCATTTCAACTTCAGTTTGCCGACGTTGGCGGGGGTGATCCCGGCCACGCTGGCCGGGATCGTATGGCTGTTGCGGCTGTCCAGCCCCCAGCCTGACAGCGGCGGTGTCTTGGCGGGATTGAACCAGTTGGCCTTGGCCGCGCACATCGGCGGGCTGGCCGATGCGGCTTGTTCACCCATCTTGCGCCCGGTCAGGAATTCCGAAACGGCCGTCTTCTCCGCGTCGGACAGAGATTTGCCCTGTTCCATCATGCGGCCCCCGGTCAGTGCGCGATAGATCGCTTCGGGGGGCAGGGTGGCCAGCACGGTAACCGGCGGGGCGCGATTGACGCCGCCATCATGGCAGGTGGAACAGACTTTGCCATAGGCCGCCCCGCCAAGCGCGGTGGTGGCCGCATCAACGGCGCCATGGCGATAAAGGATTTCGGCCACTTCGCGTTGCTGGGTGGATGCCTGTTCCTGCGCGATGGCGGGCTGTGCGTTGTGAGCGCCTGCCACCAGCGCCATGCCGATCCCCAGGGCAACACCGAATCGCTGCCAGAATATTTGACCCGTCATCATCTTCCCGATCCTGTTTTTTCCCGGCGTAACGCAGGGCAGGGGTAACGTCAAAAACCCCGCCCGCATGGTGCGGACGGGGTTTCGTGATGGCGACAGTCGCTTGCCCTAAGGCGGCGGTTACTGGTCGAGGAACGATCGCATCTTGCGGCTGCGGCTCGGGTGCTTGAGCTTGCGCAGCGCCTTTGCTTCGATCTGCCGGATGCGTTCACGCGTGACGGAGAACTGCTGGCCGACTTCTTCCAGCGTGTGATCGGTGTTCATGCCGATGCCGAAACGCATGCGCAGCACGCGTTCCTCACGCGGGGTCAGTGATGCGAGCACGCGGGTGACGGTTTCCTTCAGGTTGGCCTGAATAGCCGCATCCACCGGGATGATCGCGTTCTTGTCTTCGATGAAATCGCCCAGGTGGCTGTCTTCCTCGTCCCCGATCGGGGTTTCGAGGCTGATCGGTTCCTTGGCGATCTTCATCACCTTGCGAACCTTTTCCAGCGGCATGGAAAGGCGTTCCGCCATTTCTTCCGGGGTCGGTTCGCGGCCCTGTTCGTGCAGGAACTGGCGGCTGGTGCGGACCAGCTTGTTGATCGTTTCGATCATGTGCACGGGGATACGGATGGTGCGCGCCTGATCCGCGATGGACCGGGTGATCGCCTGCCGGATCCACCAGGTGGCATAAGTGCTGAACTTGTAACCGCGGCGGTATTCGAACTTGTCGACCGCCTTCATCAGCCCGATGTTCCCTTCCTGAATCAGGTCGAGGAACTGCAGCCCGCGGTTGGTGTATTTCTTGGCGATGGAGATGACGAGGCGCAGATTTGCTTCGACCATTTCCTTCTTGGCGATGCGCGCTTCGCGTTCGCCCTTCTGCACCATGTTCACGATGCGGCGGAATTCGATCAGGCTCATGCCCGTCTGGCTGGCGATGTCCGCGATTTCCGCGCGGATGCGTTCCACTGCGTCGGCTTCGTTTTCAGCGAAGGCGGCCCACTTCTTGTCCTTCTTGACCATCGTGCCGAGCCAGTTTTCGTCAAGCTCGTTGCCGACGTAGCTGGTCAGGAAGTCAGCGCGCTTCACCTTGTGACGTTCGGCAAGGCGCAGCATCTGCCCGCCCAGCGTGGTCAGCCGGCGGTTGAAGGCATAGAGGTT
>JBDLVD010000143.1:0-4572 GCA_039804965.1 Pseudomonadota bacterium
GATCACCATCCGCCGCCCATCATCCGCGCCGCGCACCCGGCTTTCCAGCGTCAACCGCGCCACGCTGGCGATGGATGGCAGCGCCTCACCCCGGAAACCGAGCGTGATGACCTGTTCGATGGCGCCCTGTTCGCCGATCAGGCTTTCCGGCAATTTCGATGTCGCGTGCCGTTCCAGCGCCAGCGCCATATCGGCAGCATCCATGCCGCAGCCGTCGTCAGTTACCTCGATCCGCGCCAGCCCGCCTTCGGCAATGCTGACGGTGATCCGCGTGGCCCCGGCATCGATGGCGTTTTCGACCAATTCCTTCAACGCCGATGCGGGGCGTTCGACCACCTCGCCAGCGGCGATACGGTTAACGAGTGTCTCTGGAAGGCGCCTGATGCGGGTCATCATGCACTGGTATACGGCAGTGCCGCGCTTTTCGACCCGTGCGATACAAAAGCCTGCGTCTTTCGACACAAATTTTTGGCCTTTGTCGAAGCTTCGGGTTAAGGACGCGCCTTTCCGGTCAGGCAAACCCTGCCTGCCGGACAGATGCAACACGCCGACGCTATCCCTGGGCGGCCAGACACGGACATTTCGATGAGTTCCTTCCTCTCCAAGTTCTTCAAGTTCGGTTCGCAGAACATGGCCATCGACCTCGGTACGGCCAACACGCTCGTCTATGTCCAGGATCGCGGGATCGTTCTGAACGAACCGTCCGTCGTCGCCATCGAAACCACCAATGGCGTCAAGCGCGTCAAGGCCGTTGGCGACGATGCCAAGCTGATGATGGGCAAGACCCCGGACAACATCGAAGCCATCCGCCCACTGCGCGATGGCGTGATTGCCGACATCGAAATCGCCGAAGAAATGATCAAGCATTTCATCAGGAAGGTGAACGGCAAGAAGGTCAGCATGTTCCGCCCGCCGGAAATCGTGATCTGCGTTCCGTCGGGTTCGACTTCGGTGGAACGGCGCGCAATCCGCGATGCGGCTTCGAATGCCGGCGCTTCGGAAGTGTTCCTTATCCTTGAACCGATGGCCGCCGCCATCGGTGCCGACATGCCGGTGACCGAACCGGTCGGCTCCATGGTCGTCGATATCGGCGGCGGCACGACCGAAGTGGCTGTGCTTTCGCTGCGTGGCCTTGCCTATACCACCTCGGTCCGCACCGGCGGGGACAAGATGGACGAATCCATCGTCAGCTATGTCCGTCGCCACCACAACCTGCTGATCGGTGATGCGACGGCAGAACGGATCAAGAAGGAATATGGCATCGCCATCGTTCCGGAAGACGGCATTGGCGAACTGATCAGCATCAAGGGCCGCGATCTGGTGAACGGTGTTCCCAAGGAAATCACCATCAATCAGGGCAACATTGCCGAAGCCTTGTCGGAACCGATCGGGGCGATCGTGGAAGGCGTTCGCATCGCGCTGGAAAATACCGCGCCGGAACTGGCCGCCGACATCGTCGATCAGGGCATCGTGCTGACCGGGGGCGGCGCATTGATCCGCGGGCTGGACGATCACCTGAAGGAAGAAACCGGCCTGCCTGTCAGCGTTGCCGAAGATCCGCTGTCCTGCGTTGCCCTTGGCACTGGCCGGGCGATGGAAGACCCGGTCTATCGCGGCGTGCTGATGACCGCATAAGCGGTCATGCCGCCGTCAGGTCGCCGTCCGGGAAGCAACAAGCGGGCTCAGCTGGGGCTGTTCACCGGATACCTCGTCGCGGGTATCGGGGTGTTGGTCGGCGCCGTCCTGCTTGCAATCTCGCTGTTTAATCCGGGCGTATTTTCCGGTTTGCGCAATATGGCCACCGATGTGGCCGCGCCTGCGGGCAAGGCCGGGGCCGCCGGCCGCACGGGAAGCCGCAACTTCATCGATGCCATAGCCGGGTATTACCGCGCGGGCAGCCGCAATGCCGAACTGGAACGCGAAGTCCGCATCGCCCGCGTCAAGTTGGCGGAAGCCACTGCCTTGCGGCAGGAAAATGCCCGGCTGAAAGCCGTTCTGAACCTGTCGCAGGACGATATGCGCCCAGTCGCCATCGCCCGCATGATCGGCTCTACCTCGTCCAGTACGCGCCGCTTCGGCTACGTCTCCGCCGGCACAGCGCAAGGCGTTCAGCCCGGTATGCCGGTGTCATCGCCGATGGGCCTTGTTGGCCGCATCATCGAAGCGGGCCGCACCAGTTCGCGCGTGCTGCTGTTGACTGACACCGAAAGCATGGTGCCGGTCCGCCGCGCAACGGACGATGTGATCGCCTTTGCCGAAGGACGGTCCGACGGATCGTTGCGGCTGCGGCTGGTCAATCTTGGCATCAACCCGATCCGCAAGGGGGATGTCTTTGTCACCTCCGGCGCAGGCGGCATGTTCCGGCCGGGCACTGCCGTTGCAGTGGCGACGCAAATCACCCGTGACGGCGCCATCGCCCAGCTGCTCAGCAACCCTGCCGCCACCGATGTGGTGACGGTGGAACCGATGTGGCAACCGCAGGCGGTCCACGCACTGGCCGCGCCCCCCCCTGCCCCCGGCAGCGTTCCCGCTGCGCCGCCGCTGCCGGTTCCAACCGCACCTGCTCCCGTAGCATCACGGACCGCTGCACCGGCACCGGCCCCCGCCTTCACCCCGTCCGCCTCGGCAACCGCGAAACCGGCAGCATCCACCGCCGCCGCTGGCGGACAGTGATGGAACGCATCGACCCCCGATCGCGGCGGGACAAATTCGGCAGCAAGATCAACCGCATCCATTCCCCGGCTCTCGCTTACAGCGTGCCGTGGCTGTCGATCATGCTGGCATCGCTGACCCCGTTCCTGCCGATCATCGCCCCCGCGCCGGTGCTGCCGCCATTGGCTTTTCTGCTGCTGCTTGGCTGGCGGTTTCTTCGCCCTGGCCTGTTGCCGCCGTGGGCTGGGCTGCCGCTGGGCATGTTCGACGATCTTTATTCCGGCCAGCCATTCGGCAGCGGTATCCTGTTGTTTTCGCTGGCACTGCTGGCGGTGGAGATTATCGAGTTCAAGTTCCCGTGGCGCAACGTTTGGATCGACTGGCTGACCGCCGGCGGGCTGACGGTGGCCTATCTGATCGGCGCTGCGTTGATTTCCGGCGGGGCCATCAAGCCGCTGGAATCGACCGTGATCATCCCGCAGGTCCTGATCTCTGTCCTGCTGTTTCCGCTGCTCGCACGGGTAGTCGCCGGGCTGGATCGTTTCCGGCTGACACGTATCCGGCGGATAGGCTGACACGATGGCGCAGAAGTTCACTCCCGGCCAATTGCAGGACAGCCTGACCCGGCGCACGTTCGTCATCGGCGGGATTCAGGGTGGCATCGGGCTGCTGCTTGCTGCGCGGATGGGCTACCTCGCCGTGGCGCAGAACGAAAAGTACCGCATGGAAGCGGAAAGCAACCGGGTGAACCTCACCCTGATCCCGCCGCGCCGCGGCTGGATTCTTGATCGGCACGGCGCGCCGCTGGCGTCCAACAGGGCCGATTTCCGCGTCGATATCATTCCCGAACGCGTCAACGACAAGGCCGCCACGGTTGAAGCGCTGACGGGCCTGCTGGGGCTGGCTCCCGATGAAGTTGTGGACCTGCACGACCGGCTGGACAACGCCGCAGGTTTTCAGGCGGTCGCAGTGGCCAGCGGGTTGAGTTACGACAAGTTTGCCGCCGTCAGCGTGCGGCTGCCGGAACTGCCGGGGGTGATCCCGCAGCGCAGCTTCGCCCGCTTTTATCCGACTGGGCCATCGGTCGGCCACCTCATCGGCTATGTCGGCGCCGCGTCCGCTGAAGATTATGAAAAGGACAAGGAACCGCTCCTGATCACGCCCGGCTTCAAGCTGGGGAAGGAAGGACTGGAAAAGTATTACGACGCCACCTTGCGCGGTGCGCCGGGTGCGCGGCGCGCAGAAGTGACCGCCAGCGGCAGGATCGTGCGCGATCTAGAGACGCGCGAGGACGTTCAGGGCAAGCCGCTGAAACTGACCATCGACGGCCCGTTGCAGGACTATGCCGCACGCCGCATCGGGCTGGAATCCGCCGCCGTGGTGGTCATCGATTGCGAAACGGGCGGGATACTCACCCTTGCATCGATGCCCTCTTTCGATCCCAACAGCTTTTCATCCGGCATCGGCCGTGTCGAATGGAAGATGCTGAACGACGATGACCATATCCCGCTGCTGAACAAGGCTCTGCGTGGCCTTTATCCGCCCGGTTCCACGATGAAGCCGATGGCGTCGCTGGCACTGCAACAGCACGGCGTATCGCCCGACGAAAAGGTCATGTGCCCCGGCGGTTATCGCCTTGGCAGCCGGTTCTTCCGCTGTGACGCGGTCCACGGAGCGGTGGACATGGCGACCGCGATCGAAAAAAGCTGCAACACCTACTTCTGGGCGATGGCGCACCGCGTGGGATACGATGCGATTGCACCGGTTGCCCACCTGCTGGGTCTTGGGCAGGAGTTCGATCTGCCGGGCACGCGCCAGCGGTATGGCACCATCCCTGATGCCGCGTGGAAGATGCGCCGGTACAAACAGGAATGGACCGTTTCGGATTCGCTCAACGCCTCCATCGGGCAAGGCTATGTC
>JBDLVD010000144.1:0-4563 GCA_039804965.1 Pseudomonadota bacterium
GCGCACCCAGCACCAGTGCCGGGGCCAGATCGACCGTCTTCTTGGCGATCAGCGGGATCACGACATAACCGTCGAAGTTCTGGATCACGAAATAGACGATGATCGTATAGATGCCCATGTCGACGCCGCCCGAAAAGCCGACGAGGATCATCAGCGTGCCGGAAACCAGCGCGCCGACGTTGGGGATAAAGGCCAGCAGGCCGGTCAGGATCGACAGCAGCGCCGCCATCGGCACGCCGTTGATCGCCAGCATGATGAAGGTCAGCACGCCTTCGAACATCATGCCCACGATGCGCCCGGCCATCAGCCGCCGCATGGTGTGAGCCATTCGGCTGACCGTGATGTGGAAATCGGCACGCTGTTCGGGAGGCAGCATCCACGCCAGCCCGCGCTGGTAGAGGCGGGGTTCCAGCGCGATGTAGATACCCAAAATCACGATCATCAGCAGGCTGGTCAGGCTGCCGACAATGCCGCCCAGCGCGCTGGTGACCATGCCCACGCCATCCATCAAACGGCCGGCGATCTGCTGCACGTTTTCCGGATTGATGGCGAAACCTTGTGCCTGCAGCCAATCCAGCGTGATCGTTGCCTGATTCGCCACGATGGCCGGCAATTGCGCGGCTTCGCGCGAAATCTGGTTGCCTGCAAAATAGGCCAGCCAGACGATGAACCCCAAGGCCACCAGCAGCACCAGTGCGATTCGCATCCCGCGCGCAATGGGCAGGATGCGGCCCAGCAGGCGCGCCCCGCCGTCGAGCATGGCAGCGAACACCAGCCCGCCGAAGATCACCAGTAGCGAATTGGAAACATAGACCGCCAGCACGGCCAGCCCCACCATCAGGATCCAGACCAGCGCCTTCTTCGCTTCCAGCCGCAATTCCGGATTGGCGATGCTTGTCGGGCTGGCGCGCCCATCGTGCCGGGGGGGAACGTGCTTGTCTTCGGCCATTGGTCTTGCCCCCGTCAGCCGCGCCGGGCGGGGCGCAGCGATGTCCATGCCCGGCCTTTGCGCAAGGCGGACCACCAGCTTAGCGGATTGAGCGTGGTGCTGCCATCGAGCGAAAAGGTGATGACTTCCGCGCGCCCACCCACGTCGGCGATCGGCACCGGGCCGCCAAGCCCGTTTTCGAACCCTGCGGGGAAGCGGCTGTCAGCCGAATGATCGCGGTTGTCGCCCATCAGGAACACGTGGCCTTCCGGCACGGTGATCTCGTCGAAATTGTCGCCCAGCGAATTGGGGTAATGGTCGATCGTCAGATAGGTCGCGCCATTGGGCAGGGTTTCGCGCCACGTCGGCGGTTGGTAAACCTCGCGGCCGTCGGGCAGGCGGTGGCGGTAATCGCTGAAGGTCTGCAGGCAGGGGCTGTCATTGCACAGCTGCTGATCAGCCACGGGGATCTGCACCGGCACTTCCACCTGCCGGGGCACTTCGCGGCCGTTCAGGATCGGCTGGCCATTGACCATGGCGATCCGGTCTCCCGGCAGGGCAATCACCCGCTTGATGTAATCTTCCGCCCGGTCCGGCGGCACCACGATGACGATATCGCCATACTGCGGCGTTGACGGCGCAATCCGCCATTTGGCGCGCGGCAGGACGTGGAACGACGCCGAAACCCAGCTCCACCCGTACGGATATTTGCTGACGATCAGGCGGTCCCCCACCAGCAGCGTCGGCACCATGCTGGCGCTGGGGATATAGAACGGCTTGGCCACCAGCGTATGGAACGCCAGCACCCCCAGCAGCATCAGCGCCAGCCCGCGCACTTCGTGCAGCCAGTTGGTGCGCGTCTTCCCGCGCGCGCCGTCCGCCGATTCGGCCTTGGGTTGGGGCTGATCGGAAGGGGGGGCAGGTGTCGTGTCAGATGTGGGGCCAGATGTGGGTGGGCGCGTGGGATCGTTCATCGGGTCGCTATCGGGAATGGTGGTCATGCGGGAAGGGCTTCGATCACCACGAACGCCTGTGCCCAAGGGTGATCGTCTGTCAGGGTCAGATGAATGCGGGCCTCATGGCCGGGCGGGGTCAGTTCGGCAAGCCGGGCCGCGGCACCGCCGGTCAGGTGCAGGGTCGGCGCACCGGACGGGCCATTGACCACGCCGATGTCCTTCATGAACACGCCGCGCTTGAAACCGGTTCCGACCGCCTTGGAAAAGGCTTCCTTGGCGGCGAACCGCTTGGCTAGCGTGCCGGCACGGGTATGCGGACGGGATGCGGCCTTGGCCTGTTCGACCGTGGTGAAGCAGCGTTGCTGGAACCGGTCGCCATGGCGGGCGAGGGCAGAGGCAATCCGCTCGATATTGCACAGATCGGAACCCAGGCCGATGATCATGCCGTGGGGCCTGCGCCGGCGGTCACCGGGCGGCATCCATCAGGTCGCGCATCCGCACCACTGCCGCTTCCAGCCCTACGAATACGGCCTCGCCCACCAGATAATGGCCGATATTCAGTTCCGCCAGTTGCGGGATCGCGGCGATCGGCTGAACATTGTCGTAAGTCAGGCCATGCCCGGCGTGGGGCTCGATCCCGTTCTTCACCGCCAGTGCCGCCATGTCGGCCACGCGCTTCAGTTCCACGGCCACTTGCTCGCCTGTCGCATGGGCATATTCGCCGGTGTGGAATTCCACTACCGGTGCGCTCAGCATCATCGCGGCTTCCAGCTGGCGTTCGTCCGGCGCGATGAACAGGCTGACCCTGATACCGGCATCGCTCAGCCGGGCGATCAGCGGTTTCAGGTGATTGTGCAGCCCGGCAGCGTCCAGCCCGCCTTCGGTGGTCCGTTCCTCGCGCTTTTCAGGCACGATGCAGGCCGCATGCGGACGGTGGGCAAGGGCGATGCGGACCATTTCCTCGGTCGCGGCCATTTCCAGGTTCAGCGGCAGGTCGGTCGCTTGCTGGATGCGGCGCAGATCCTCGTCGCGGATGTGGCGGCGGTCTTCGCGCAGATGTGCGGTGATGCCATCCCCGCCGACGCGGGCCACGATTTCCGCCGCCCGCACGGGATCGGGATGGTCCCCCCCGCGGGCGTTGCGGATCGTGGCCACGTGGTCGATGTTGACCCCCAGCCGCAGCCGCGAAATCGATCCGGCAGGGGCGGGGGCCGCCCGGCTCACTTCTTGCGGCTCCCCGGCTTGATTGCCGGAACGCGCGCCAGTTCAGGCGGCACTTCGTTTTCCTCGTAAGTCGGGAAATTCAACGAAATCAACGGGTAGAACGGTACGCCGAGGTCCACCATGCCGCCCGAACGATCGATCAGCGATGCCTCGGCGATCACTTCGCCGCCCGCGGCTTGAACTGCCTTGATCGCCTCGCGGCTGGAAAGGCCGGTGGTGACAACGTCTTCCACCATCAGCACTTTTTCTCCGGCGCGAATCTCGAACCCGCGGCGCAGTTCGAACACGCCTTCGGGCCGTTCGAGGAACACTGCGTCCTTTTCCAGAGCGCGCCCGGCTTCGTGGCCGATGATCAGGCCGCCCATCGCCGGGGACACGACCTTTTCGATCTGCCCGCGCAGGTCACGCGGAATTTTCTGCACCATCGCCATTGCCAGCCTGCTGGCGCGATCGGGGTTCATCAGAACGCGCGCGCATTGCAGATAATAGGCGCTGTGACGCCCGGAGGAGAGCAGGAAATGGCCTTCGAGCAGGGCCTGACAGCCCCGGAACTCGGCGAGAACCTCGTCTTCGGTCATGCTGGGTAGTGGCCTTTCCTTATTTCAGGCCCTTGGCGGGGGTTCAGCAGGGGCGCTCTGGCGGTTCCAGACACCCGGATGCGGCGGGCCTGTCGAAAAATCTCCCTAGAAGCGCTTGAGGCATGGGGCAAGCGGGCGTATAGGCCCGCGCAAATGGCCCGGTGACGCGGGTCCGATCGTCCCTGTTCGGGCAATTTTAGAACGGAAAGCATCAGACAGATGACTCTCGGCGATATCGCCCGCAAGCGGTTGCATTTGCTCACCATCCTCGCTCCGGCGCTGGCTTTCATTGCTGCCCCGCAAGTGGCTTCGGCCGCTGCTGCCGGTGCGGCTGCTCCCGCGACGGAGGCTGCTGCTGTCGCCGCCGCCCCGGCTGCTGCCGCGCCCGCCGCTGCTGCACCTGCAGTTGCTGTGGCGGCCCCGGCTGCTGCTGCTCCGGCGGCTGACCGCCCGGTTTACAAGCCGCTCGGCCCGGACATGATCAAGGGCCAGCCCCACTCCGGTTATTTCGGCTTCCAGAAGCAGTATTCGCCCAACGGCCAGTATGCCTTGTGGATGCACGACGCGATCCTGATGCCGATCATCACCGTGATCTGCCTGTTCGTGCTCGGCCTGCTGTTGTGGGTTGCTGCCCGCTACAATCGCCGCGCCAACCCGGTGCCGTCGAAGACCAGCCACAACACGCTGATCGAAGTGATCTGGACCGCTGTGCCGGTGCTGATCCTGGTGGTCATCGCCGTGCCGTCGCTGACGCTCGTGGCGCGCCAGTATCGCTCTGCCCCCGAAAACGCGGTGACGGTCAAGGTGACCGGCTACCAGTGGTACTGGGGCTACACCTATCCCGATAACGGCGGGTTCGAAGTGATTTCGAACATGC
>JBDLVD010000145.1:0-4551 GCA_039804965.1 Pseudomonadota bacterium
CGACGGTCATCACCGTCTATGGCGATCGCAGCTTCACTTTCATCACCAAGACACCGCCGGCCAGCTATCTGATCAAGAAGGCTGCCAACCTGAAGTCGGGTTCCAAGGAACCGGGCAAGATTTCCGCCGGGCAGATCGCGCGCGGCAAGCTGACCGAAATCGCTCAGTTGAAGTTCAGCGACCTGAACGCGAACGATATCGAAGCTGCAACGAAGATCATCGAAGGCACCGCTCGCGCGATGGGCCTCGAAGTGGTGGAGGGCTGATCCAATGGTAAAGCTGACCAAGAAGAGCAAGGCACGCGCGGAACAGCTCGACGCCGAAAAGCTGTACGGCATCGACGAAGCCCTGAAGACCCTGCGGGATCTGGCGAGCAAGAAGTTCGACGAAACCGTCGAAATCGCCATGAACCTCGGCGTCGATCCGCGTCACGCGGACCAGATGGTGCGCGGCATGGTCTCGCTGCCGGCTGGCACGGGCAAGGACATGAAGGTCGCCGTGTTCGCCAAGGGTGACAAGGCGCAGGAAGCGCTGGACGCCGGTGCCGACAAGGTCGGTGCGGAAGACCTGATGGAAGACATGCAGGCCGGCAACCTCGATTATGACCGCGTGATTGCCACGCCGGACATGATGGGTGTGGTTGGCCGTCTCGGCAAGGTGCTGGGCCCCAAGGGCCTGATGCCGAACCCGAAGCTGGGCACCGTGACCCCGAACGTGGCGCAGGCCGTCAAGGACGCCAAGGGCGGCCAGGTCGAATTCCGCGTGGAAAAGCAGGGCATCATCCATTCCGGGATCGGCAAGATCTCGTTCAGCGATGCTGACCTGAAGACCAACTTCAAGGCTTTCACCGACGCCATCGTCAAGGCGAAGCCGGCGGGTGCCAAGGGCAAGTTCGTCCGCAAGATCACCGTCACTTCGTCGATGGGCCCGGGCCTGAAGATCGACATGACGGAAGTCGAAGGGGCTTGATCTAGCCTCAGGCGCCGGCGCGGGCATCCGCCCGCTTGGCTGTCCTCGCGTTCGGTCAGCAGAGCTGACCTTTGCTGCGGGCGGCCAGTCGGCCTTGCGATCCCTGCGGGATCGGAACTGAATGTGAAGGGGCTGGCGGAGCGATCCGCCGGCCCTTTTTCTTTGCCGTCAGCGCAGGTTGGCGGGGGTGTAGCATTCCACCACGGTGCTGATCGCGCGGCCATCGGGCAGGCGCAGCACGGCGGAATGGGACAGCACGGTATCGTGCGGGCATTGCGGGGCCGCACCGTGGCGAGCCTTGCCGCGTTCACGATGGAAGCCGAGCGGTGCCACCACCGTGCCGAACGGGGCATCGCTGGTGGTCAGCCGCTGGTTCATCTCCGCGGTCAACCGCGATGGCACATACCAGTTGTGCGCGCGGGACAGCACCGTGCCACCGCAGATCAGGTCGACATGGCGATAGGCCACCGGTTCCTGCGCGCCCACGCCCAGCGCCTTGCGGATGGCCGGGCTGGCTGCGATCGCCGCGCCGGCCACGGGTTCCGCCCGGATCGTGGCGGGCTGGGCGATCGCGCGCGCCGAACACCATTGGCCAAGCGCGGCGGTGGCGCTGTCCTGCGCCGCCAGCACGGCTTCGAACTGGCTCAGGCGATCATGCTGCACCGTGGCGCAGGAAGCCAGCGCCAGCGGGGCGATGCACGCGATAAGGCGGCGCATCAGATGCCGCCCGGCGTGAAGTCCAGCCCCATCCCGCGCAAACCGTCGCACAGCGCGTCCATCGCTGCCTGCAACACGGCTGCATCGGTCGACCGGATCACGAAATTGGCCCCGGTCCTGCCTTCGCGGAAGAAGGGATAGCTGCCGATCTGGCAGCCATCGTGCGCCTTTTCCACGCCGCGCAGCAGGTCGGCCACTTCGCTTTCCTTGATCCAGCCGCCCACCTGTTCGCTGAGCAAGGGGGCGCCGCCTTCCAGCGTGCCGGTCAGCGCATCCAGCATCTGCGCCGTGATCGCGGGCACGCCGGCCATGATGTGGATGTTGCCGATCTTGATCCCCGGTGCGGCAGACATCCGGTTGGGGATCAGCGTGGCCCCTTCCGGCACCCGCGCCATGCGCAGCCGGGCATCGTTCAGCCCGCCGCGGGTGGTGTAGTATTGTTCCAGGATCGCGCGCGCTTCTGGGTGGACGACCACCGGCACGCCCAACGCGGTGGCAATCGAATCCACCGTGATATCGTCATGCGTGGGGCCGATGCCGCCGGTGGTGAACAGGTAATCATAAGTGGTGCGCAGCGCGTTGATCGCATCCACGATGCGGCTTTCCACATCGGGCACCACGCGCACTTCGGACAGGCGGATGTTCTGCACCTGCAGCCAACTGGAGATCTGCGCGATGTTCTTGTCGTGCGTGCGGCCGGACAGGATTTCGTCCCCGATCACGACAAGGGCGGCGGTATAGATACGGTCGGTTGCGGACATGCCGGGGTGCTAGGACAATTCGCGGGCAGTTGCCAGCCGCCGCGCCGCGTGCCACCCCGGCGGGGATGACCATCGTTGCCGCACGCCGATACCGCCATGGGCACATGATCGTGGACGATCTGGTGCCCGACAGCACGCGCCCTGCCGCTGGCGAATTCGACTGGGTGGGGCTGGTGGAACCGACGGCGGTGGAAATGGAATGGGTCCGCGCCCGGTACCACCTGCACCCGCTGGCGATCGAAGATGCGATGACCCCGCGCCACGCACCCAAGGCAGAAGGGTATGGCGATCAGCTGTTCGTCATCGCGCGCACGGCGGGCAAGGGCGAAGGCGATACCATCCAGTATGGCCAGACGGCGATCTTCCTTGGCCAGAACTTCATCGTCACCGTTCGGCTGGGCAGCACCCGCGCCCATGTGGAACTGCGCGCCCAATTGGAAGCTAACCACGAACGGCTGACCGAAGGCCCGGATTTCGTGCTGTACGGGCTGCTCGATTTCATTGTCACCGGATACGAACCGCTGATCGACGGGATGGAAGCGCTGGTTGCGGAAATGGAGGAAGGGGCAATCGGCGCCTTCCCCGATCAGGCCCGCATCCGCCGCATCTTTCGTTTGCGCCGCCTGCTGCGCCAGTATGAAAGCGTGGCCGGGAGGATGGAGGAAGTGGCCGCCAAGCTGGCGCAGGTGGAACAGCCCGCCATCGATCCGAAGGCACGCCCCTATTACCGCGATGTCTATGACCACGTCCGCCGCACCACCACGAGGGTGCGCTGGCTGATCGATACCCTTGGCAGCATTCTGGAAGTGGCAGGCCTGCTCGAACAGAGCCGGCAAGGCGCGATCACGCGGCAACTGGCGGCGTGGGCAGCGATCCTGGGTATCGCCACCGTGGTGGTGGGCATTTACGGCATGAATTTCGATTACATGCCCGAACTGCATCACAAGCTGGGCTATCCGCTGGTGCTGGCCGGTATGGCGGCCCTGTGCGGAGGTCTGTTCTGGCGCTTCCGCCGGATCGGCTGGCTGTAGCCGCGCAATGAAAAGGGCGGGTTTTTGGCCCGCCCTCGTCAGATCAGTTTTTCACGAACATCGAACGGTCGGGCGCGTCGTGGTAGTCATGCCCGTTGCCACCTGCCTTGCCGGCGATGATCGCCTTGGCGGCCTGCACGGTGTTGGCCATCAGGCATGAAATGGTCATCGGGCCGACGCCGCCGGGGACGGGGGTGACGGCCTTGGCGTGCTGCACTTCGTCATAGGCGACATCGCCGACCAGCTTTTCCTTGCCGTCTTCGCCCATGATGCGGGTGATGCCCACGTCGATGATGACTGCGCCCGGCTTCACCCACGAACCCTTGACCAGTTCCGGCGCGCCGGCGGCGGCCACGATCACGTCGGCCTTGCGGCACAGGTCGGGCAGATCCTTGGTGTAGATGTGGGTGACGGTCACGGTCGCTTCGGCGTCCAGCAGCAGGTTGGCCACCGGCTTGCCGACGATGTTGGACTTGCCGATCACCACGGCGTCCTTGCCGGTCAGATCGGGGATCACGGTGTGGATCAGCATCATGATGCCCAGCGGGGTGCAGGGCACGATGCCGCCGGTGCCGGTGCTGAGGCGGCCGACGTTGACCGGGTGGAAGCCGTCGACGTCCTTGTCCGGGGTGATCGAACGCAGCACCAGCCGGGTATCGATATGGGCGGGCAGCGGCACCTGGCACAGGATGCCGTGGACGGTGGGATCGTTGTTCAGCTGATCGACCAGCGCCAGCAGGGCTTCCTGCGTGGTATCGGCCGGCAGGCGGTGTTCGGTGCTGATGATCCCGACCTTTTCGCAGGCCTTGATCCTGCGGCGGACATAGACTTCGCTGGCGCCGTCTTCACCCACCAGGATCACGGTGAGGCCGGGGCGGGGCATGCCTGCCGCCACCATTTCATCGACCTGTGCCTTGGTCTTGTCATCCAGCTGGCGGGCGACTGCGCGCCCGTCGATCACGTCTGCCATGTCTTGTCCTTAGATGCAGTGACGGGCGCCACCGGGGCGCCCGTCATGCGTTGTGCCAGAAGGCGAAGCTCAGCCGTGCTTCGCGTCGTACTTGTTGATCCAT
>JBDLVD010000146.1:0-4543 GCA_039804965.1 Pseudomonadota bacterium
GCAAGGCGCCGCGCGTGCTCAGTTTTTCGCAGCACGATCTGCCGATCGATCTTCCGGCCATCGAACGTTTCCGCGCGCGCGGCAATGAAACGGGCGAATACCTGATCCCCGAACTGTTCCGCCTTGGGTGGAGCAACCGTTCCACCGCGCAGGAGCGGGCGGACGGGCAGGCCAATTTCAATTATCGCATGGTCGAAGTGGTGATGATGCTGATGCTGCCGCTGCTGGCCGTGGCTCTGGCGATCCCCCCCAAGCGATCCACGTCTGCGCTTGGCGTTTTCGTGTCGATCGTGGTCGTCGTGGCCTATCACAAGGTCAACCAGTACGGGCAATCGGTGGCTACGCTGGGGCTGGTCAACCCGCTGCTGGCGCTGTGGGGGCCGTTCGCCGTGCTGACCGTACTGATCGGCTGGATGTATTACCGCGTCGCTTTCGTGCCGGGCGGGCAGGCCATCGGTGCGCTGGAAACGGGCTATTCGCGCGTTGCGCGCCAGCTGCGCCGGTTGTGGCGTCGGCGCGATCCCGTGCTGAAGGGCGCATCAGGGGATGATGACGAGGAAGAAGGGCCGGTCCTTGCTGTTTGATTTCTTCCCGTCGCGCCAGCTGACATGGTATCTGGCCAAGACCTTCGTGGTGCGCATCCTGGCGGTGCTGATCATGCTGGTGCTGGTCTTGCAGATGCTCGATCTGCTGTCGGAAAGCGGCAAGATCCTGGCCTATCCCGGCAATGGCGAAGCGCAGTTGCTGACTTATGTCTCGCTGCGGGCGCCACAACTGGTCGCGCGGTTCCTGCCTTATTCGGTGCTGCTGGCCACGATCCTGACGATGACCACCTTCAGTCAGAACAGCGAAGTGGTGGCGATGAAGGCGGCCGGCCTTTCGGCGCACCAGATCCTTGCCCCGTTGCTGCTTACCGCCGTGGTGATCGCGGGCATTTCGTTCGGTTTCAACGAACGCGTCGTTACCCGCGCCAATGCCAGCCTGAAGGCGTGGCAGGCCGCCCGCTTCGGCCCCGTCGCGCCGGAGGTGGAAGGGCGCACCAATGTCTATCTGAACGATGGCAACGACGTGCTGCTGGCGGCATCGATCAGCGGCCGCGGCGCGCAGACGGTGATGAACGCGGTCACTTTCTATGAACGCGACAAGGCCGGGATGATCGTGCGGCAGCTGCGTGGCACGCGCGCCCGTTACGCCGCGCCGGGCTGGCGGCTGGAAGACGCGCGGCAATTCACGGTCGGTTCGGCGCAGCAGGTGCGGCTGGACCCTGCGCCGGTGGTGGCGCGTGGGCTGACCTTGCGCCAGCTGGATATCCGCAAGACCGATCCCGACAGCCAGTCGCTCGCCGAATTGAGCCGGTCGATCGCCACGCTGGATGCCGCAGGGCGGCATACCGCGGAACTGGACGGCAAGTGGTGGCATAAGCTTTCGGGGCCGCTTTCGGCCGTGCTGATGCCTTTATTGGGCGCGGTGTCCGGTTTTGGGCTGGCGCGTTCTGGCCACCTGTTTGCCCGTGCGGTGCTGGGCATGGCACTGGGGTTTGCCTATTTCGTGGTCGACAATGCGGCGCTGGCGATGGGCAGTTTTGGCGGATATCCGCCATTGCTGGCGGCTTGGGCGCCGTTCGTGCTGTTCTTCCTGCTGGGGGAAACGGTGCTGATCCGCACGGAAGAATAAGCGCCGGAAGGCTGGGGTGCGGTCGTAAAATTACAGTTTTTTCACCGCGCCACATTTTTGCCATTTTCGTTCCGCCCGAAAGCCGCTAATGGGTTGCCGGGGAAACCCCACCAAGGAGAATTCACATGAAGAAGCTCGTTCTTAGCGCCGTTTCGGCCACTGCTCTGTTCGCTCTGTCCGCTTGCGGCGGTTCGGAAGCTCCGGCTGCTGAAGAAACCGCAGTTGTTGAAGAAGCAACCCCGACCGACGCCGCTGCAACCCCGGCTGCAACCGACGCCGCTGCGACCGACGCTGCTGCAACCGACGCCGCTGCTGCGACGCCGACCGAAGCTGCTGCGACCGACGCTGCTGCGACCCCGGCCGCCAAGTAATTGGCGATCGGCCAGCCCTGATTGATCAGGGCCGGACGGTTAGAAACGGCCTCCTGCGCACCGCGCGGGGGGCCGTTTTCTTTTGGGCGTTCGGGAAGTTGCCGCCGCTGGGGCAAGGCGCGGCGGCGGTGATCCGATCAGGCCGGGCCGCGCATGGTGCTGCGGGCAATCCGCATCACCAGTGGGATCAACCCCGGATGGCTCGCCTGGCCATAGGTCGTGCCGGGTGCCAGCGCCGCGCTCAGCCGCCGGTGCGCTTCGGGAAGCGAGTGATAGGGCATCGACGGCAACAGGTGGTGCGTCGCGTGGAATCGCAGGCCCACCGGGGCCCACACCGCCGCCAGACCGGCTGGCACATTGACGGAATCGAGATACTGCGCGGTCACCGTCATGGCTTCGCCATCGTTTTCCCACAGATGCGCCACCAGCGTGCGCAGCTGGTTGAACACCGCCACGCCGGATGAAACCGCCAGCGCCACCAGCAGCGGGTGCCAGCCGATCACGAATACGCTGCCCATCAGCACCAGCGCCCAGATCGATGCGCCGGCTTCCTGCCATGCGAACCAGCGCGCCTGTTGCCCTTCCGCCGGGCGGCGGCGGAAGCCGGGGTTGATCGACAGCGCGGAAAAGCGTTCCCACGACAGGCGGCGCAGCGGTGGCACGATCACGCCCAACGGCGTCAGCACGCCCCAGCGCAGCAGCAGCGCCACGGGGGCAAGCAGGGCGACAAGGATGAACAGGGGCAGCGACCACGGCTTCATCAGCGCCAGCGGCAGGTATTCCGGATCTTCCGCCGTGCCATACCGGGTGCGGGCGTGGTGCAGCGTATGGACGCCTTCATACATCAGGCTGGGGGTCAGCATGGGGATGCCGACCAGCAGGTTCCACGCGGTGCGGAAGCCGGGCAGGGCCTGCCGGTGCAAATGGGTGATTTCGTGGATGAACAGCAGCGCGCGGTACAGCGCCAGCATCGCCACCACGCCGCACGCCAGTGCCAGCCAGCCGTTGCGTGCCATGATCGCGCCCGCCAGCGCGAGATAGCCGATCGCCGCCGATCCCAGCATGTCGGGCCAGTAGATGCCCGGCCGGGCTGCGGAAATGTCACGCGTCAGTTCCACCGCGGCGCGCAGCATGTCCCGGTCATCGGGAATTTGCGCGTGGATGCGCCGTTCGCTGGTGCTGGCACCGTTGGCCGCGGGGCTGGTGATCTGGGCTGATGTCATGTTTCTGTTTCTACCCGACATTCGCGGCGGCCGATTTGTCGCGCGACAAGTTGCATCCGCAATTCGGCGCGTGCCAACCGGTGACCGGCTTGACAAGGCGCGCTCAGCACATTCAGGGCTAACCTCTACTGAACGAGGACCAGACCGATGCCGGAGCGAGAGATAGAGATTGCCCCCGTTTCCGGCAAGCGCGAGCTGGATGAATTCATCGACCTTGCCTACCGCCTGAACGCTGGCGATCCCAACTGGGTGCCGCCGTTGCGCGGCGAAGTGGTGGAATTGCTGACCCCGGGCAAGAACCCGTTCCACGAACATGCGCGGATGCAGCTGTTCCTTGCCCGGCAGCACGGCCGGGTTGTGGGGCGCATTTCAGCCCATATCGATGAATTGGCGCTGGCCCAGCCGGTGGAGCAGGGCATGGGTCCGGGAACGGGCAACTGGGGCCTGCTGGAAGCCGAAAGCGAAGCGGCCGCGCATGCGCTGATTACCGCTGCCGAACAGTGGCTGCGCGAACAGGGCATGCACCGCGTGCTGGCGCCGATCAGCCTGTCGATCTGGGAAGAGCCGGGACTGCTGGTGAAAGGGCACGATCACCCGCCGATGGTGATGATGGGCCACAACCTGCCGCAGTACGAAAGCTGGATCGAACACGTCGGCTATGTCACGGCCAAGCGCCTGCTGACTTACGATCTCGATGTCGACAAGGGCTTCCCACCGCTGATCCAGCGGATCGTGGGATCGGGCGAAAAGAACCCGCGCATCACCGTGCGTCAGGTGGACAAGCGGCGGTTCGACGAAGAAGCCGCGATCATCATCGACATCCTCAATGATGCATGGTCCGACAACTGGGGTTTCGTCCCGTTCACCGAAACGGAAAAGGCCTATGCCGGCAAGCGGATGAAGCCGCTGATCTTTGAAGGCGCGGTGCAGATCGCCGAACTGGATGGGGAACCCGTGGCTTTCATGATGGCCCTGCCCGACATGAACGGGCCGTTGAAAGGCATGAAGGGCAAGCTGCTGCCGTTCAACTGGATCAAGCTGCTGTTGTGGCTGCGCAATCCGCGGCCGGCCAGCTATCGTGTGCCGTTGATGGGGGTGAAGAAGCGCCTTCAATCGTCGCGCATGGCCAGCCAGCTGGCTTTCATGATGATCGAATATATCCGCCGCAATTCGGTGGCCCATTATGGTGCCAGCCGGGGTGAGATCGGCTGGATCCTGGACGATAATCAGGGGATGAATTCCATCGCCCGCGAGATCGATTCCCATGTGAACAAG
>JBDLVD010000147.1:0-4517 GCA_039804965.1 Pseudomonadota bacterium
TTCATGATCGGGCAGGGCATCGATGAAGCGTTCGCCCGCCGCGATGGACTCCGCTCCGTCGAACAGCATTTCCACCTGATGACGGGCGCCAGCAAAGGTGATGCTGGCCCAGTTCCTTTCGCTGTGGCGGACAATCACGCCGCGGTTTTCGGCAAGGTCCAGCAGGGCCGTGCACAGGCGCTGCGCCGGTGTGCTGCGGACAGTGCGGGCAGGGATGATCCGATCAGAATGCATGGTTCGCCCCGGTATATTCGTTCATGAAATGTTCCACTCGTTTTGCTGTTTCGGGGCGAGGCGTGCGGCCGTTGCGCAGATCGAGCACGAAGCGCGGATCATGCGTGGCCAACCGGCCGAATTTGGTGGCGGCCATGCCGCTGCGGCGCAGGAATTCTTCAATCTTGCGGATCAACACCGGCATCGTCTCCATCGCTCGGATCAGCCGCCCCCTAGCGACTCGTTGAGCAAATATTCCTACGCGAAATCCTACTTGTCTAGGAAAAATACATACTGTATAGTATTTTCATTCATTGCCGCAGGAAATGCATATGGAATCGCGCAACAAACTCGCCGCGCTGGCACGGGACAGGGGCAGCAGCCTTGCTGCACTGTCGCGGATGATCGGGCGTAACGGCACCTATTTGCAGCAATACATCAGCAAGGGCAGCCCGCGGAAACTGGAGGAGGAGGACCGCCGCAAGCTGGCGCGTTTCTTCGGTGTTCCGGAACAGGAACTGGGGGCGACGGAGGAAAAATCCTACGACCATGAAAGCGATTGGGTCGATATCCCGCGCCTGCCGCTGGAGGCTTCGGCCGGGCCGGGCGCCACCGGGGCGGAGGAAATCGCGTTCGATGCCTTCCGCTTTTCGCGCAAGTGGCTGCGCGAGCAGGGGCTGGATGCCGCGCAGCTTTCCGCGATCCGCGTGATGGGCGATTCAATGGACCCGTTGCTGCGCGACGGTGACGAAATCCTGGTGGACTGCACCCCGCGTCCGTTCCGTGATGGGGTGCATGTGCTGCGGCTGGGCGACATGCTGCATGTGAAGCGGGTGCAGGCCGGCCAGCCCGGCCGGGTGCGCCTGATCAGCGCCAACGAAGCCTATGATCCGATCGACGTGGGGCTGGATGAAGTCGACCTGATCGGCCGCGTGGTGTGGAAAGGGGGGAGGCTGTAGCCATCGCGCAGCCGTTGCAAAGCGGCCGTCTTGCCGCCACTTGTCCGCCATGAACGATCTCAGCGAAGCGCCGCTGCGCGCTGCCATCATCCCTGTCACGGGCTTTCAGCAGAATTGCTCGCTGGTCTGGTGCAGCCGCACCATGCGCGGTGCGCTGATCGATCCCGGGGGGGATCTGGACCGGTTGAAAGCCGCGGTCGAACGCGCCGGGGTGACGCTGGAAAAAATTCTTCTCACGCACGGTCATGCCGATCATTGCGGGCAGGCGGGGATGCTGGCGGCGGAACTGGGCCTGCCGATCGAAGGGCCGCATGAAGACGATCGGTTCTGGATCGCCCGGCTGGAAGACGATGGCCCGCGTTTCGGGATGGAGACGAAGATTTTCGAACCGAGCCGCTGGTTGCAGCAGGGCGACACGGTCAGTTTTGGCGAAGTGGAACTGGAAGTGATCCATTGCCCCGGCCACACGCCGGGCCACGTGGTGTTCTTCCACCGCCAGACACAGTTCGCTTTCGTGGGCGACGTGCTGTTCGCAGGATCGATCGGGCGCACGGATTTTCCGATGGGCAACCATCAGAACCTGATTGACGCGATTACGCAGCGGTTGTGGCCACTGGGGGATGATGTGACCTTCGTGCCGGGCCACGGGCCGACCAGCACTTTCGGCGCGGAACGTGCTGGCAACCCGTTCGTGGGCGATGCTGCGCTGCGTTGAATGGCTGGCGGCCATCGGGAAGGTGAGGCAAGCGGCGGACAACCAGAAGGTTCCCTTGCACTTGGCCGCGGAATCGCTATAGGCCGCGCCTTCGCCGAATGGCTGCCAAAGCTGGCCCGCTGCTGAATTGCTGTGGGGCCGGATTACGGGCCGCCGCCAAAGACGACTGAAATTTACAGGAACAGGTGCCGGAATGGCTGTCCCCAAAAGAAAAACTTCCCCCTCTCGCCGTGGCATGCGTCGTTCGCATGACGCCCTGAAGGTTGAAGCGTTCCACGAATGCTCCAACTGCGGCGAGCTGAAGCGCCCGCATAACCTGTGCGGCGCCTGCGGCCACTACAATGGCCGTGAGATCGTCTCGGTCGGGCTCTGAGCCCGATAGACTGAGAGGGACGTACTGCGCATGACCTTGCCGCGTATCGCCGTCGATGCGATGGGCGGGGATGAGGGCGTGCGCGTGATGGTATCCGGCGCGGCCTTGGCCCGCCGGCGCCACGAAGGGTTCAAGTTCCTGCTGGTGGGCGATGAAGCCCGCATCAAGCAGGCGCTGGAAGCCCATCCCAACATGGCGCAGGCCTCTGAAATCCTCCACTGCGAAGATGTCGTGGCGGGGGATGAAAAGCCGACTGCGGCCTTGCGCCGGGCCAAGACCACATCGATGGGCCTGGCTATCGACGCGGTGAAGCGCGGCGATGCTGGCGCTGCCGTCAGCGCCGGGAACACCGGCGCGCTGATGGCCATGAGCAAGCTGGCCCTGCGCACCATGCCGGGGATCGACCGGCCTGCGCTGGCCGCGCTGATGCCCACGCTCGAAAATCACGACGTGATCATGCTCGATCTGGGCGCCAACACCGAATGCGATGCCCGCAATCTGGTGCAGTTTGCGATCATGGGCGCTGCCTATTCGCGCATCGTCACCGGGGTCGAACGCCCGCGCGTGCGCCTGCTGAACATCGGCACGGAAGCGACCAAGGGCACGGGCGATCTGCAGGACGCCGCGCAGCGGTTGCGCGATGCGACCGGCCTTTCGCTGCAATTCGAAGGCTTCGTGGAAGCCGACAAGATCAACCGGGGCCACGTGGATGTGGTCGTGACCGACGGATTTTCGGGCAACATCGCGCTGAAGGCGATCGAAGGATCGGCCCGGTTCGTGACCGACCTGCTGAAAACCGCCTTCCGCAGTTCCATCCGCTCCAAGTTCGGCTTCCTCATCAGCCGGCCGGCGACGGAACTGCTGCGCCATCATCTCGATCCCAACAACCACAACGGCGCGGTCTTCCTTGGCCTCAACGGCGTGATCGTGAAATCGCACGGCAGCGCCAATGCCGCCGGCGTGGCAAATGCTGTGGCCGTGGCCGCGCGGCTGCTGGAAGAAAGCCTGACCGCGCGCATTTCCGCCGATCTCGCTGAACTGGGCGATGCGCGCCTGCGCGAAAGCGGCAGCGGAGTATCGGCCAAATGATTCGTTCCGTCCTCAAGGGCGTCGGTTCCGCGCTGCCGGTTCGTGCCGTTTCCAATCTGGAACTGGCGCAGACCCTCGATACCAGCGACGAATGGATCCGCGAACGCACCGGCATCGGCACCCGCCATCTTGCGGGCGAAGGTGAAACCACCAGTTCGCTGGCCACCGAAGCCGCGCGCAAGGCGCTGGAAAATGCCGGGATCGCGGCGGAAGAAGTCGATCTGATCGTGCTGGCCACGGCCACGCCGGACCACACCTTTCCCGCCACGGCCACCATGGTTCAGGCGAACCTTGGTTGCCGGAAGGGGGGCGCGGCGTTTGACGTTGCGGCGGTGTGTTCGGGCTTCCTTTACGCGCTGGCCACGGCCGATTCGATGATTCGCACCGGCATGGCCAAATGTGCGCTGGTAATCGGTGCGGAAACGTTCAGCCGCCTGCTCGACTGGGAAGATCGCACCACCTGCGTGCTGTTCGGCGATGGCGCGGGCGCTTTCGTGTTGCGGGCGGAAGAAGTGGCCGAAGATGGCCCCGGCATTCTTGCCACCCGGCTGCATGCCGATGGCGCGCACCGTGAACTGCTCTATGTCGATGGCGGCCCGTCCACCACCGGCACAGTCGGCAAATTGCGCATGAAGGGCAAGGAAGTGTTCCGCCACGCGGTGGTCAACTTGGCCGAAGTGTTGCGCGAAGTTCTTGAAATCAGTGGATATTCTGCGGACCAGATCGATTGGGTCGTGCCGCATCAGGCGAATTTCCGCATTCTGGATGCAACTGCCCGCAAACTCGGCCTGCCGATCGAACGGGTGGTGGTTACCGTGGATCGCCACGCCAACACCTCCGCCGCTTCGGTGCCGCTGGCGTTTGACGCCGCGGTGCGCGATGGCCGTATCCAGCCCGGCCAGCTGGTAATGCTGGAAGCCATGGGCGGCGGCTTCACCTGGGGCGCCAGCCTGCTCCGGATTTGAAATGGCAGGCAGCCCGCCGCCATGGTTACTTTCGATTCATGATGATTCTGCCAAAGCCGACACGGATTTCATTGTCTTTCGCAGGAAATTTGGTATCAAATCTGATTCGGGAGGGTCGCCGTTTTTCAGGCAAAGGGGGCTAGTGTGCGCTCCATGAATACTCTTACGCGTGCTGATCTGGCTGAGGCGATGAATCGCAAGCT
>JBDLVD010000148.1:0-4420 GCA_039804965.1 Pseudomonadota bacterium
TCCGGGCGTTACCAATGGTGTGCCCAGAAACGCATTGTCGTGCAGCCAGCTGCGCCAGTGGGGCAGGGGGTGGCCATAATAGCGGTTGCTGCGGTGGATCGGCAGCAGTCCGGCCAACTGACCATCCGCTTCCAGACACAGCACCTGCACAGCGCCATCGGGGTCGAAAGATCGCAAGGCCGGCAGCAGATACCAGCTTTCAAGGAACGGATTTGGCTCTGCTACGTCGTGCGACAGCGCATCCCAGCGCGCCACTTCCGCAGGGGCCTGCATGGTGCGCCAATCGCGTGCGATCATGCGCAGGGCAGGGGCCGGCAACGCGGGCGCATCGATGCGGATCATGGATGCGCGACTGGCCAAGGCGGTGGTTAACCTGTGCGGGCTGCGGCGAAGATGCCGCGTATTGCCACATACCAAGGCAGAGCGAAGGAAGGCTTAATCCGCAGGGTAAAGAAAAACCCCACCCGGCGCATGGCCGGATGGGGTGTTTTCTACTGCAAAGGCAGGTGCCTTAGCCGATGGCGTGTGCCGCCAGCGCCGCCAGCAACAGCAGGGCGACGATGTTGGTGATCTTGATCATCGGGTTCACGGCGGGGCCGGCGGTGTCCTTGTACGGATCACCCACGGTGTCGCCCGTCACCGCGGCCTTGTGGGCTTCGCTGCCCTTGCCGCCGTGATTGCCGTCTTCGATGTACTTCTTGGCGTTGTCCCATGCGCCGCCGCCCGAAGTCATCGAAATGGCCACGAACAGACCGCCCACGATCACGCCCAGCAGCAATGCGCCCAGCGCGGCAAAGCCATTGGCCTGCCCTGCCACCGCGGTGATCGCGAAATAAACCACGATCGGCGCCAGTACCGGCAACAGCGACGGCAGGATCATTTCCTTGATCGCCGCCTTGGTCACCAGATCGACCGTGCGGGCATAGTCCGGCTTCACTTCGTAAGTCATGATGCCGGGGTTTTCGCGGAATTGGTCGCGCACGTCCTTCACCACGTCACCCGCCGCGCGGCCCACTGCCGTCATGCCCATTGCGCCGAACAGGTACGGCAGCAATGCGCCGAGCAGCAGCCCGACGATGACATATGGGTTTTCGAGGCTGAAGCTGACCGCAAGGTTCGGAAAGAATTCCTTGAGATCATTGGTGTAGGTGGCGAACAGCACCAGTGCCGCAAGGCCTGCCGAACCGATCGCATAACCTTTGGTCACGGCCTTGGTGGTGTTGCCCACCGCGTCCAGCGCATCGGTCTTTTCGCGCACGCTGTCGTCCAGTCCGGCCATTTCGGCAATGCCACCGGCATTGTCGGTAACCGGGCCATAGGCGTCCAGCGCCACGACCATGCCCGCCAGTGCCAGCATCGACGTTGCCGCATAGGCAATGCCGATCAACCCGGCGAGCTGATAGGCGATGATGATGCCCGCGCAGATCACCAGCGTGGGCAGGGCGGTGGATTCAAGGCTGACGGCCAGACCCTGGATCACGTTGGTGCCGTGGCCGGTTTCGCTGGCCTTGGCGATCGACCGCACCGGGCGGTAATTGGTGCCGGTGTAATATTCGGTGATCCAGATGATCAGGCCGGTGATGACGAGGCCGACCAGCGAGCAGTAGAACAGGATGCGGCCACTGTAGCCTGCCGCACCGATCGGGCTTTCCATGCTGCCAAGGGCATAGGAAATGGCCCACCAGATGGCCGGGATCGACAGCACGGCGGTGACAAGGAAGCCCTTGTACATCGCGCCCATGATGTTGGTTCCGCCGCCGAGGCGGACGAAGTAGGTGCCGATGATCGAGGTCAGGATGCAGACCCCGCCGATCAGCAGCGGCAACGCCATCAGCGGCAGCAGCAGTGCACCTGCACCTTTCAGCAGCAGCGCCGTCAGCACCATGGTGGCGCCCACGGTGACGACATAGGTTTCGAACAGGTCGGCGGCCATGCCGGCGCAATCGCCCACGTTGTCGCCCACGTTGTCCGCGATCACGGCAGGGTTGCGGGGGTCATCTTCCGGGATGCCCGCTTCCACCTTTCCCACCAGATCGGCGCCGACGTCTGCCGCCTTGGTGAAGATGCCGCCGCCAAGGCGCGCGAAGATCGACACCAGCGATGCACCCAGTGCCAGCGCGGTCAGCGCGGTGACAACCACGCGGCTGTCCGCCGCAAAGCCGCCCGGGCCGACGAGATACCAGAAGAAGCCCGCGATCGCGAGCAGGGCCAGCCCCGCCACCAGCATCCCGGTGATCGCACCGGCGCGGAACGCCAGTGTCAGGCCCTGTTGCAGGCCCTTTTGCGCGGCGGCGGCGGTGCGGACGTTCGACCGCACCGAAATGTTCATGCCGATGAACCCGGCCGCGCCCGACAGCACGGAACCGATGATGAAGCCGACCGCCGGGATCCACCCGATGGCCACGGCCACCACCACGGCGGCGAACAGGCCCACGATGGCGATGGTGCGATATTGCCGCGCCAGGTAGGCTTGCGCGCCTTCCTGGATGGCGGCAGCGATTTCCTGCATTTTGGCGTTGCCCGCAGATGCGCCGAGCACCTGCTGGCTGGTGACGAAGCCGTAAACTACGGCAACGAGCCCCAGTGCTATTGCGATGAGTATCAGGTCCATGACCTTTGCTTCCCCCTTCTCCCGAGTGGGGCGTGGCCCGGCTTCTGCCAGTGTCCACGCGGAACAAGGGAGGCTAATGCAGCGTGAAAACGCGTCAAGCCCCAAAACCCGCGATGAATACTTGGCGGGGGATAGTTGGCCGGTTGCCCCGATTTTAGACGAAAAAGCCTGCATTCTTGCGGCAGAGAGCAGTTTATGAGAAGTTAAGGATGTTATGAAATTTTAACAGTCTTGCGGGGCGGGCAGTGGCGGACGGACCCATTGGAGATGCGACGCTGATTGTCCCGCGCGCCCCTAGGGCGGCCGATGCAGGGGCCGCTGTGGCAGCCGCCGATGGTGCGGTTTCAAGCACCGCAACCGCCATGCCGATGATGGCGCGCGACGGGCTGGACCGGTACGTGCGGCGTGATTTGCGCAAGACGGAAATCGACATCGCCCGGCAATATATGGGCGGGCCGATGTGGCCTTATGTGCTGGCGGCCTGGGGCTGCTTTGCCGTGTGGCTGGCCTTCTTCCCGCTGGCGATCATGGGGTGGCTCAACCTGCCGCTGGCTTTCGTGGTCAGCTGCGTGTTCGCCACCGGCGGCTATGTCACCAGCCACGAAGCGATGCATTCCAACATCGCCCGGCCCGGCAGCAAATCGTACTGGATCAACGAATGGGTGGGCAAGGTTTCCACCATCCCCATCGTGTTCCCGTTTTCCATGGCGCGGTTGATGCATCTGGAACACCATTATCACTGCAACGATCCGCTGCGCGATCCTGACTATACCGATGAAGCGCCCAACGCGCTGATGGCGTGGTACAAGACATGGTACAACCGCCAGCCGGGCGTCGACGGTTCGATCCACCACTACAAGCGCATTCTGGCCGGCATGGGCACGCCCGAAGCGGCGCGGGCGCTGCGCGACACGATGGTGTTGCAGCTGTTCTTCATGGCGGTGCTGTTTGGCATGGCGTGGAGCGGCTTTGCCATAGAGGCAGCGCTGCTGTGGTGGCTGCCGCGCCACATCGGGCTCAGCTATATCCGGTTCTACCTCAGCTGGGCGCCGCATCATCCGCGCCAAGGGCGCGTGGGGCGATACGAAAACAGCTACATCTTCCGCAGCCGGCTGGGCCACGTGCTGTCGATGGGGATGCAGACCCACCTGATCCACCACCTTTACCCGAACATCCCCAACCACCGGACCAAGGACGCCTATTTCGCGCTCAAGCCCATTCTGGCGCAGCGCGGGGTAGATGTGACCCCGTTGTAGGAACCGCCATGGAAATCGCGCTGAAGAAGCTGTTTGCCGTCATGCCGTTCCTGTTCGGGATCGGGTTCATCGCGCCCTTGATCGCGCAGACCATGGCCGCCTTCCATATCGAAGCGCCGGTGGGCTTCAGCCAGATCGGCTTCGGCCTGCTGATCGGTGCGCCGTGGGGGCTGTACGCCACGCTGCGGGGCCGCTGGTTGTGAGTGACGATCTGCTGATCGAACGGGATGGCGTACAGGCGCTGCTGCCCTTCGATGCACCGGCGATTCCGCTGGGCAAGGGCAGTGGGCTGGACAAGCATTTGCGCGTCAGCCTGTTGCAGCAGGAACTGGCCATTGCGCGCAAATATCACGCCATCGGGCAGACGCTGCGCTGGCGCTATGTCGCCGCCACGCTGGTCGGCTTCGCGGTGTGGGTGGCGCTGTTTCCGCTGACGATGATGCACGTGGTGCCGTTGTGGGCTGCGTTCATCGTGTCTTACCTGATCGCCACCGCCGGTTACATCACCGCGCATGAAGCCATGCATTCCACTATCGGACGCAAGGGATCGCGC
>JBDLVD010000149.1:0-4413 GCA_039804965.1 Pseudomonadota bacterium
TCACGACGCCTACTTCACATGTTCGGATAGTTCGGGCCGCCGCCGCCTTCCGGCGTGACCCATTCGATGTTCTGGGTCGGATCCTTGATGTCGCAGGTCTTGCAGTGGACGCAGTTCTGCGCGTTGATCTGCAAGCGCGGCGCGCCTTCGTCCACACCGACGAATTCATAGACACCCGCCGGGCAATAGCGGGCTTCCGGCCCGGCATAGATCGGCAGGTTGACCGCCACCGGCACCGCGGGATCGGTCAGCCGCAAGTGGCACGGCTGGTCTTCTTCGTGGTTGGTGTTGGACAGGAACACGCTGGAAAGCCTGTCAAAACTGATGACGCCATCAGGCTTGGGATAGGCAATGGGGCGGAACAGGTCGGCCCGGCCGGTATTGGCCGCATCGGTGTGGTGCTTCATCGTGATCGGCAGGCCGATCTTCAGCGTCCGCATCCACATATCCGCACCGGCCAGCACGGTGCCGATGGCCCCGCCGAACTTCGCCACCGCTGGCTGGGCATTCTTGACCAGCTTCAGTTCGTCCGCGATCCAGCTTGAACGAACCGCAGCATCATATTGGGAAAGCTCGGTTTTCTCGGCTCCATCCGCAATCGCCGTGGCAATTGTTTCGGCGGCCAGCATACCGCTCTTCATCGCGGTGTGGCTGCCCTTGATCCGGGGAACGTTGACGAAACCGGCGGCACACCCGGCCAGCATCCCGCCGGGGAAGGCCAGTTTCGGCACCGATTGCCAGCCGCCTTCATTGATCGCCCGCGCGCCGTAAGACACGCGGCGGCCGCCTTCGAGGATGGCGCGGATCGCCGGGTGCTGTTTCCAGCGCTGGAATTCCTCGAACGGGCTGACGTAAGGGTTCGCATAATCGAGCGCGGTAACGAAGCCCAAGGCCACCTGGCCATTGGCCTGATGGTACAGGAAACCGCCGCCCCAACTGTCGCTTTCGGACAAGGGCCACCCTTGCGTGTGGATCACCCGGCCGGGCTCATGCTTATCGGCAGGAATGTCCCACAATTCCTTGATACCCAAGCCATAAACCTGCGGCTGGGAATCGGCTTCCAGATTGAACTGCCGCTTGATGCGCTTGGTCAGATGGCCGCGCGCACCTTCGGCCAGCACGGTGTATTTCGCGTGCAGTTCCATGCCCGGCTGATAGTCCGCCTTGTGCGATCCATCGGCGGCCACGCCCATGTCCTGCGTGGCGACACCCATCACCGCGCCGCGATCATCGAACAGCAGTTCCGCCGCCGGGAAACCGGGGAACACCTGCACGCCCAGCGCCTCGGCTTTTTCCGCCAGCCAGCGGGTCAGATTGCCGAGTGATCCGGTGTAACAGCCGCTGTTGCTCATCAACGGAGGCATCAGCGCATGCGGCAGGCTGGTCTTGCCCGATTTGCTCAGCACCCAGTGCCAGTTGTCGGTCACCGGCACCTTGGCCAGTTCCGCTTCATCGCGCCAATCGGGCAGCAATTCGTCCAGCGCGCGCGGATCGACCACCGCGCCTGACAGGATATGCGCCCCGATCTCGCTGCCTTTTTCCAGCACGACCACGTCCAGCGCATCGTTCAGTTGCTTCAACCGGATGGCCGTGGCCATGCCGGCCACCCCGCCGCCCACGATAACCACATCGCAGGGCATCGATTCGCGTTCACTCACACCAATGCCTCTATCCCGGCGCGCTGGCCGGCCCTTTTCCGAAGATTGATCATCCGCCGGGCTTGATCGTTGCGCGGCCACGGGTCAAGAGACTGGCCCCATGGAGAGCATCCCCTCCTCCCCCCCGGCCACGCTGGCTGAACAGGTTGCCGCCGCGCAGCAATGGTGGCGCGATGCGGGCGTGGATTGCCTGTTCGTGGACGAACCGCAGGGCTGGTTGCATGACACGGTCGGCACAGCCGCAGCGCCGACGCCCGCCACGCCGATCATCGCCGCGCCCCGCCCTGTGAAGCCTGATCAGCCGGCGGTGCGGCTGGGCGGCGATGAGGCAGGCTGGCCGACAGACCTGCCCACGTTCCGCGAATGGTGGCTGACAGAACCCACGCTGGATGTCGGTGGGCTCAACGCCCGTATCCCGCCGCGCGGCGAAGCTGGCGCACCGCTGATGGTGCTGGTGCCGATGCCGGAAGCGGACGACGGCGAAACCCTGCTTTCCGGGCGCGAGGGCCGACTGCTCGCCAATTTCGCGCTGGCGGCGGGGATCAACCCGGCCGCGCTCCATGTCGCGTCGGCGCTGCCCCGGCACATGGTTGCGCCGGACTGGGCGGCGCTGGCGGCGGGCGGACTTGGGCAAATCCTGCGTCATCACATCCAACTGGCCGCGCCGAAGCGGCTGCTGGTGATGGGCCGCGACATCCTGCCGCTGATCGGCCACGATCCGGCGCAATCCACTCCCGGTCCCGGCAATTTGCGCCTTGAAGGGCAGGAATTGCCGATGCTGGCCACATATGCCCCGGCGCGCCTGCTCGATCATGCACGGTTGCGCACGGCCTTGTGGCGGCACTGGCTCGACTGGACGGACGGGACCGCATGAAAATTCTGCTGGCCGCCACGGCGGCACTGATCGCGGCCGGGCTTTGCGCCCCGGCATCGGCGCGATCTTCGCAGGAATACTTTCAGGATCGCCTGTCGGTTACCCGCGCGCCGCGCCAGCTGAATGATGAAGACACGGCCTATTACCGGCAGGTGTTCGATGCGATCGATCAGCAGCAATGGTCCACCGCGCAGACGTTGCTGGCCCAGCGTGAAAATGGCCTGCTTCACCGGATGGCGCAGGCCGAACTCTATCTCGCCAAGGGTTCTCCGCGTGTCGAAGGGCCGCAGATCGAAGCATGGCTGGCGGGCGGAACCGACCTGCCGCAAGCCGGGCAACTGCTGCGGCTGGGGCAGACCCGCGGACTGACCGCGTTGCCTTCGCTGCCGGCGCAACTGGCGATGGTCACCAATCCCACCGCACCGCGTCGCACCCGCCCGCGCACGGTAGAAGACGGCACGATGCCAGCAGGCGTGCGGCAGGCGCTGCTGGAAAAGATCGACGAGGACGATCCCGAAGGCGCGAGGCTGCTGCTGGACGGGATCGATGCCCTGCTCAGCCCCGCCGCGCGGGCCGAATGGCGCCAGCGGATCGCGTGGTCATACTACATCGGCAATTTCGATGCCCAGGCGCTGGCCATGGCACAAACCGTCCCGGCTTCGGGCGAAGGGGCGTGGGTCGCCGAAGCCGAATTCACCACCGGGCTCGCATCCTTCCGCCAAGGCGATTGCGCCACCGCCGGCCCTGCGTTCGAACGCGCGGCCTATGGCGCACAGAACCCGGAATTGCGCAGCGCCGCGTTTTACTGGGCCAGCCGCGCCGCCTTGCGCTGCCGCGAACCGGAACGCACGGCAGAACTGCTGCGCGGGGCGGCCAGCAACGATGATACGCTGTATGGCATGCTGGCCGCACAGCAACTGGGCCGCAAGCTGCCCGCCCGCCATTCCACGGCCGACCTGTCCGATTCCGATTGGCACAAGGTGGACGGCATCACCAATGTCCGCGTGGCCGTGGCCTTGGCCGAAATCCAGCGCACGACGCTGGCCAGCACCGTGCTGCTGCATCAGGCGCGCATCGGCGATCCCGACAAATACGAAGTGCTGTCGCGCCTCGCGCGGGATCTGGGGATGCCATCGACCCAGTTGTACATGGCATACAACACGCCTGTAGGCGGGCGGTCCGATCCGGCATCGATGTTCCCGGCCCCCAAGTGGGCTCCGTTGAACGGCTGGCGGGTGGACCCTGCGCTGGCCTTTGCCCACACCTTGCAGGAATCGAACTTCCAGACCCGCGCGGTCAGCCCGGCGCAGGCACAAGGGCTGATGCAGATCACGCCGATTACCGTGCGCCAGCACGCCCCGGCGCTGGGTCTTGGCAACGGACAGGTGAACATCTTCGATCCCGCCACCAACCTTGCCTTCGGCCAGCGCAATCTGGAAATGCTGCGCGACGATCCCGGCACGCAAGGGCGGCTGCCCAAGATCATGGCCGCCTACAACGCCGGTCTGGTGCCGATCCGCCGCTGGTCGGCGCAAGTGAACGACCAGAACGATCCGCTGCTGTACATGGAATCGATCCCTTATTGGGAAACCCGCAGCTATGTCGCCATCGTGATGCGCAATTACTGGATGTACGAACGGCAGGCGCAAGCCCCTTCGCCCAGCCGCGCGGCATTGGCGCAAAACCAGTGGCCCAAATTTCCGGGCGTGGAGGACTGACCCTTGGCAATCGATGAAAGCCGCACGTTCAAGCCCATCAACATCGCCCTGCTGACCGTGTCCGACACGCGCGGGCCGGATGACGACACCAGCGGCGACATTCTGGCCGAACGCATCGTCGGCAAAGGCCATGCGCTGGTCGCCCGCGCGATCGAGAAAGACG
>JBDLVD010000150.1:0-4406 GCA_039804965.1 Pseudomonadota bacterium
GATGCGCCTTGCCGATCACCGCGTTGCGCGAAACGCCGCCCAGTTCTTCTGCAATCTGGCTCGCGGTCGATCCACCTTCCCACATCCGGGTCAGCGTGCCGATGCGTTCTTCATTCCAGCTCATCGAAATTCCATCACTTTAATGTTGCGGGCATCGCGGGTCCGCTTGCCAGCACCGTCAGGGACCGATAGTCGCACGCCATGGTCGATCAAGCCTTAAACACGCCGCGCGATCAAGGCGCAACTTCTGTCATGACCGATCCGGTTGCGAATGCCCGGCGTATTTTCCCGCCCAAGGGACAGCCGCAGATCACCGGTTTCAACCGGATCGGGCTGTGGGCACTCTATATGAAGGAGGTCCGCCGATTTCTCAAGGTCCAGACGCAGACTGTCTGGGCACCGGCGGTTACCACCCTGTTGTTCCTCGTCATTTTCACCGTCGCCATGGGCCGGGGTGACCGGATGGTGCTGGGCGTGCCGTTCGCCACTTTCGTCGCACCCGGACTGATCATGATGGGCATGATGCAGAACGCCTTTGCCAATTCCAGCTTCAGCCTGCTGGCGGGCAAGATCCAGGGCACCATCATCGATCTGCTGATGCCCCCGCTCAGCGCGGCGGAACTGATGATCGGGATCGTCGGCGCGGCAATCACCCGCGCGGTAATGGTGGGCGGCGCGGTGGCGCTGGCCATGGCGCTGTGGCCGGGCGTGCACATGCAGGCCGCGCACCCGTGGGCGATCGTCTGGTTCGGCCTGATGGGCAGCACGCTGCTGTCATTGCTGGGCCTGCTGACCAGCCTGTGGGGCGAAAAGTTCGATCACAACGCGGCGGTGACCAACTTCGTCATCGCACCGCTGTCGCTGCTGTCAGGCACTTTCTATGTCATCAGCAACCTGTCGCCGCTGTTCCAGACGATCAGCCGCGCCAACCCGTTCTTCTACATGATCAGCGGCTTCCGCTTCGGCTTTCTGGGGCAAAGCGATATCGGCAACAGCAACCACGCGGTGATCGGCGCGGCAGTGGGCGTGGGCCTGCTCAACCTCGCGCTGGGCACGCTGGGCTATCGTTTGCTGAAAAGCGGCTGGAAACTGCGCAGCTGATCGCTGCCGCTCACCCCATCAGTGGGTCAACGTGCGGCGCAGGCGATAACGCCCCGCAGCAAAATCTTCGAACAGTTCGGCCACGCTGGGATGTTCCACCGGGCCGCCCGCACTGTCCCCCAGCAGGTTCTGCTGGCTGACATAGGCAATGTAGGACGATTCCTCGTTTTCGGCGAGCAGGTGGTAAAACGGCTGGTCGCGGCGGGGCCGCAGTTCCGCCGGGATCGAATCATACCATTCCTCGCTGTTCGCGAAGACGGGGTCGACATCGAAAACCACGCCGCGAAAATCGAACTGCAGGTGCTTGACCACGTCGCCAATGGCGAAGCGCGCACGCGAATGCAGCGGAGCCTCGATCCGGCGGCCTGCCTGTGGCGAATAGAACAACGAACGGTCCATATGCTGCCTGATATAGGAGACGCGCCCTTGCCAGCAAGGTTCCCGCAGGCGGCAATCCACGGGAATGACGCAATCGGGCGTTTCCGGGCTTGGCAAGCCGCCCGCCATCCGCTAACCGCGCCCTTCCTTACGACCGGGGGAACGCAAGTTCCCGCCCTTCTTGCGGAGAGGTGGCAGAGTGGTCGAACGCGCCGCACTCGAAATGCGGTTTACGGGTAACCGTAACGTGGGTTCGAATCCCACCCTCTCCGCCACTTTCCTTCCAAGTCCCTTCGACACCGCTGGCCGGTGCCCGCACCCAATCAGCACGGCCGCCGATCTTAATTGCAGGCAATTCGCTCAGAATGCGGCCATCAGGTTCACGAATACCCCGCGGGTGGAATAGCCCTGGTCGGTCAGATCTGCGGAATAGTCGGCAAAATTGTATCCGCCGCCAAGTTTCATGCCGCCGCCAATCTTGCGATAGACTGCGAGCAGCACGCCGGTGCGGCTGTCCCCTGTCTGTGACAGGTTCAGCAATCGGCCTTCTGCCAACAGATCCCAGTCGGGCGACGGGTGGAAATCCGTGCGCATGACGTAAAGGTTTGCCGTGCTGTCGACGAAGGCATCACTGGCGCGGGCGATGGATACCCTGCCTTCGCGACGGGCATATTTGCTGCCGATGGTGAGCCATGTGGCCGCATCATAGCTCGCATCGAGGCTGATGATCTGGCTGACCTGCTTGGGCTGTTCGGTGCCGCTGCCGGTCATGATCTGCCCACTTGGCCCAAGATCGCGCATGTAGGTATAGCGTGCCAGCAGGTTCAGCCGATCGTGCGACACCGGACGATAGGCGAAGCCGCTGACGAACCGAGTATAGTCTGCCGCGTTCAGCGATGCCCCCGCAACATTGGTGAAGGCGTAATCGAGGCGCGCCATGAGGCGCCAGCCATCGCCGATTGTGGCATCGACCTTGTTGCGGAACAGCCAGCTCGATTGCTGACCGCTGCCCTGCCGATCCTTGCGGAATTCGACAGCCGACGTAGCCGATGAAGACGCCCCCAGATAGCCCGCCGAAACTGTGGCTGCCAGACGATCGATAACGGCTTCGTTCCCGCCGTGACCGTCGAACACGGTGTTCTTTTCGATCCCGGCGCCGAAAGACCAGGCCTTGGCAGGATTGAACCGCAGGCCGTAGGCGTGAGCAAGGTTGGGCGCCGTGCCCCCGTGGCCGTACTTTTCCTCGGCGGTGAAGGTCAGATTGTCCGCCACTTTCTGCTGGCTGCCGACAACCAGCACCCCGCGGCTCGGCTGCGTCATCCATTCCTGCGGATTGTATCCCCGATCGGCAGGGTCGGCGTAGAGCCGGTAGCCGATACGGACATCCGAACCGTTACTGGCGCGCCGGGTGATCCCGGCGTTGGCCGCCCATCCCCCCGTACCAACCGAGGCTTCCCCTTCAGCGGAAAGTCCCTTGATCAGGTTCCATTTGATACCCAGTCCGCCCCGGTCGTTGGCATGTCTGCCCTGATCGCGCGCCAAAGTGCCCTGACCGAACACATATGTAGACCATGATGCACCGGGCCGCGCATAAGTGGCCTGAATGGCGCCATCGAGCCGTTGGCCGCGCATCAACACGCTGCTCTGGCCAAGCCGCACATCTTCGAAGCGCAAGCCGCTTCGCACCGACAGCACCGGATTCAGCGTCTGCGTCCATTCCGCACGTGCAAGATCGACGCCGCCCGCTGCCCGATCCTGACGCCCTTCGTAGGCAAGAACGACGTGCGCGGCGGCCCCAATCGGCTGATCCAGCAGGGTGCCCCAGCGGCGCATCGGCGTGGCGCTCACCCGGCCCAGCGCCGCGTAGCCTGCTTCGTAGTCCTCGTAATAGCCCGAAGCCTTGCCGCGCAGGCTAGAGACCAGATCGCCCTCGTCCAGCGCGCCAGCCACCCGCCACGCACGTGCAGTCCGCCCAGCAGTGACGAGACCGCCGGATTCAACGAAATTGAGACCTCCGTCGAGCGACGAGGACTGGGCAAAACCGGGGCCGTCGGTTCGGCCCAACTCCCCTTGCAGCCAAGTGTTCACGCCAGCCTTGAGCATGATGTCGCCGCCCAGCGCCAGTTGATCGGCGGGAGCCGACGTTTCGCTTTGCGCGGTGATGCCCAGCCTCAACCAGTCCCCGATCCACTGCGATGCTCTGCCGCCAATGCTGTGTCCGGCGATTGTTCCTTGCGGCGGGGTATATTCGTAACGGGCAACCAGCACCGGGACATTGCCCGTGGCGGAGCCTGCCCGGACCAGTTCGTCGTTTGGCAGATAGGTCGACAGCGGGTGAAGCAGTGTCACCCGGCCCTGAAAATAATCGACCTCATAATCCTCGTTAATCCGCAATGGGTTGCTGGCAAGGACTGCACCTGTCTGTTGCGATCGCACCTCCAGCCTCAGCCGTTCGGATCCGATCGAGATATCCTGATGCCTCAGGTAATACAGCGAACCACCCGTCCCCCGCAGCTCGTCCGCCGCAGTGATTGTTCCGGGATCGCTGGCGAAGGCAAGGACTTGTCGCTTGCGCTCACCATACCGCGTCATGCGCCGCGTCTTGTAATCGACCATGGCGCCAAACAAGCCGCGATCCAGCTGGACCAGCTCGGTTCCCTTGGCCGCAGTGATGAAATTGCCGACAACCAGATTGCTGTCGTCCTTCTGCACCCGCAGGTAGAATCTCCCCTGCGACGGCGCATCTTCCGTGATCGTGCTGGCGTCGCCGAAAGTGGGGTACTGATAACGCTCGTCCGAACGGCGCAGAAGTTGCACCGGATCCTTGCGATCCAGATTGCTCAGCATGTCCTTCAACAGGACTTCGCCGGTATCCAGCGATGCGGTTACCCGGAAGTCGTCGTCGACAGTCCCCTTGGCGTAAAAGG
>JBDLVD010000151.1:0-4341 GCA_039804965.1 Pseudomonadota bacterium
TGCTGGAAGATGCAGCGGCGGTGCTGGAAGACGGCCGCACCTATGTGGAAGCGGAACTGTCGTACCAGAAATCGCGCGCGCTGTTCGTGGTGGATCGGGGCAAATCGGCACTGGTTTACTTCATGGCAGGGGCGCTGCTGGCATTGCTGACGCTGATCGGGCTGACCGTGGGCATGCTGATTACGCTGGCGCAGCTGATCGGCCCGTTGTTCGCCAGTGCCGTTGTGGTGCTTGCCTTGGGCCTCGGCGCGATCCTGCTGTTGCTGGCTGCGCAGAAACGCTGGGTGTCGCTGATGGACGCCTTTGATGACAGGGATACCGATCGGCCATGACCGAACTTCTCCGGCGCATGCAGGAAGATCGCGCCTTGCGTGGTTCTGCCCGGCGCCTGCTGGAAGACGATCTGCGCTGGGTGCGGGCCGATATTCAGCAGCGCAGCCTTGGCGGGCGGGTGATGGACCGACTGGTAGAAAGCACGGTCGATATCGCCGACGATGCGACCGATTTCGTGTTGGAGCATAAACGCCCCGTCGTCGCTGCCGCAGGCGCGGCCCTTGTCGCCGGCGTGTTGTGGCTGCTGCGCGACCGGGTGCTGGACATGGTCGCGCCGTTGTTCGGCATCAATGCAGACGAGGCGGAACAAGCCGATATCGCCGATCGTTGCGAAGACGATTGATCCTTCCAGCGGAGAGCAGGCCATGAACGACGCAAAACGCACCCAGATCAAGACCAAGGTCGAAGCCGGCCAGCTGCGCAATGCCGCGAAATCGCCGACCGCTCTGACCGACAGGATTGGCGAGAAGGCGATCGAGGCGAAAGACAGCCTTACCCGGTTCGCCACCGAACATCCGGTTGCGACCGTTGCCGGCGGGCTGGCGGTGGGTGTGCTGATCAGCACCCTGTTCCGCAAATCGCCGACGCGCCGGGTGGCAGGCAAGGCTTCGTCCCGCGCCGCCGCACTCGTCGCGCTGGGTGCCGAACTCGCCCTCGCATATACCCACCAGGCGATGCAAGCGGCTGAACAGGCCGCAGGCGATGCTCGCCGTGCAGGGGCTGACCGGCTTGAAGATTTGAGCGAAAGCGTGGGGGATACTGCTCGTGGCCTGCGCCGTGGGGCATCGCGGCAGGCATCCAAAGCCGGCGACAGCGCTCGCCATGTGTCCGACATCGCCGGCCATGCAATTACCCGGGCATTACGACGCGTTCGGTGATGCTTCGCAGTTGCAGCACGCTGGCGATTTCGTATGATACTTTCGGGTTCGAAATTCCGAAGGACATATGACGATGGCGAAACAGCTCCTGCATCTGGTGATGGGCGGCCGGGTAACCGACCCGCAAGGCACCGAGTTTCAGGATCTGTCGCAGCTCGACGTCGTCGGCGTGTTTCCCGACTATGCTTCGGCTGAAGAAGCATGGCGCAGCAGTGCCCAGCGCACGGTTGACGATGCGGAAATGAAATACGTGATCGTCCACCTGCACAAGCTGATGGAACCCGACCTTCCGCATTGACGCCAGAACCGCGGTCTACCGGTTGAACAGCACTGCCAGCAGCCCTGCCGCGGCAGCGGCCGTTCCCAGCGCAGCACCCGCCACGCGGCGGCGGTGGTTACGGGCGGCTGAATAGGCGCTTTCATCCAGCCATACCCGTCCGCTGGGGCCAGTCTTCACCGCCCCGCGTTCGCGCAACCGATCGAGTGACCGGCGGTGTATCCGGCGATGCAGTTCAAGGTTGGTCGCGGCACTGGCGCTGGTCGCCCCGGCAGAGCGGAGCGCACGCACGATGCGCCGTTCCGCAATCACCAGTGGCGATACGATGGGAACGAATGCCAACACGCTAACGCCTCCTGCAACCCGTGCAGCAGGCTACGCAATGCAGGGGATAGCGGCAAGCGTGCTGTGCCTGCCCTGCCCGATCAGATGAATTCGATCTTTTCAACGACGTAGAAGCGATCCCCGCTGGGAACGGTCACTTCCACTTCGTCACCCACTTCGCGGCCGATCAGCGCGCGGCCCATCGGGCTGTCGTACGAAATGCGGCCAACCTTGGCATCGGCTTCGGTCTGGCCGACGATCTGGTACCGGTGCGGCTTTTCGTCTTCGTCCGACACCGTGATGGTCGCACCGAAAACCACTCGGTCACCGCTCAGCGTCGACGGATCGATGATCTGGGCGCGGCTGACGCGGTCTTCGATGTCGCCGATCTGCGCTTCCACCTGCCCCTGGCGTTCCTTGGCGGCATGGTACTCAGCGTTTTCCGACAGGTCGCCATGAGCGCGCGCTTCCTCGATCGCATCGACGATACGCGGACGTTCTTCCCGAAGGGCCTTGAGATCGGCGGTAAGCTTTTCAAAGCCTTCCGCCAGCATCGGCACTCTTTCCATCAACAACCTGTCTTTCCGCTGCCCTTCGCAACCGAAGTTTCCATTCCGCCCGGTCGGGCAGACGGCCTACTTCCGCAATGTCGGGGAGGAGCAAATGTTCAGCTATAATAGTCCTGCAGCGACCGTACTTCAAGTTCGGGCACCCGAACGGTGACGATCGCCTGCGCCACAGCCACCGATGCGGCGGCTGTGGTATAGTATGGCACCTTGGCCTTCAGCGACGAGGCGCGGATCGAATGGCTGTCCTTGTGGCTCTGCCAGCCTTCAGTGGTGTTGAACACCAGCGCGATATCGCCATCGATGATCCTGTCCACGATGTGCGGACGCCCTTCGGCCACCTTGTTCACCCGTTCTACCGGCACCCCGGCTTCGGACAGATAGGTCTGCGTGCCGCCCGTGGCGACAACCTTGAATCCTTGCGCGACCAGTTGCTTCACGGCGGGCAGGATCTGCGCCTTATCGCCGTCCTTCACCGATACGAACAGCGTCCCGCCTTCGGGCAGGACAGTGCCTTCACCCAACTGCGATTTGATGAACGCTGTGGGGAAATCGCGATCGATTCCCATGACTTCGCCCGTGCTCTTCATTTCCGGTGACAAGACCGGATCGGAACCGGGGAAGCGTGCAAACGGGAACACCGCTTCCTTTACCGACATGTAAGGCATGTCGCGGCGGAAGGCCGGGAAGGTATCCAGCATTTCACCTGCCATCACCCGCGCCGCGATTTTGGCTACCGGCTGGCCCAGCGCCTTGGCGACGAAAGGCACCGTGCGGCTGGCGCGCGGATTCACTTCGATCAGATAGACCGTGCCGTCCTTGACCGCGAACTGCACGTTCATCAGGCCCTTTACGCCCAGCGCCATTGCCAGCGCTTCGGCCTGCCGTTCCATTTCCGCCACGATGTCGGCGGGCAGGCTGTACGGCGGCAGGGTGCAGGCGCTGTCGCCGGAATGGATGCCGGCTTCTTCGATATGCTGCATCACCGCGGCCACCCGCACCTGCGTGCCATCGCACAGCGCATCCACGTCGCATTCGATCGCATCGCGCAGATACTGGTCGATCAGCACCGGGCTTTCGCCCGACACGTTCACTGCCGTGGCGATGTAATCGTCCAGTTGCGCTTCGGAATCGACGATTTCCATCGCCCGGCCACCCAGCACGTAGCTGGGGCGCAGCAGCACCGGATAGCCGATGCGCGCGGCAACGGCAGCGGCTTCATCCCGGCTGCGGGCAATGCCGTTTTCCGGCTGCTTCAGGTTCAGCTTGTCGACCAGCTTGGCGAAACGTTCACGGTCTTCGGCAAGGTCGATCGCATCCGGGCTGGTGCCAAGGATCGGGATACCAGCCGCTTCCAGCGCGCTTGCCAGCTTCAGCGGGGTCTGCCCGCCGAACTGCACCAGTACGCCCACCACTTCGCCCTTGGACATTTCGACGCGCAGGATTTCCAGCACGTCTTCCGCCGTCAGCGGTTCGAAATAGAGGCGGTCGGAGGTGTCATAATCGGTGCTGACCGTTTCCGGGTTGCAGTTGACCATGATCGTTTCATAGCCCGCTTCCGAAAGCGCGAAGCACGCGTGGACGCAGCAGTAATCGAATTCGATGCCCTGCCCGATCCGGTTCGGCCCACCGCCAAGGATCACGATCTTGCGCCGATCACTCGGCTGCGCTTCGTTCTCCGGCTCGCCAAAAGTCGGCGCTTCGTAGGTCGAATACATATACGGCGTGATGGCTTCGAACTCGGCGGCACAGCTGTCGATCCGCTTGAACACCGGCAGCACGCCGAGCCGTTCACGCAAGGCGCGCACTTCGTCTTCACTGGTGGCGCCGGCCATGGCCCGCAGCGCATCGTGCAGCAGCCCGGAACGCTTGGCCTGCGTTTCTGCCAGCCCGCCTGCAACGCCGACCGAACGTACGGCCAGAGTGGCCAGACGCTTATCGGAAAAGCCCATCGCCTTCAGCC
>JBDLVD010000152.1:0-4295 GCA_039804965.1 Pseudomonadota bacterium
GCAGGCGCTTGGACACGATCTGGATACCGGTAAAGATGAACGGCGCGATCCGGCCGGATTGGCGGCGGGTCAGCCGGCCATATCCATCCATGCGGAAATCGCCCTTGCCCACGAAATTGCGCGCCCCTGTGTGCGGCACCAGCAGCAACAGCGCATCCATCTTGTCCGCATCCCACGCATCGGACAATTCGTGGAAGGCATTGCGCGGCCCATCCAGCCAGATGTTGTCGCTGTTCAGGCAATAGAACGGATCGGGCAATTGCGGCGCGGCGCGGACCATGCCTCCGCCGGTTTCCAGCAGCAGTTCCCGCTCGTCCGAAATCACCACTTGCGGCACTGCGCGTGTCTGCACGTGGGCTTCGATCGCACTGGCGAGGTAGTGGACATTGACCACCGCTTTGCCGACGCCGGCTTCAGCCAACCGGTCCAGCGCATGGTCCAGCAGTGGCTTGCCCGCCACCCGCACCATCGGCTTGGGTTGGCTGGCCGTAAGCGGCCGCATCCGCTTGCCGAGACCGGCGGCCAGCACCATCGCACTATCGGTAACAAGCGGCGCCGTCATGCCAGCGCCCCGCCCAGATCCAGCCGCACTTCCGCTGGGATGTTGCGATCGAACCACTGCGCGACCGGCGCCAGCGCCGGGTGCTTCAGATCCCGTTCCAAAGCATCCCACACGCGCGGGATGAACGACAGGTAGCGCGGCTTGCCATCGCGTTTATGCAAGCGGGCGAAAATGCCGACGATCTTGGCATTCCGCTGCGCACCAAGGCGGGCGTAATCGGCAAGGAAGTCCGTGCCTGCATCAACCTTGGCGCAATACCGGTCCAGCATCCGCTGCTCCAGCTGCGGCGAAACATCGCGCCGCGCATCCTGCAACAACGACACCAGATCGTATGCCGGATGGCCGACCAATGCGTCCTGAAAATCGATGATCCCTTGCGCGCCATGTTGCAGCAACATGATGTTTTCCGCGTGGTAATCGCGCAGAACGGTAACGCCCGGCTGCTGGCGCGGCAGCATCGGGGAAAGCACCTCGTCCCACGCCGCGCGATAACCGGCTTCGTCCACGGTCAGCCCCATGGCGGGGGTGTACCATTCGGTGAACAGCCCGGCCTCACGCTGGTAAACCGCCATGTCATAAGGATCGAACGGACCCGGCGGGCAGGCATGCAAGGTCACCAGCGCATCGATGGCTTCGGCATAGATCGCGTCTTCGTCAGACGGGTGCAGATCCAGCCAGTCGCGCATCCGGTCGACGCCGAAATCCTCGATCAGCACCAGCCCGCGTTCCGGGTAAGCGGCGTGGATCTGCGGCGCGCGCAGGCCCTGTTCCAGCAGCCACCCGCCGACGTGCAGGAACGGTCGCGGATCTTCGTGCGGCGGCGGCGCGTCCATCAGCATCGCGCTGCGGCCATCGCGCAGAATGCGGAAATAGCGACGAAAACTGGCATCGCCGGGCAACGGCATCACGTCCGCCCCGCCCCAGCCGGCCTGTTCCAGAAATTCGTCCAGCCCTGCGGGCACGCTGTTGGTCATGGGATACGGCTTTGCCAATCTGTGCCCGGTTCGACAATCGCCAAGCGGCCACTATCCCGGATTTCCAGTGTGATCGAAAGGCAGCCCGGCTCGTGCGTGAAGCCGCCGGCGAGATCGGGCCATTCGGCAATCATCGCGGCGCCGGTGCGATAATCGTCAAGTCCCAGTTCCTCCGCTTCCGCCGGATCGTCCAGCCGATAGAAATCAGCATGGACCAACGGCAACCGCAACGCAGGTGGATCGTAGGTTTCAATGATGGTGAAGCTGGGCGACGGCACTTCGCCATTGTGGCCAAGGGCAGCGATGATCGCGCGGGCCAGCGTGGTCTTGCCCGCCCCCAGCCCGCCCGAAAGCGCCACCACGTCGCCTGCCCGCAATTGCGCGGCGATGCGCTGTCCCAGTGCCTGCATCGCTGCCAGATCGGGCAGGTCCAGTGTCACGGCAGGGTGATGACCACGGTGGTGCCGGCGCCCTTTTCTGACTGCATGTCCAGCCGTCCGCCGTGCGCTTCCACCAGTTGCCGCGCCAGCGGCAGGCCCAGCCCCGCGCGGCGCATTTCCTGTTCGCCATCGGCGCCAATGCGGTATCCTTCGATGGCCTTGGACATTTCGCCCGGCTTCATGCCTGCGCCATTGTCGGAAATGACCACCCGCACGCCCTGCTTGCGCCGTTGCAACGATACCAGAATGCGCCCGCCCTGCGGGGCGGCGGTCACGGCGTTATCGACGATATTGCCGATGGCGCGGCCCAGCTGGCGTTCGTCACCCGTAACGATTCCCGCCGAACGATCCCCGCGCAGGTCGACCGTCAACTGCTTCGCTTCGATCGCTTCTTCGCGTTCGCGCACCACGCGGGTGACGAAGGGCAGCAGATCGATCGTCTCGTTCGCCATCGGCATCAGCCCGGCTTCGCTTTGCGTCAGGTCCAGCACGCCTTCGATCTGGGTGCTCAGCCGTTCGACGGAAGACAGGATCGCCGAAACATATTCCTGCGCCTGATCGGTCAATTCCCCGGCCACGCCACCCTGCAACAGTTCGGCAAAGCCCTGAATGGACGTGAGCGGCGTGCGGAATTCATAGGACATGTTGGCGAGAAAACGCGTCTTCATCGCATCGGCTTCTTCCAGCGCGGTGTTGCGGTTGCGCAAGGCGTCTTCCGCCTTCTTGCTGTCGGTCACGTCCAGCACGGTCAGCAGGCCGTTGCCATCGGGCAGCGGGACACCGGCAAATTCCAGCGTGCGCCCATCGGCCATCTGCACCCGGCCGCCGCGCTGCTGGCGATCGAGCGTGGCGGCGCGCACAACATCGCCAATCGCCTGCGATTGCGCCGGCCGTTCCAGCCCCGCACCGATGCTTTCCAGCAGCGGTTCGATCCGCGGGTGCTGGTCGAGATATTCTTCGGGCAGGCCCCAGATTTCAGGGAAGCGCCGGTTCCACAGCTGCATCCGTCCATCGGGCGAAAACACCGCCAGTGATTCGAACAGGCTGTCGAACGTGGCCGTACGCGTGCGCAGCAGTGTGTCACGGGTTGCGGACAGGGCCAGCTGTTCGGACCGGTCTTCCGCCACCAGCACCAGCCCGCCATCGGGCATCGGCTGCGCCAGAATGCGCAGATGGGTGCCATCGGACAGCGTCCAGGCATCCTCGCTCACTTCACCGGCGGAAAACCACGCGGTCAGTTCCTTCCGCCAAGCGGGGAAATCGCGCACTTCGGGCAAGCGAGCGGCATCGCGCGCGATGTCGAGGAACCGATCAAACGGCAAAGGATCGAGCCGCGCGTTCGACGGCAGGGAGAAGATACGGTGAAATGGTTGGTTGGCCGATGCCAGAAGGTGATCGGCATCGAACTGCGCCACGCCAACCGAAAGCTGATCCAGCATCGACCGCTGGGCTTCGCGGAAAGCGCGCAGGGCGCGGCCCTGTTCCTCCATTTCCTCGATATCCACGGCGTAACCGGCCACGCCTTCCTGCCCCAGCGGCAGATCAGACACGCGCAGCGCGCGCCGCTGGCCATTGATGGTGGCCTGCACGATCCGTTCGACGGGCAGATCGCGGTCCCGCGCCTGCTGCGCCACTTGGGCGGCGGACAGGCCATCGACCGTTTCGACCAGTTCCACCTGCCGTTCCACCGCACTTTGCGCGTCATCCGCCTCCACCGCCTGAACATAGGCGCTGTTGACGAGCTTCAGCTGCATGTCCGGCCCACGGAACCACATCGGCATCGGCGCGGCTTCGATCAGGCCGACCAGTGCCGCAAAATCAGACCGCGCCCGCTGCGTTTCCGATCGCAACTGCGCCAGTTCGCCCTGACTTTCCGAAAAATCGAACCACCACAGCACGGCGGAACCGTTGGTGGCCACTTGAACATCGGCAAGGTGGCCGCGCACGGCCAAGCTCTTGCCGCTGCCACGCGGGCTGACCAGCATGGAAAACGGCGCGGCAGTCTTGTGTGTGCGGCGAACCGCTTCGCGCAGGCGATCCAGTTCGTCAGGTTCGATCCCGGCAGTCGCGGACGACAGTTCGCTGAGGAACCCCGGCAATGTGTCCATGCCCAGCCAAGCAGCCAGCCGCTGCGGGCCTTCGATCCGGCCATCCGGGCGCACCAGCAACGGGATCGCCGGGGAATCGTCCACCAGTTTGCCCAGCCGGCGGGCGGTGCCACGCGCGGCGCGAGACTGGCGGTCGCGGGTAAGCGACGACAGCGCCAGCCACGCGGCCCCGAAAGTCCACGCCGCCAGCAGAAGCCCGAGAAATGCCATC
>JBDLVD010000153.1:0-4266 GCA_039804965.1 Pseudomonadota bacterium
TCACGTCCATGCCCACGCTGGTGAAGCCGGCGGTCAGCGCGGTTTCCATCATGTAGCCGGACAGGCGGGTGTCCTTGCCGATCACCACCCGGTGCTTGTGATCGCCGCGCAGGAAATGGCGGCCCGCGGCCTGCCCCACCTTCATCGCGGTGGCAGCGGTCAAGATGCCGGCATTGGCCTTGCCGCGGATACCATCGGTGCCGAAATAGTTGCGTCCCATGCGAAAGCCGTCCTGCGCGCTGCCTGTTGGTCTTGGCGATTGCCCAAGGATCGCCCAAGCATTGCCATGCCGGTTCGGGCAGCTAATGTCACGTCCACAGGTATCCCATGGTCAATTCCGCACAGACAGCATCGCCCATTACCCAGCTTCCGGCTGGACGAACCTTCGTTGCGCTCGCCGCCGGGCTGCTGCTCGGCTGGGCGCTGGCAGGCACGCGGGCGATCGATCCGCTGCTGGCCGTCGCGCGTCCGGTCGGCACGATCTGGCTGCACGGATTGCAGATGACGATCATTCCGCTGGTGGCCGCGCTGCTGGTCAGCGGGATCGCGCAGATGATTGCCACGGCCAGCGCCGGGGCGATGGCGCGGCGCACCCTGCTGGCATTCGAGCTGGTGCTGGCGGCGGGATCGGTGATGGCGGCCTTGCTGACCCCGGCCTTGCTGGACCTGTTTCCCATTCCGGGCAGCGCCCGCGCGGCGCTGGCAGCGGGCAGCGCCCAGCCGCAAGCGGTGCCGGGCATGGGCGCGTTCTTTGAATCGCTGGTGGCGCCCAACGTGATCGCGGCAGCGGCAGAAACGGCGATGCTGCCGCTGATCGTGTTCTTTGCCACGCTGGCGGTGGCCATCACCCGGCTGGCCCCGGCACAACGCGATCTGCTGCTGGGTTTCTTCGATGCGCTGGGCGATGCCATGCTGGTGGTTATCGGCTGGGTGCTGTGGCTGGCCCCGGTCGGCGTGTTCGCGCTTGCCATCGGGGTGGCGGCGGCCAGCGGTGGCGGGGCTTTTGCCGCGCTTGGCCATTACATCCTGATCGTGTCGGGCGTTGGCATGGTGGTGCTGGTGGGCGGCTATGCTCTTGGCATTGTCGGCGGGCGTTGCCGGGCCGGGGCTTTCACCCGCGCGCTGGTGCCGGCGCAGGCCGTGGGCCTTTCCACGCAAAGCTCGCTCGCCAGCCTGCCCGCCATGCTGGCGGTGTGCGGGCGGCTGTCCTTGCGCGAAAGCACCGCGGACTTCGTGCTGCCGCTGGCGGTGGCGCTGTTCCGCGCGACCGGCCCGGCGATGAACCTGGCAGTGGCGATCTACGTTGCGAAATTGACCGGCGTGGCGCTGACCCCGCAAGTGCTGGCGGTGGGCTGCGCGGCGGCGCTGGTGACCACGGTGGGCGCGGTCAGCCTGCCGGGCGCGATCAGCTTCGTCACCTCCATCGGCCCGATCGCGCTGGCGATGGGCGTGCCGCTGGAACCGCTGGCACTGCTGGTGGCGGTGGAGATGTTGCCCGATCTGGTGCGCACCGTTGGCAATGTGACGATGGACGTGGCCGTGGCTGCCACGCTGGACCGCATGGCCATGCAAAAACCCGCTGCCGGACACGAATGACCGCTGCTGCGCGTTGCGTTCCCGGAATCAATCACTACTGAACGCCTGAAGAACACCACAGAAGGATCCGCCAGATGGCTTTTGAACTGACCCCGCTGCCGTACGACAGTGAAGCGCTTGCCCCGGCGATTTCGGCCGAAACGCTCAGCTTCCACCATGGCAAGCATCACAAGGCCTATGTCGACAAGGCCAATGCCGCGATTGAAGGCACCGATCTGGCCGACAAGTCGCTGGAAGAAGTGATCGCCGCATCGCGCGGGACCAATCAGGGCCTGTTCAACAATGCCGCGCAAAGCTGGAACCACGCGTTCTACTGGCATTCGATGGCCCCCAGCAGCAACGGCCCGTCGGGTGATCTGGCCGCGAAGATCGAAGAAGCATTCGGCAGCGTGGAAGACCTGAAGGCCAAGCTGGCCGATCGCGGCGTGGGCCACTTCGCCAGCGGCTGGGTGTGGCTGGCGGAAAAGGGCGGCAAGCTGTCGATCGAAGAAACGCACGATGGGGATACGCTGGCGGACAGCGGCTTCAACCCGCTGCTGACGCTCGACGTGTGGGAACACGCCTATTACCTCGATCACCAGAACCTGCGTCCGGCCTATCTGAAGGCGGTCATCGACGGCAACCTGAACTGGGATTTTGCCGCCGACAACCTCGCCCGCGGCACTGCCTGGAAGTATCCGGCGTAAGCCATCCGCAGACTGAAACGAAAGGCCCGCCCGCCATCCGGCGCGGCGGGCCTTTTGCTGCCCGTCAGGTGTTGCTTGCAGGCGATGGCGCGGGTGCTTCCGGCGGGCTGAACAGCGGTTCGCCAAACAGGAAGCCGATCAGGTTGGGGCGGCCAAGGTGGTCGATCATGGCCGTCACCGTCAGCAGGATCGGCACCGAAAGCAGCGCCCCGGTGAAACCCCAGATCCAGCTGAAATAGCTGAGCGCAAGCAGGATCAGCACCGGGTTCATGGTGAAACGCGCGCCGATGATGGCCGGGGTCACGAAATTGGATTCCACGGCGTGCAGCCCGAAATAGGCCGCCGCCGGGATCAGCCCCACCAGTGGCGCTTCCGCCGTGCCAAGGCCGAACAGCGCGAGCAGCCCGATCATCGAAAACGGCCCGACATAGGGCAGGAAATTGAGCAAGGCCGCCAGTCCGCCCCACATGATCGGCGCATCCACGCCCAGCAGCACCGCGCCGGTCGCCACGATCAGACCGACGCCCAGATTGATGAGGCCGACGGTGGTGATGTAGGCGGCCACCCGATCCTGCACATCGCGCATCACCTTGGCAGCGCGCAGGCTGGGGCCAACCATGTGCACCGTATGCTGCATCCGCCGCCGCGCGCGCAGGCGGGCTTCGATCATGAAGAAGGTCATCAGGAAGGTCAGCAGCAGTTCCAGCACCACGCTGGGCGTGGCAAAGGCGAGTTGCTGGACCACGCTGGGTTCCGCCAGCACCACTTCGGGCCGATGCCGCGCCCCCGCGATGGCGGCGATCTGATCGTTCAGGCGGGTTGCCCAGGCCACGCTGCCTTGCAGGTGGTGGAAATGTTCGCCGATGCGGCGGATCATGGCCGGGGCCTGATCGAACAGCGCCACGGCGGGGCGCAGCACCACGGTCAGCGCAAGCGCCAGCACGGCGAGAAAGCTCAGCAGCGAAAGGAAGGCAGACAGCATCGGCGGCGAACCGGCCCGCGCCAGCCGATCGGCCAACGGTGACAGCACGATGGTCAGGATCATCGCCGAAACCAGCGGCAGGAACACCACCGAACCGATCGACAGTACGAAAGGCAGGGCGAGAAACAGGCCCAGCGCCAGCAATACCACCAGCGCGCTGATCAGGCGCAGCTCCTGATCGGCAAAGCGCAGCATCCGTTGGCGCACCGCGGTCGGGGGGATGCTTTCGGTTTCGGTTTCGGTTTCGGTGGCAGGGGCAGGGGCGCCGGGGGCGGTATCGCTTGTCATGGCCTGTCTGCCGCTTTCCCCGCCATTCCCCGCTTCGATCAATTGTCGTGCTTGTCTTCCAGCCGTTCGTTTGCGGCGTGGTTGCGGCCCGGCGCATTGGCGATGCTGTGACTGTGGCCGCCGGCCACGTCGTCCAGTTCCTGCAGGATCGCGCGATGGGCAGCGGGATCGCCCAGTGCGCGATCGGGCACGGTGCCGTTTTCGATCATCGTGGCCAGCGCAGCGCGGGCGCGGCCCACCCGGCTCTTGATCGTGCCCACGGCGCAGCCGCAGATTTCCGCCGCTTCTTCATAGGAAAAACCGCCTGCACCCACCAGCAGCAACGCTTCGCGCCGTTCCGGCGGCAGGGTCAGCAGTGCGCGGTGCAGATCGGACAGGTGGATAGGCCCTTCCTGCCCGGCGGGCTGGGTCAGGATACGTTCGGCCACCCCTTCATCATATTCGCCGCGAAACCGGTTGCGGCGCATGTCGGTGAGATAGGCGTTGCGCAAAATCACGAAAGTCCATGCGCGCATCGATGTGCCGGGTTCGAACCTGTCCTGTGCGGCCCATGCTTTCAACAGGGCTTCCTGCACCAGATCGTCCGCCATGTCGGGCCTGCCGCACAGACCGCGAGCGAAAGCGCGCAGGTGTGGCACCACCTCGGTCAGTTCGCGTCTGAACGCCTGCCTGTCGGCGGCGCTGCGCGGGGGCGTTTCCTTTACCGGAATCGTC
>JBDLVD010000154.1:0-4207 GCA_039804965.1 Pseudomonadota bacterium
TGCTTCATGCCCACTTTCAACGAATCCGATCCGGTCGTCATCCTGTCGTTCGCACGCACGCCGATGGGGGCGATGCAGGGCGCGCTGGCCGATGCCACCGCCACCGATCTGGGGGCCACGGCGGTAAGGGCAGCAGTGGAACGCGCCGGGGTGGAAGGCGCGGATATCGAACGCATTTACATGGGCTGCGTGTTGCCTGCCGGACTTGGTCAGGCCCCCGCCCGGCAAGCCGCGCTGAAGGCGGGCCTGCCCAAAAGCGTGGAAGCCACCACCGTCAACAAGGTGTGCGGCAGCGGCATGCAAACCGTCATCATGGGCGCGGAAGCACTGGCGGCCGGCAGCGTGGACATGCTGGTGGCTGGTGGCATGGAAAGCATGACCAATGCGCCATACCTGCTGAAGAAGCACCGTTCCGGCGCGCGCATCGGGCATGACACCGCCTACGACCACATGTTCCTCGACGGGCTGGAAGATGCCTATGAAGCGGGCCGCGCGATGGGCACTTTCGCCCAATGCACATCCGACGAATATCAGCTGAGCCGCGAAGACATGGACAACTTCGCGATTGAATCCCTAGCCCGCGCCAATGCCGCGATCGGCAGCGGGGCTTTCGCCAGCGAAATCGCGCCTGTCACCGTCAGCACCCGCAAGGGCGATATGGTGGTCGATACCGATGAAGCGCCCGGCAAGGGCAATCCTGCCAAGATTCCGCAACTGAAGGCCGCCTTCGCCAAGGACGGGACGATCACCGCCGCCACCTCCAGCTCCATTTCGGACGGCGCCGCCGCGCTTGTCCTCACCCGCGCCAGCGTGGCGGCAGCCAAGGGCCTGACCCCGGTGGCGCGAATCGTCGCCAGCGCGGCCCATGCGCAGGAACCCAAGGATTTCACCACCGCGCCGGTAGGCGCCATCAACAAGGTGCTGGCCAAGGCGGGCTGGTCGGTCGGTGATGTCGATCTGTGGGAAGTGAATGAAGCTTTCGCCTGTGTCGCCATGTTCGCGATGAAGGACATCGGCATCGCGCACGATCGGATCAACATCCACGGCGGGGCGACGGCACTGGGCCACCCGATTGGCGCCAGCGGCAGCCGCATCCTCGTCACCCTGATCGCCGCCTTGCAGCACAAGGGTGCAAAACGCGGCGTCGCGTCGCTGTGCATCGGGGGCGGTGAAGGAACGGCAGTGGCAGTGGAACTGGTCTGACCGGCCGCGCCGGGGACTAAGGCGTGCCGGCTCCCCAGAGCCGGTCCTGCTTCACCCAGCCTCGGCGGCCGGAACTGTCAAACTTGCACCAGCCATCGCGGCAATCGCCCAGCTTGCCGGAAATGCCCGGCTTCAGTTTCCACAGCAGCTGCGCATCGTCCGCCGAACCGTCGCGCATGTCGGCGGTATCCTTGCCGGTCACGATTGCGCCGCGTTCCGGGTTCAGCAGCCGGGCCACCATCCACCCTTGGGCGCCATCAGGGTCGCGCACCAGACGCCAGCCTTCGTGCATCCGGATCACTTTCACCGGCAAGCCGACACGGTGATAGACCCACGCGATCGGATACCGTTCGCTCGGCCCCACGCGCATGTTCACTTCTTCCGCCCGCAAGGTCGCCCAATAAGGCACTTCACGATCCTGAGCAGCGGCAGGCGCGCCCGCGGCGACGGAGCAAAAGGCGATCAGCAAAGGTGCAAGCAGGCGGCGCATCGGCCCTGTTAATCATTCCCGGCCCTCCGCATCAACAGCCATCACCTTGCGGGGATGCGGATTTTTGCCCTAAGCGCCACGGCGGGACAATGCGCGGCCCCGTTGCCGCCATGTGGGAGTGGGAATTTTGCGTAAGTTCGCGATTGCGGCGGCTCTTGCTGCCTTGCCAGCCACGGTGTGGGCGCAGGAACCGTTCGCCGCGGCGGGCGACAAGGGCGATACCGCCTGGATTCTCGTCTGTTCCGCACTGGTGCTGCTGATGGCGCTGCCGGGCCTCGGCCTGTTTTACGGCGGGCTGGTGCGGGCCAAGAACTTCCTTTCGGTGTTGCTGCAACTGGGCGCGGTCGCCGCCATCGTTTCGCTGCTGTGGATCATGGTCGGCTATACCCTCGCCTTCGGTGACAGCGTGGGCGGCTGGATCGGCAATGGCCGCGCGTGGATGATGATTGATCTGGGCGCGACTCGCACCGGCACCTCGCTTCCCGAAAGCGCCTTTTCGCTGTTCCAGCTGACCTTTGCCGCGATCACCCCCGCCCTTATGGTCGGCGCATGGGTGGATCGCGCGCGGTTTTCGTGGGTCGTCGCCTTCTGCGCGGTGTGGAGCCTGCTGGTCTATGCCCCCGTCGCCCACTGGGTGTGGGGCGGCGGCTGGTTGAGCCAACTGGGCGTGCTCGATTTCGCCGGTGGCATCGTGGTCCATACAACCGCCGGCATGTCTGCGCTGGTCGTCGCACTGCTGCTGGGCAAGCGGCAGGGTTTCCCCAACCAGGCGCTGCTGCCGCACGCCCCGGGCCTGACGATGCTGGGCGCGATGCTGCTGTGGGTCGGCTGGTTCGGCTTCAATGGCGGTTCCGCGCTGGCCGCAACCGACGATGCCGCAACCGCCATCATCAACACCCATGCCGGTGCCTGCGCGGCGGCGATGGTGTGGCTGCTGATCGAACGCATCACTTTCGGCAAGCCGACCTCGATCGGCTGGGCAACCGGCGCGATCGCGGGCCTTGCCACCGTTACCCCGGCTGCCGGGTTCATCTCCCCCGGCGCGGCCATCCTGTTCGGCGCCGCGGCGGCAGTCGTCTGCTATTTCGCGATCCAGCTGATCAAGACCAAGCTGCGGATCGACGATTCGCTCGATGTCTTCGCCGTCCACGGCGTGGGCGGGATGCTCGGCTCCATCCTGCTCGGCCTGTTCCTCGCCCCGTCGCTTGGCGGCACCGGCTTTGCAGAAGGCATGGGCATGGCATCCATGCTGGGCGTTCAGGCCTTTGCAGTGGCGTTGGTCGCCATCTACAGCGCGATCGTGACCGCGCTGCTGGCGCTGGGCATTGCCCTGTTCCTGCCGATGCGGGTGGCCGAAGATGAAGAGCGCGAAGGGCTCGACATCGCCAGCCACGGTGAACGCGGCTGGGAACTGGACTGACCACCTGCCCCGTCACCCAGCGCAAGCTGGGACGACGGGCAGAGGGCAAGAAAAAGGGCCGGTCCCCACGCGGGGGCCGGCCCTTTTTCTTGTTCATCGGCGGGCTGGCGCCAATCAGTCGCCCGTCAGGATGCGGTCCACCAGCTGCTTCACCGTGGGGGTGAAATTGTTGGAATAGAACGGATCCTGCTTGAAGCGATAGGCGGCGTGGCCGGCAAACATCAGGTTGCGGTCCACGTCATCGCCGTGGGCGATATCCTGCAAGGTCTTCTGGATGCAGAAGCTGCGCGGATCGGCCAGGCGGCCGGTGGTGTAATCGTCGTGGTCCTTCCACGACGAGAAACCGCAGTGCGACAGGCAGCCCATGCAATCGGTCTGGTCCTTGCGGATCACGTCGCGTTCTTCATTGCCAACGAACACCACGGTATCATCCGGCGTCTTCAACGCATTGACGAACCCTTCGGCAACCCAGCCCCGCGCACGTTCGCGGTCTGCCGGGGTGACCCAGAAGTTCTTGCCCTTCACCCCTGCGTCCAGCTGCACGGTGTGTTCACCAGCGGCGACCTTGGAATACGGGATCTGGCGCTCGCTGCGGGCTTCCAGCTGGCGCAGGAACGGCGTGCGCACGGCAGAGCTGTAAAAACCGGTCGGGCTGAAACGGTGCAGCAGCACGTCGCCCGGTTCCAGCGTCCGCAGGCGATCCTTCCACCCTTGCGGAATGGGGCTTTCTTCGGTCAGCAACGGGCGGGTGCCATACTGGAAGGCGATGCTGCCCAGTTCGGGATTGTCGATCCAGTTTTCCCAGTCGCGCAAGTGCCACACGCCACCCGCCATCACGATCGGCGTGGAATCAGCGATGCCGCAATCGCGCATCACATCGCGCAACTCCTTCACGCGGGGATATGGGTCTTGGGGACTGCGTGGGTCTTCTGCGTTTGAAAGGCCGTTGTGCCCCCCGGCAAGCCAAGGATCTTCATAGACGACCGCAGACAGGAAATCCGCAACCTTGGAATAGGCTCGCTTCCACAAAGCGCGAAATGCACGCCCTGATGAAATGATCGGCAAATAGGAAACGCCGTGAGACGCGCATATCT
>JBDLVD010000155.1:0-4186 GCA_039804965.1 Pseudomonadota bacterium
GATCCGGAACTGCGCGCCAGCCTGCTCGCGCAATGCGGCTTGGGCCCTGACGCCACGTTGTTGATATCGGCCGGGCGCCTGGCACCGGAAAAGCGGCTGCCGATGCTGATAGATGCCGTGACGATGGCTGGGCAGCATCGGCAAGTCGGCCTCGCCATTTTCGGCGAAGGGCGCGAATACAGCCATGTCATTCGCGCGATTGCCGGCAATCCCCACGTCCGTCTGTTCCGCCCGGAACGTGACCGCGAACGCTTTGCCGCCCTGCTCGCCAGCTGCGATGCGCTGTTGCACGGCTGCGAAGCGGAAACATTCTGCATGACAGCGGCTGAAGCCAGCGCCAGCGGTGTGCCGGTGATCGTGCCCGATCGCGGCGGAGCATCGGATTTTGCCCATGATGGGATGGGCATCTATTACCAATCCGCCGATCCGGCCGATCTGGTCCGCGCCATTCTGGAATTGCCAAGCCGGTTCACCTCGCCGCCCGGCACACCGGCCGTCCGCAGCATGGACGATCATTTCGCCGCACTGTTCGCCATCTACGAACAGCTTCGGCAAACCCGCGCGATCCGTGCGGCGTAAGCCGATCAGAGATAGAGCAGCGCCAGATTGGCAATGACATAGCCTGACCCGACGACAATCAGCGATACCTTGTCGAGCCGCAACGAAGCCCCCTCACGGTCTGCATAACGGAGCCGCAGCGACCAGATGCTGATGAATACGGTCACGAAAATCGGGCCCACCGCCAGCAGGTTGATCTCTTCCGCAAGGGTGACCGAGGTCGTCTTGGGCAGGTTGTCCGAAAGCACGAAGGCATTGGCGCTCGCCGCAAAGATCGATCCCACGCCAAGCCCGAAGCGGGCGTCCAGATCATGCGAATGGACGAACAGCGCCAGCAGGGCCAGACCGACCGACAGGATCGAAATCCAGAACTCCTTGAACAGCACCATCATGCTGTTGCGCTCTAGATCGATTGCCAGCACCAGCCGGGAATAGACCGCGCTTTTCGTGGCGCTCGACCGCATGCCGTAATCGGTCGGATAGACATGTTCCGCGGCCACGGGGCGTTCCAGCCCGACTTTCCAGCCGGGAACGGTCAGCCCCGGGTCCAGCGCCGTGCCACGATCGGCGACATAGCGCAGCGTGCTGGCATCATAGGTGGAATCTTCCAGCTCGATCGTGATGCGATGGTTATCCAGCGGAAACCGCTTCACATCGAACTGATGGAACAGCGTCGCCTGCACCCTGACCGTGGAATAATGGAACCCCTGATCATCCAGAACCGAGGTGTCGGACCGGGAATTGATCACGCCATTGGCGATCTCGAACGTCTTTTGCGGTTCCAGCCCGGAACCCTTCCAGCGCATCCACACCCACATGTCGACATCGAATGTCCCGTCCTTCTGCGACACGTTGTTGATGCGCAGGATGTAGGATCCGACCTGCACCACTTGCGGCTGGGCAGACGCCGATGCCTCGGCAGGATCAGCCGCCAGCGCAGCATGCGGGATCAGCGCCAGCGCCAGAAACAGGAACGCAGCAACGGCAAGACGATAGGCATGATGTACAAACATGGCCGCCGCTTGCGCGCCGCCATCCGCCCCGGTCAATTAAGCAATAACCACTCACCCGCACACCAGACCTGATCCGGCAGACCTGAGAAACGACGGTAAGTTCATTGAAAAGTGGTAGCGGAGGAGGGACTCGAACCCCCGACACGCGGATTATGATTCCGCTGCTCTAACCAGCTGAGCTACTCCGCCCCAAGGGGCAAACCCGGCGCTTTTGGCCTGGGCAGGCGGCGCGTTTAGGGCCGGGTTGCGCGGCGGTCAACCGTCCGTTTGCAATTCATGTGCCGCGAAAGCTCCAGCGGCCGAGCGACTGCCACGGGCCGCCCATGTAGGCATGCAACCCCAGCCCCGCGAAGGTGAAGTGGCGTTGCCGGAAACTGCCTGCCAGTTCAGCCTGCAATGCCCGCGCCAGCACCGGGCTGACCTTGTTCTGCACAGTGATATGCAGGCGTGGCCGGGAGGAATCCTGCGCTGTCAGCATCCCGTGGAACCGATCGGCAATCTGCTGCCGCAGTTCCAGCATCGCCGGGCTGACAAGGTGCAGCGCCGTCCCCCGCCCCAGCGAGATGATGCAATCAAGCACCGCCGCCGGTGCCGGATTGTCCGCCGCCAGCCGCGCCAGCAGATCGCGCAGTTCACCTTCGCCCGATGGTGGCAAAGCATGGAACAGCGTGACATGGGCGGTCAGGTGATTGCGTTCCGGCGGAAAATGCGCGCGGCGCAACTGGTCGGCATGCGCTTCCAGTTCAGGCGGCAGTTCCGCCGTGACGATCAGCGGCGCGACGGTCAGACGAGCGCCGTTTCGCTTTGCAGCGCCTGCAGCACGTTGTGCGGGGTGGAAACGCCATAGGGATCGTCATCCGCCCCGCTATCGTTGATGCCGGGTTCCTCGAACCAGTGCGTTACGCGCAGATCATCAACAACCATGGCATAGCGCCAGCTGCGCAAGCCGAAGCCGAGGTGGCTCTTGTCGATCAGCATCCCCATCCGCCGGGTGAACTGGCCCGAACCATCGGGCAGCATCTTGACCTTGCTGATACCCAGATGCCTTGACCACTGGTACATCACGAAGGCATCGTTGACCGCGATGCAGTAGACTTCGTCCACGCCCAGCGCGCGCAAGGCATCGTAATGCTGTTCGAAACCCGGGCACTGTTCGTTCGAACAAGTGGGGGTGAAAGCGCCGGGCAAGGCGAACACCACGATCTTCCTGCCCGCCCATTCCTGCCGAACGGCATAATCCTGCCAGCGGAACGGATTGGGGCCTTCGATGCTGTCATCGCGGACGCGGGTCTTCAGGGTCACGTCGGGAATCGGGCGACATTCAGACATGGGCGCAAACTCCTGTGGATGAGCCCGTAAACGGTGCGTCGGGGGCGATGGTTCCGGTTACATTTCCCCGCGCGCACGGCGCAGGGCGAACCATTTGGCGACATTGGCATTGTGCTGTTCCAGCGTGTTGCCAAATGCGTGCCCCCCGGTGCCATCGGCAACCATGTACAGCGCCTGCGTCTTCGCCGGGTTGAGCACGGCAGCGATAGAATCGCGGCCGGGGTTGGTGATCGGCCCCTTGGGCAACCCGGTCATGCTGTAGGTGTTGTAGCCGTTGATCGCGGCGATTTCCGACTGGCGGATGCGGCGGCCCAGCGGCTAGCCGAGGGTGATGGGGTAGATGATTGTCGGATCGGCCTGCAACAGCATCCCGGTCCGCAGACGGTTGGAATAAAGGCCCGCCACCATGCGCCTTTCACGCGCGACGCCGGTTTCCTTTTCCACGATGCTAGCCAGCGTCACCGCCTGTTGCGGAGTGGAAACGGCAATGCCCGCGGCACGGCGCGGCCACAGTTCGGCCACGGTGGCATCCATCGCCCGCTGCATCCGCGCCAGCACCGCCACGCGGGTTTCGCCGCGTTCAAAATCATAGGTGTCGGGCAGGACGCTGCCTTCGTCCGGCACCGGGATTTCACCCTTCAGCAGCGGTTCGGCCATCAGCCTTTCATAGACCATGATCGAGGGCATCCCTTCCGGGATGGTCACGAACCGGCGCTGGCTTTCGCCGTTTTGCAGGATGTCGAGGATAGTGGCCGGGCTGGCACCGGCGGGTAGCAGGAATTCGCCCGCCTTCACCGGCTTGCCCCGCCCCACGATCTTGGCGCGGAGCAGGAAGCCCTTGGCGGAATCGATGATCCCTTCCTTCTCCAGCTTTTTCGCCACCGAAGTGAGCGAAGAGCCGGCCGGCACGATGAACGAGGTGTCCTTGCCGAGGTTGGCACCGCCCCACCAGCTGCTGCCAAACGCCAGCACGGCGCCGACCAGCAGCAGGGCCAGCGCCCCGGCGGCAAGACGGCCGCCCCGCAGCACGTCAGTCGACCTTCTTCATCACCAGGCTGGCATTGGTGCCGCCGAAGCCGAAGCTGTTGTTCAGCACAGCATTGACCACCCGTTTGCGGGCGACATGCGGGACAAGGTCCACGCCTTCCGTGCCTTCGTCCGGCTATCCAGATTGAGCGTCGGCGGCACGATCTGGTCACGCAGCGCGAGAATGCAGAAGATCGCTTCCACCGCGCCCGCACCGCCCAGAAGGTGGCCGATGGCGGATTTGGTGGAGGACATCGAAA
>JBDLVD010000156.1:0-4155 GCA_039804965.1 Pseudomonadota bacterium
ACCGTCTGTGCCAAATCTGGACTGCAGATGCAGGCCGCTTGCGGCTGCCTTGGCAAATCGGGAAACCGGCGGTGGAGCGGGATCTTGGCTCGCAGTCGCTGGAAGATAGCCGATGCACATGCCGGAGCCTGCCTATCTTGTGGCCGATCCCGTGCCTTATCCCGTTATCGTATGCGTGCTGGCCCACAACGAAGGCCGCCGCATTCACGCCTGTCTGTCCAGTCTGCCCGTCACTGATCCGCGCTATTCGGTCCATGTGGTGGTCAATGGATCGACGGACGATACGGCGCAGATCGCCCGCCGCTTCAGCAGCAAGCTTGTGGTGCACGAATGGCCCGAAGGGGGAAAATCGCGCAGCTGGAACCGCTTTGTTTTTGACTGCGGCCTGAATCCCGGCGCCGCATGGATCTTCGTCGATGGCGATGCGGTGATCCATCCTGGATCGTTCGATGTGCTGGTGGCTTGCCTGTCGGCCAATCCGGCCGCCAACGCTGTTTCTGGCATGCCCTGCAACGGTCGCAACGTGGCGTTTTATCGCGCCGAGATGAAGCGCACCCATGGTCTGTTTGGCGATCTTTATGCGCTGTCGGCCCAATTCGTGGCGCGGATGCGGAGGTCCGGTATCCGCCTGCCGACAGACCTTGTCGGTGACGATGGCCTGATCGGGGCCTTGGCCAAAACCGATCTTGGCGGTGATGATTGCTGGAACGATGCGCGCGTGATCCCGTGCGAGGATGCCGGGTTCAGTTGCGAGCCGATCAATGCGTGGTCCCCTGTAAGCTTGCTGCTGCAATATCGCCGGATGCGGAATTACGGCTTGCGACACTTTCAAAACCGGATCGTGAGCGCGATCATGAAGCGTGGTGGCCCGGCAGACCTTCCGGCGCTGCTGGCGGCAACCTACCCTGCATGGCTTCCGCGCTTGAAGCCACGCTCCAGTTTTCGTTGGTGGTGGTTCGATCGCCTGGCATTGCGCAAGATGACGCGTGACGCACGGCACTGCGTGCAAGTGGCCTGAAAGTCACCGTTGCCGGGCCACCGCGGCGGCGGCCCGGAGCAAGGTTCATTCCCCGTCAGGTAGGGCGAAGACGTACAGTGTGGAACTGTTCACCGGTGGCAACTGCGTTTCCGGGATGACATCCGGGATGCCAAAGGCCAGCGGATTGCCGTGGCCGGTGACGATCGCGACATATTGCTTGCCGCCAACGGAGAAGCTGATCGGTGATGCGTTGGGCACGCCCGATACGCCGCTGCGCCACAATTCCTTACCGGTTTCCTGATCATAGGCGAGGAACTGCCGGTCCATCGCACCGGTGAACAGCACGCCGCCTGCCGTGGTCAGCACGCCCATGTCAAAGGTCTGCCGCCGCCGCACTTCCCACAAGACCTTGCCGCTTTGCATGTCGATCGATTGCAGCACGCCGTATTTGCCATCCCCCTGCGGCGGGGACGAATACTGGATATTGACCCCGGTGGTCAGGAAGCCCGGGCCGGTCGGCGCAGGCACCATATCCATGCACACGTCGCGCGCGGTCACGAACAGCAGGCGGCTTTGCGGATTGAAGCTGGTCGGGCTCCAGTTGCGGCCCCCGCCCCCGTGCGGGCAGACGAATACCGCGCCCTTGTCGCGGCCGGGGATCTTGGCCGGATCGACCTTCTTTTCCCCCGTCACCGGATCGATCCCGATGATGAAGTCCTGAATGCCCATGTCCACGGTCTTGATATATTTGCCGGTGTCGGCGTCGAGCGCGTCGAACAGCCCTTCCTTGCCGCTGGTGATCACCACGCGGCGCGGTTTGCCATCCACATCCAGCGTGCCGATCACCCGGTCAAACACCCAGTCCAGATCGTACTGGTCGTTCTTCATGTGCTGGAAATACCAGACAAGCTTGCCGGTGCGCGGTTCGAAGGCGAGCGTGGAATCGGTGAACAGCGCGTCGTTGTTCTGGCCCGGCTTCAGATCACGCAAGGGGCCGGTGTCGTATGTCTGCGCCACGCCCCACAGCGCCAGCCCGGTGGCAGCATCATAGGTGCCGCTGGTCCAGACCGAACCGCCGTGGCGTTCTTCTGCGGGCAGGCCGTTCCAGCTGTCGCCGCCGGGCTGGCCGGGCTTGGCGACGGTTTCGAAGCTCCACAGGTGCTTGCCGGTTTCCGCATCGAAGCCGGCGATCAGCCCGCCGCCTGCAGCCTGCGTGGTCAGCCCCTGCATGATGACGCCATCGGCGGCCAGCGGACCGCCGGGATTGCGGAAGCCCGGCTTGTCGGTGATGGCCACGTCCCACACCGGCCGGCCGGTGCGTGCGTCGAGCGCTACGAGGTGGTTGTCTGATGTCGCGGCGAACAGCTTGTCACCATACAGCGCGATGGTCTTCTTGGAATTGAGCTGCGTGCCTTCGGGCACCTTGCGCTGGTAACGCCACAGCATTCGGCCTTCAGCCGCGTCGAAGGCGAAGACCTGATCGCCGAAGCCGGTTGCGTACAGCACGCCATCACGCACCAGCGGTTCGGTCATATTGACCCCGGCGGGGAGGGCCTGCGCCCATGCGATCCGCAGTTCTCCGACGTTGGAGGTGTTGATCTGGCGCAGCGGTGAATAGCCAAGGCCGCGGTGGCTGCGACGCCAGGTCAGCCAGTTTTCAGGCGCGGGATCGTCCAACATCGCTTCGGTGACGGGGGTGTAGTTGGTGAAGCGGTTGGGGATCGCCGGGCCGGCGGGGAGCGGGTAGCGTTTGGACAGGCCGCCAACGCCGGAGTCCGCGCCTTCCACCCGTGCAGGGGCGGCGGGCAGAGCGAGCGCGGCGAGGTTGCTGGCGCCAACCGGGCCCGGCAATGCGCCACCATTTTCCTTCAGGATCAAGGCGATAAGTGCGTTGTAGGCCGCGGAGGAAAGCCCGCCGGTATTGCCCGGCGGCATCGATGCGCGGATGTAATCGTGCAGGTCTGAGAGCGGGGCTTTTCCCCATTTCGCGAGGAATTCCGGGCCTTTGAGTGCCGGGGCGAACTGGCCTGCGGTCAGGTCCGCGCCGTGGCAGGCCGCGCAGTTGGCGGCGAAAACCTGCTGCCCGGCGACGACTTGTGCTTCGGCAGTGAGGCCCCCGTCAGCCTGAGCAAAAGCCATTGTTCCCAATGTCATAGCCAAGGCCACAGCGGAAACGCCGAACGGAATGGTGGTGCGCGGCATCGATATTCTCCCCCAATCATGCGGGCTGGCGCCACGCTTGTGACCAGCCTACCGCACCGGCTTCGGCAATAGCAAGCAGCCCGCCAATCCGGCGATTTGCAATGGCACTGCAAAGGCACTGCAATTGGGGCGAACCGTGCTGGCCTTTGCCCGATCCCGAAACTACAAGCGGATTGCCCGCGTGGAGTTGCCGGATGGATGTGAAAACCGCTGTTACCCAACCGGCGCAGCCCGACAATTCGGCAGGCATATCCCCACGCTGGAACGCGATCCTGCTGGCTGGCGATAGGCCGGGTGGCGATCCGCTGGCGCAGCATTTCGGCGTGGCGTCCAAGGCGCTGGTGCCGATTGGCGGGCGGGCAATGGCGGCCCATGGTCTGGCGACCTTGCTGGCCCATCCGCGGATCGCGCAAGTCACCGTGCTGGCGCAAGACCCAGAAGGGCTGCTGGCCCATGCTGATCTGAGCCCATTCCGCGATGATCCCAAGCTGCACCTTGCGCGGTCGGGGCAGGGCATCGCCGGGTCTGTCGCGGCAACCTTGCGCGCGCTGCCTGATCCGTGGCCGGTGCTGGTGACCACGGCCGATCATGTGCTGCTGGACCGGGCGATGCTGGACTGGATGTTTGACCATGCCGGTGGCAGCGACGTGGCCGTGGGGCTGGTTTCGCGCGCCGTGATCGAGGCTGAGCAGTTCGACACCCGCCGCACCTGGCTGCGGTTCCGCGATGCTGACGTGACCGGCGCCAACCTGTTCGCGCTGACCACGCCGCGCGCCTTTGCCGCACTGGATTACTGGCAGGGGATGGAAGCCCACCGCAAGAGCCCGCTGCGGCTGGCATGGGGGCTGGGGCCGGTGCTGCTTCTGGCGATCCTGCTACGGCGGCTGAGCGTGGCCGCCGCCTTCGCCGCGATTGGCCGCAAGCTGGGCGTCAGCGCCGCGCCGATACTGATCCCCCATGCGCGGGCGGGGGTG
>JBDLVD010000157.1:0-4151 GCA_039804965.1 Pseudomonadota bacterium
AAAGCGAAAGGACGATGGAAATGGCCAGCGCCAGCAGGATGATTGTCATCATCGTGCTGCGCGCGTCGCGCACGGCGTGGGTGATGTCGATCGCGTTGCGGGTGGTCATCAGCGTCGATCCGGCGAGGCCTACGGGCGCGGCGGCGGTGATCACCGGGGACCGGTCAGGCGCATGGCGCAGTTCCACCTGCGTGCGCTTCTGTTCGCGGGCGCGCATCAGTTCCGGCCACGCGCTGGCAGCGGAATCGGCCGATTCGATATAAGCCGGGACGTCCGCCGCGCCGACCGCGAAATCCACGGCAGCATCAGTCCACCGGGCCATATCCTCGCGAAACGGATCGGCCACCGGATCGGCAAATTGGAACGACGGCGGCGCCAGCCGGAAACTGTCTGCCCACAGCCTCCCGCGCGAATCGTACATCCGCAGCCGCATGTGCTGTTCCTTGCCTATCTGCACCAGCAGCGCTTCCTGTCGTTTCCGGCTGGCCCCTGCCAATGCCTCGGCCGTGATCTGCGCTTCGATCCGCGCCAGTTTGAAGCGTTCGTCCAGCAATTGCCGGCGGTAGGAATCGAGGAAGAACAGACTGCTGGCCAGCAGCATCAGCGGCACCAGGTTGACTGCCAGGATGCGCGCGGTCAGCGAAGTGTTGAGCGGGAAGGCCAGCCGTTCGGGCTTGCCGCCGCCGTCAGTCACGTCAGCCATCGGAGAAGCTGTAACCCGCCCCGTATAGCGTTTCGATCGCGCTGAATGTGTTGTCCACGCTGCGGAACTTGCGCCGCAGCCGCTTGATATGGCTGTCCACCGTGCGATCATCCACGAAAATGTCGTCGGGGTAAGCGGCATCCATCAACTGGTTGCGGCTCTTGATGATGCCGGGGCGCTGGGCCAACGCTTCCAGCAGCAGGAATTCGGTGACGGTCAGCGATACCGGCTGCCCATCCCAGGTCACGCTGTGGCGCGCCGGGTCCATCGCCAGCCGGCCGCGGTGCAGCGGTGGCAGGGCTTCTGTATCGGGCTGGTCATCACCGCCATCGCTGGCGCGCGCAGGAGCCGAACGGCGCAGGATCGTGCGGATGCGGGCCAGCAGCAGACGCTGGCTGAACGGCTTGGCGATATAATCGTCCGCCCCCATCGCCAGCCCGGCTTCTTCGTCCTGTTCCTGATCCTTGCTGGTCAGGAAGATCACCGGCAGATCGCTTTTTTCACGCAGCGCCTGCAGCAGTTCCATCCCGTCCATGCGCGGCATCTTGATGTCGAACACGGCCAGATCGGGCGGATTGTCGATCAGCGCCTTCAATGCCGCTTCGCCATCGGAATAGACGCGGGTGGCATAGCCTTCGGCCTGCAAGGCAATGGAAAGCGTGGTCAGGATATTGCGATCATCATCCACCAGCGCGATGCAGCGCGGGCTTTCGCCCGGGGCAGGTGCGGCTGGCGGCTGGTCGGTCATCGCGGCAGGCTCAATCCCATTGGCGCGCTTCGCCTTGTCGGCAAGGAAAGCGCATTATGCACAAAGCGGGCGGGATAAGCAAAGCGCGCCCGGCGATGTTGCAGACGGGGCGGCGGTAAATGACGCGTAACAACGCAAATAGCGCGGCGGACCAGAATTTGACGAGCGCCGCATCGCTCTTTATGCGCTCGCGCGAAACTACAGCACAAATTTTCTGACGGGCCAGCCTGTCGATTCAGGAGTTCACCGGAAGTGACCGCCACCCTTGCCGTTTCCCTTGCCCAGCAGGGCATCAAGACCTCTGCCACGATCCACGCGAATCTCGGCACGGCCGCGCTTGTCGAACATGCGCTGGCCAAGAACGAAGGCAAGCTGACGGCGCATGGCGCGCTGCTGGTGGAAACAGGCAAGTTCACGGGCCGCAGTGTGAAGGACAAGTACATCGTCCGCGACGCGACGACGGAAGAAAACATCAACTGGGGCGCGATCAACCAGCCGATGTCGCCGGAACACTTCGCCAACCTGAAGGCGGATTTCCTGCAGGCGCTGGAAACGCAGCCGGAACTGTATGTCGCCGATCTGTTCGGCGGTTCGCAGCCGGAATACCGCGTGAACGTGCGCGTGGTCAGCCAGATGGCATGGCACAGCCTGTTCGTCCGCACCCTGCTGGTGCGCCCGACGGCGGATGAAGTGGCTTCGTTCGCGCCCGAATACACCATCATCAACCTGCCCAGCTTCAAGGCAGATCCGGCCCGCCACGGTTGCCGCAGCGATACGGTGATCGCGGTCAACTTCACCGAGAAGCTGATCCTGATCGGCAACACCGAATATTCGGGCGAAATGAAGAAGGGCGTGTTCGGCTTGCTGAACTACCTGCTGCCGGCGCAGGGCGTGATGCCGATGCACTGCAGCGCCAACATCGGCGCCGACGGCAAGAGCGCGATCTTCTTCGGCCTTTCCGGCACCGGCAAGACCACGCTTTCCGCCGATGCCAGCCGCACGCTGATCGGTGATGACGAACATGGCTGGTCCGACCAGGCGGTCTTCAATTTCGAAGGCGGCTGCTATGCCAAAATGATCAACCTTTCGGCTGAAGGCGAACCGGAAATCTACGCCACGACGCGGATGTTCGGCACGATCCTGGAAAACGTGGCGATCGACGAAGATACGCGCGAACTGGATTTCACCGACGCCAGCAAGACCGAAAACACCCGCGGCGCCTATCCGATCGAATTCATTCCCAATTCGTCGGAAAAGAACCTCGGCCCGGCACCGTCGAATGTCATCATGCTGACCGCCGACGCGTTCGGCGTGCTGCCTCCGATCTCGCGGCTGACCGCGGATCAGGCGATGTATTACTTCCTGTCGGGCTACACCGCCAAGGTTGCCGGCACGGAAATCGGCGTGACTGAACCGGAAGCGACCTTCTCCACCTGCTTCGGCGCTGCCTTCATGCCGCGCCATCCCAGCGTGTACGGCAACCTGCTGAAGAAGCGGATCGCCGAAGGCCATGCGCAGTGCTGGCTGGTCAACACCGGCTGGACCGGCGGCAAGTATGGGACGGGCAAGCGGATGCCGATCAAGGCCACCCGCGCGCTGCTGAACGCCGCGCTCGACGGTTCGCTGAACGATGTGGAATTCCGCGTCGATCCGAACTTCGGTTTCGAAGTGCCGGTCGCGGTTCCGGGCGTGGACACCGCGATCCTCGATCCCCGCACGACTTGGGCCGATGGCGCGGATTACGATGCGACCGCGGCCAAGCTGGTGCAGCTGTTCGTCACCAATTTCGCGCAGTTCGAACAGTATGTGGACGAAGGCGTGCGCGCTTCCGGCCCGCAGGCTGCCTGAACAGATACCGCACCGGGCGCAGCGATGCGCCACGTGCCAAAATGAAATACCTGAAGGGGCGGCTACGGCTGCCCCTTTTTGTTTGCCCGGCAGGCGCCTGCGTGGTTACGTGCTTTTCGCTATTACTTTTTGGCGAGGGGACTTTCGGCATGAGCATTTTTGACGGCATTCTCAAGAACATCGCAGGTTCGCCCGATGACGTGGCGAATCTGGCGGCCAAGATCGGCATCGATCCGGCCATGGCGGAAAAGGCGATTGCCGCTTTGGGGCAGGCGCATCAGGCGCCCGGCGACACCGTGGAACTGGCTGCTGCGAAAACCGGCCTGCCGACTGACAAGCTCAGTTCCATCGTCGAACAGCTGGGCGGCGAAGGATCGCTGGCAGGCTTTGCCTCGATGCTGAAAGACAATCCGATGGCCGCGGGCATCATGTCCAAGCTCGACGCCGATGGCGATGGCAACCCGATCAACGACGTGATGGGCATGGCCGGCAAGCTGTTCGGCAAGGATTGATGCATACCGGCCGGCCCCGCGCAGTGCGGCGGCCGGCCCTTTGCCGGACGGATCAGCCCTTCGCCGTGGCGATATACCGATCAATATTGCGGGCCAGCACGTCCAGCGGCACGTTGCCGCCTTGCACCACCGCATCGTTGTAGGTCTTCAGGTTGTAGGCGTTGCCCATGGCCGTTTGCGCGCGGGCGCGCTGGCGCAGGATTTCGCTGTGGCCGACCTTGTATCCGCAGGCTTGTCCCGGCCAGCTGCAATACCGGTCAACCTCGTTTTCCACCTGCGCGCGCTTGTTGCCGTTGCGTTCCATGAAGAACCGGATCGCCTTTTCACGGGTCCAGCGTTT
>JBDLVD010000158.1:0-4138 GCA_039804965.1 Pseudomonadota bacterium
CGAAATCGCGCCCGCATGGGATGGGCTGGACGATGAAGACCTGATCGAACGAGACGAAATGGTCGTTACCGTGACCATGGACGGGTACATCAAGCGCACCCCGCTTTCGACCTTCCGCGCGCAGCATCGCGGCGGCAAGGGCAGGTCCGGCATGGCGACCAAGCAGGAAGACGCTGTCAGCGAAATGTTCGTGACCAGCACCCACAACCCGGTGCTGTTCTTCTCCTCCGCCGGCAAGGTGTACCGCATGAAGGTGTGGAAGCTGCCGGAAGGCGGGCCGCAAACGCGCGGTCGGCCGATCGTCAACCTGCTGCCGGCGCTGGATCAGGGGGAAACGATCACCTCTGTCCTGCCGCTGCCGGAAGACGAAAGCAGCTGGGGCGCGCTCAGCGTCGTGTTCGCCACGGCCAAGGGCAACGCCCGCCGCAACAGCATGGATGCCTTCACCAACATCCCCAGCAACGGCAAGTTCGCCATGCGCTTCGACGAAGGCAGCGAAGATCGCCTGATCGGCGTGGCGCTGCTGGATGCCGGCGATGATGTGCTGCTGGCGAGCCGCTCGGGCAAGGCCATCCGCTTTGCCGGTGACGAAGTGCGCGAATTCCAGAGCCGCACCTCCACCGGTGTGCGCGCGATGACACTGAAGGGTGATGACGAGGTGATCAGCCTTTCCATCCTGCACCGCGTCGGCACCGATTCCGAGGAACGCGAACAGTATGTGAAGTTCGCCCCGTGGAAGCCGGAACGCGAAGGCGAACCGTCCCTTTCGGCTGAACGGATGGCGGAACTGGCGGAACGCGAACAGTTCATCCTCACCGTCTGCGCCAATGGTTATGGCAAGCTGTCCAGCGCTTACGAATACCGGCGCACGGGCCGTGGCGGTCAGGGCATCACCAATATCGACAACATCGGCCGCAATGGCCCGGTGGTGGCCAGCTTCCCGGCGACGCAGGCCGATCAGCTGATGCTGGTGACCGATCAGGCCAAGCTGATCCGCATCTCGCTCAACACCCTGCGGGTGATCGGGCGCGGTTCTGCCGGCGTCCGCCTGTTCCACGTTGCCGACAACGAACATGTCGTCAGCGCGGTGCGGCTGGACGAACAGGAAGAACCCGAAAACGAAGCCGAAGAAGCCGTGGCAGAAGAGATGATCGACCGCGTGACGGAAGATCAGCCGATCACGGGCGATGCCGGTGAAGCGGAAAGCGACGGCGAATAACTGAACCTATCCCGGTTGCCGGCGCCCCTGCGGCCCGGCGGCCGGGGATTTCAATGCAGAACCCGGTCGTTGCTGCGCACCAGTCGCAGTTGCGGATCACGCTTGCGCAGCGTCTTGACCACCCCGGTCGCGATCAGGAACTGGCCGAGATAATAAAGTGGCCATGCCAGCGCGCGCGGCAGATCGCTGCCCGCCAGCACACCGCGCCCGGCAAACAGCAGCAGGTCCGCCGCCACAAACAGGATCGCGCCTGCTGCCACCTGATACCGCGGGAACGTGCTGGACCATGCGCCCGCTGCCATGGCCCCCAGCGCCAGCGCATACATCGCACTGCCCTGCCCTGCCTCCGCCCCGGTCGCCAGCACGAAAGCGATCACCGCTGGCGCCAGCAGCAACGTGGTGATGATCGCCTTGTCCAGCGGCGGCGATGCTGCGCGCGGGTGGCGTATGTAAACCGCCAGCGCCAGCATGTGATAGGCAAAGTACAGCAGTGCGGCGATGCCCGGTTCCAGTTCCGTCACCACGTCGGCCAGCGCCGCTGCGGCAAAGGCGCCGGCCATCAGCCGTGCATCGCGGGCCGAATGGCGCAGCCACAGCCATGCGGCCAACAGGCCCACCGCTGCGCCCTTTATCGGGATCAGGTAAGCTTCGGGGTAATCCCCGCCGTCGAGGTAATACCACGCCAGTGCCGCCACGATGCTGGCGAACAGGTAGGGGCGCTTCTGGATCAGGGCACGCTTGGGCATGGCGCATCCTTGACGCGAGTGGCGCGGCAGAGCAAGCGCCAGCCCCATGGCACATGACGTACACATCATCGGCGGCGGTCTGGCAGGCAGCGAAGCCGCGTGGCAACTGGCGCGGCGCGGGATCAGGGTCCGCCTGTCGGAAATGCGCGGATCGGGCGAGATGACGCCCGCCCACCAGACCGACGGGCTGGCGGAACTGGTCTGTTCCAACAGCTTCCGGTCCGACGATGACGAAAAGAACGCGGTCGGCCTGCTGCACCACGAAATGCGCCGGCTCGATTCGCTGATCATGCGCGCGGGCGAAATGGCGCGGGTGCCGGCCGGGTCTGCCATGGCGGTGGACCGCGATCTGTTCAGCAACGAAGTGCAGGCCGCGCTCGAAGCCCATCCCAACATCGAAATCGTGCGTGAACGGATCGACGCCCTGCCCGCAGACGGCGTCACCATCGTCGCCACCGGCCCGCTGACGGCGGCATCGCTGGCGCACAGCATCGTCGGCGCCACCGGGCAGGACCGTCTGGCCTTCTTCGATGCGATCGCCCCGATCGTCTATTTCGACAGCATCGACATGGACGTGTGCTGGATGGCGAGCCGTTGGGACAAGGGCAGCGGCGTTGAAGGCGACGGCAAGGATTACATCAATTGCCCGATGACCAAGGAACAGTATCTGGCGTTCCATCAGGGGCTGATGGATGGCGAAAAGGGTGATTTCAAGGAATGGGAGGCTGACACCCCCTATTTCGATGGCTGCATGCCGATCGAGGTGATGGCCGAACGCGGGGTGGAAACGCTACGGTTCGGGCCGATGAAGCCGGTCGGGCTGGACAATCCGCACTGGGCCACACCCGAACATCCTAACGGCCGCTGGCCCTATGCCGTCGTGCAATTGCGGCAGGACAACAAGCTGGGCACAATCTGGAACATGGTCGGCTTCCAGACGAAGCTGAAACATGCCGAACAGGTGCGCCTGTTCCGCACGATCCCCGGCCTTGAGAACGCGGAGTTCGCGCGGCTGGGCGGGATGCACCGCAACACCTTCCTCAATTCCCCCACCTTGCTGGACCGGCAGCTGCGCCTGAAAAGCGCGCCGCACATCCGCTTTGCCGGGCAGGTCACGGGCTGCGAAGGCTATGTCGAAAGCAGCGCCGTGGGCCTGATCGCGGGCATCATGGCGGCAGAAGAACTGGCCGGGCGCACATGGTCACCCCCGCCGCGCACCAGCGCCATGGGCGCATTGCTGGCGCATATCACCGGTGATGCGGAAGCCGACACCTATCAGCCGATGAACATCAATTTCGGCCTGTTCCCGCCGCTGCACGACGTGAAAAAGAAGCAGCGCAAGGAAGCTTATACCGAACGGGCCAAGGCCGATTTCACCGGCTGGCTGGCGGACCTGCCGCAGCCGCAATAACGGTCAGCAGCCGCAGCGCGCCTTCGCTGCGGGTTTGGGGGCGGTGGCGGCAAATTCGGCGGCAGACAGTTCGCGGTTGCGGTCCTTGTCCGCGCTGGCGAACCGATCAACCGTGGTGACGGCCCATTCCTCGAAAGTCAGCAGGTTGTTGCCGTCCTTGTCCAATTTGCGGAAGGCATCGCTGCGGGTGGCAAGCATCTCATCGCGCGTGATGCGCTGATCGCGGTTGGTATCGTACCGGAAGAACCGCCGCTGTTCACGCGTCAGGTCGCTCGCTTCAGGCGGGGCAGGCCCGCGGAGGCCGGCAACGTCCGCACTCGGCAGTCCGGTCGGTTTGGCCTCAACGACTTCAGGCGGAGGCGCCCCTCGTTCGATCGCAGCCTGCCCCTGCCACCAGAACAGCCCGATGCCCGCCAGCGCCAGCGCGATAAATCCGCCCAGCAGCATCCGGTTCATCCATCACCCCCGTAAAGACCCTTACGGCTGTTAGCGCCCGGCCAGTCCGATCCGCAAGGCCAATAGCGCCGATCGCGGCCCTGCCAGCAGCGGTGCGCCGCCGTTCTCCAGCGCCGTTGCCCCCAACCCTGCCAGCACGGCGAGCGCGCGCAAGGCGCGTGGCAGCACCGGTGCTGACGGCAACTTGCGAGCCTGATCGAGCACCAGTTGCCGTTCCCCTGCGTCAGACAGGTTGGCTGCCAGATCGGCCAGCGCCCACACCTGCCCCGCCCGGTGCGCCGCTGCGCCTTCTGCCCGGCCCAGTTC
>JBDLVD010000159.1:0-4093 GCA_039804965.1 Pseudomonadota bacterium
GTCCGACGAAAAGACAAACTCTCCACGCTGGGGGCCGGCATCGATGCGGACGATCTTGATCGGGGTATTGGGGATGGTCCATGTCGCGGCACGCCCATCGGCAGGTGCCGCAGCCAGAACCGACTGGGGGACGCGCCGCAAGACTTCATACAACCGCAGGACACGCTCCAGCTTCGCCCGATCAAGGATGTTGGGCGGGACGTTGGAAAGGTCGATCGCGGTCGCCGCCTGACTGGCGTAATCCACTGCGAGAGTTTCCAGCGCGAGTTTGGATTTCCCATCCACCGTGGCGGGCACCTTGCCGTTGAGCGCCATGATAGTGTCAGCGAGCGCCCGGCTGGAGGCGATGAAACCCTGCACCGTGGAATTGGGCGTGGACGCATCGACAGCCGCGCTCAATTCCAGCGCATCGGGCGTCTGGGCGGCCAAGGACTGCAAAGGCAGCAAACCTGCCATCAGCAACACGCCGAAAAGCCGCACGACCCACCTTGTGCCTGTTTTCATGATCATCCCGCCCGTTTGCAGCGCCCGTGCGGCGCAGGGGTTAATTCGAAGTCACGCCGCCACTGCCTGTCGTTCTTCGTCTGCGACTTGGCGGATGGTGTTCAGAAACTGGCTGTTGGTCAGCGCGTAGATCAGGATGCTGAGCAGCAGGAACGGCGTGGAGATCGACACGATCGCCAGCAGCATGCCCGAAGAAGCCTGCTGCAGCCGATCGGACAGCATCCCCACCAGCAGCGGCCCCGGAATGCCCACAACCCCGACGACAAGGCTGTTGATGCCGAAAATCTTGCCGCGGATCGCGGGGCCGGACATGTCCTGCACCATGTTGTTGAAACTGGCGGTACCGAAGGTCGCCAGAAAGTTCTGCAGGCTCAGCAAGAACAGCACCATCGTGACGCTGGACGCGGCCAGTTGCAGCACGTTCACCAGCCCGATGACAGCCAGCGACGCCTGAAAGATATAGCGCGGCGCGATCGGGCCGAGGTACTGGTACAGCTTCTTGATCGCCAGCAGGCCGAACAGGATGCCGGCAATATCGGCGATGCCGATCGCCACGCCCAACCGCATCCCCAGCTCTGCCGGCGAAATGCCGAAATGGCGCACGATATAGATCGGCATCCAACCCATGACGGTGGTGGAAGCGATGAAATATCCGGCATTGGCCGCGTTGAACGATACCAGCGTCTTCCAGTGATTGCGCAGATAGATCCTGAGCTGGGTCAGATCGGTGCGCGCCCCGGATGCCTGCCGGTGCCGATCACGCCCCATTGTCAGCGCCATCACGGCCAAAGGCGCGCCGATGATCGCGGTGATCGCCATGGCGACCCGCCAATCGGTCGCCCCCGGCCAGAACGGCAGGAGCGCATCGAGATGGCCGCCTGACCAGCCGAGCAATTGTCCGCCAACGAACGATCCCACGCCCGTCGTCAGCCCACCGGCGGCAAAATACACCAGATTGGCATTTATGCGCGCGCCGCCCTTGAAATGGTCAGCGATCAGCGAATTGCAGATCGGTACCAGCGTGCTTTCGGCAGAGGCCAGCACGACGAGACTGGCGATCAAACCTGCATATGTCGCCGCAATGCCATAGGCGGCGGTGGCGATCGACCAGATCACAATACTGGCCACCAGCATCCGGTGCCGGTCGAAGGTGTCGCTCATCTGACCCAGCAGCGGGCTGGCCAGTGCGGCCAGAATGCCGGTAATGCTCATCAAGCCGCCAACCTGGGTGTCGCTGAGGCCGAAAGCCTCTTTCACAGGCTGTCCGATCAGGCCGATCAGCTGCCGGTTCACGCTGGCCGCAAGGGTTACGGCGACGATCACCACCAGCGGTATCCAAGATCGCGCGGCGGCTGGACGTTCACCGGACATTACGGACATGGCTACCCCGGATATGGCTTGGATTCAGGTTTGGGTTGATTTGGATTTGGACCGACTGGAAACGAGGGAGGCGGTGGCAACCACCGCCTCCCCCATGTTCCGGTCAGAAGTCCCGCTTGAATTCCAGACCGACATTCCGCGGACGGACATAGTTGGTCAGGATGTACAGCGGCGGGCCGGCCGGCGGATACTTGGCCAGCGTATCGGCACGGTCGAACACGTTGTCGGCATAGACCGTCACCGTCCCCCACTTGCCTGCAAGACCGGCGGCCAGATACAACTGGCTCGTGGCATCATTGGCGAAAGCGGCGGTGTTGGCCGGATCGGTGAAGTTCCGCGATGCCCAGCGATAACGGCCGTCCAGCTTCAACTGCAAGGCGCCGGTCAGATCGGTTTCGTAATGTGCAACCGCGGTCACCTTGTTGCGCGAATTGATCGGCAGTTCGGCACCCGATGCGATGATCAGATGGCCGAAGCTGTCGGACACGTCGCCCTTGATGGCGGAATCGCTGTAGGCATAGGTCAGCGCCACGTTCAGCGACGGTGTGATGTTGCCGCTGACTTCCAGTTCGGCGCCATCCGACACGGCCTTGCCCGCGTTGCGGACGTAAGTGAACACGCCGTCGTTGGTGCGGAACGGAAACTGCAGGTTGTGCCAATCGTTGTGATAGACGTACAGGTTGGCCGTCCAGCCATCGAACAGTGACGTCTTCAGGCCCACTTCGAACGAATTGAGCGAATCCGGCTGATACTGGCTGGTGGCGTAGGTGTAGGTCGAGATCGGCAGGGTGTTTGCGCCACCGCTGCGGAAGCCGCGGGAAAACTTGGCGAACAGCATCGCACTGTCGGAAAGCTTGTACGACAGGCCCAGCTTCGGCGACAGCGCATCGGCACCGTCAACGCCGGTCTGCACTGTGCCGGCCGGCGCGAAGCCGAGCGGGAAAGCCGATCCGGTGACCTGGGTGATGTCGAAGTTCTTGTTGTCCTTGAAATACCGTGCGCCGGCCTGCAGCGACAGCTTCGAGGTCAGGGCAAGGTCAAGGTCTGCAAACAAGGCCCAGGCATCGCCGGACTGGTTGCTGTGCGACAGCGGGGCATCGACCGTCGGAATCGCCGGCACATCGAAGACAAAGCCTTCTTCGACTTCACGCTTTTCGTGCTTGAAGAACGCGCCCACGGTCCAGTTGAGCGTGTTGGACCCGTTCGAAACAAGGCGCAGTTCCTGCGTGAAGGCCTTGCTGCGGACACGGTAAAGCGATTGCGCCGTCGCATCCGGCACCAAACCGCTCGGGAACGCCGCCGGAATTACCGCGGTCAGGTCGCGCGTCGTGTCATAGGATGACGTGGTCAGCGCCGATGCGGCTACCAGGGTCGACGGCCCGGTGTCGTACGAAACGGTCAGCGCCGCGACGTCCAGCTTGCCTTCCGACGGCGAAAGCCCGCCAACAGGGCCCAACCCCGGAACCACCGCTGCGGGGTTGTTAACGCCGCGCGTGGTGGAGACGAAATCGCGAATGCTGCTGCGACCGATCTGGTAGAACGCATCGACCGTCAACGTATCACGCGGGGTGTACCGCAGCGCAATGCGTCCATCCTTCAGCTTCGAGGTGTTGGTATCCTTGGCGGAGATATCGGGGATATCGATCCAGCCCGGAAGATCACGGTAGCTGCCGGCAACGGTCACCGCCAGCACGTCTTTCACCAGCGGAACGTTGACGTTCAGCTGTGCCGAATAGCCTTCCCCGCCCATCTTGGTGCTCGATACGCCAAGCTTGACGCGACCAAAGGTGTCGGTGGCGTCAGGCTTGCGGGTGATGACGCGCAGCGTTCCGCCTTCTGAACCATCGCCGAACAGCGTCCCCTGCGGGCCGCGCAGCACTTCCACGCGTTCGATGTCCAGCAACGACACTTCCGGCATGTAGCCGGGCACGTACGACATCACGGTTTCGTCGAGATAGAAACCGTTGACCGAAGCCGACTGGTTGCTGCTCGACAGATCGCTGGCGCCACGGATGGTCATGTGCATCGCGCCGGGATTGGCCGATGCGATCGTCACGCCGGCAATGCTGTTGCCAAGGTCTTCGACGGACGTGATGCCTTCACGTTCGATGGTCTCGCCGGAAAATGCCGCGATGCTGACAGGCACGTCCTGCGCCTTCTGTTCGCGCTTCTGGGCGGTCACGATGATGTCGGACCCGCCATCGCTGGC
>JBDLVD010000160.1:0-4060 GCA_039804965.1 Pseudomonadota bacterium
CTCGGTAAAAAGGTCGGGCACGATGCCGCTGAAAGTCACCGGAACGCGCGCCTTGCCATCACCCACGATGAAACTGATCGTCACACCATCGGCAGCGGTCTTCAGCGATCCGCGTTCAACCATGCCGCCCAGCCGCACGGCTTGCCCGGTTTCGGGTGGCTTGGCCGCGATGTCGCTCGGCACGTAGAAATAGCTCGCCTGGCTGCGCAGCGCCCATGCCGCCAGCAGCCCGGCGCCGATCAGCGCCGCGAGCGCCAGCAGGACCAGCACGAGCCGCTGGTGCTTGGCCTTCAATCCGGTGTTCAGCGGTTTGGTGCTCATTTGCGACGACTTTCATCCCGGCGGCGTTCGGCCGCTTTCATCGAGAGCCACGCCCATGCGACCAGCGCCAGCGTGCCCACGATCACCACGCCATAACCGGCGGTGACGTAGGCCCAGTGATCGAGCGATTCCCGCATCATCATGGTCAGTATCCTTCGGCCATGCGGCGCAACCGCGCCTCTGCCTGAGCGTCGGCCAGCAAGGCCCGCATCCGTGCCAACACGATCCCGCCGAATATCAGGGAAAAACCGATCGCGCCGATCAGCACTCCCCACAGGAATTCCGCCGACATCGCGCTGTTGCCCGCAGTGATGCTGGGCGGCTGATGCAGCGAATTCCACCAGATCACCGAATAATGGATGATCGGAATGTTGATCGCGCCGACCAGCCCGAACAGCGCGGGAATGCGGCTGGATGCCCCTTCCCGGCTGACAGCCCCCGCAAGGGCGATATATCAGAAATACAGGAACAGCAGGACAAGGAAGCTGGTCAGCCGCCCGTCCCATACCCACCATGTGCCCCAGGCGGGCCGGCCCCAGATCGATCCGGTCAGCAGGCCCATCGCGGTGAAGAACGCGCCCGGAACGGCGCTTGCGCGGGCGGCAATGCCGGCCAGCGGATGCCGCCAGACCAGTTCGACAAGGCTGGCGATGGCGATGGACGACCATCCTGCCATGCCCAGCCACACCGATGGCACGTGCAGGAAGACGATCCGCACCGTTTCACCCTGCAACCGTTCAGCCGGGGCGAAGGCAAGGCCGTAGATGATCGTACCGGTGGCAACGATCAGCCCGCTGACCAGCAGCAACGGGGTAAGCCAGCGGGCAATCCGCAGGAAACGGGCAGGATTGGCGAAGCCGTGCATGGACCGAGACCCTTTCGCGCGCCGCTTTGGCAGGCGGGGCGGCGGCCCGCAAGGGCAGAGTCAGGGCGTTCCCCGCCGAAGTTCCACTTCGCGTTAACGGGGCGCCCGCGCCACCTGATCATCGGCCGATGAGGGACTGCGCCATGCGGTCTGCCACGCGGTCCGCGCTGTCGCCGCTGCTGGCACTTTCCTGCCAGATCGCGGTCAGCCGCGCGGGGATTTCCGCGATCCGCGCGTTCACGTCGTCCAGATCGAAGTCCTGCCCATGCTGTCGGGCCAGATATTCGAGGCTGACGTTGATGATGCCACCGGCGTTGATGACGTAATCCGGCGCATAGAGAATGCCGCGCTGCGCCAATGCCGCGCCATCGGTGCAGGTGGCCAGCTGATTGTTGGCGCCGCCCGCCACGATCCGGCAGTTCAAACCGGCAATCGCCGCTTCGTTCAGGATCGCGCCCAGCGCGTTGGGGCTGAACACGTCGCAATCCTGCGTCATGATTGCGTCGGCAGCCACGGCCTTGGCGCCCAGTTCGTCCGCCAGCGCCTGCGCGCGGTTGCCATCGATATCGGCCAGCGTCAGCACCGCCCCGTCCCGCGCCAGCAAACGCGCAACGCCGCCGCCCACGCTGCCGCACCCTTGCAGCGCCACGCGCACGCCTTGCATCGTGGACGTGGCAAGGCCGTGTTGCACCGCCGCCTTGATCCCCAGATAGATGCCCATCGCCGTAAACGGCCCCGGATCGCCGCCCAGCTGCCCGTCTGCGGCGGGCAGACCGCAGACGTGCGGCGTGCGCTGCGCGATGGCGACCATGTCCGCCTCGCTCGCGCCGACGTCCTCCGCCGTGACGTAACGGCCGCCCAGCGCCTCGATCGCGTCCCCGAAAGCGGCGAGCATCGCGGGCGTCTTGGTGCGATTGGCATCAAGCATGACCACCGCCTTGCCCCCGCCCATCGGCAGCCCGGCCATCGCGTTCTTGTAACTCATCCCCCGGCTCAGCCGCAGGGCATCGCGCATCGCGCCTGCCGGATCGGCATAGTGCCAGAACCGGGTGCCACCCGCGCCGGGGCCACGATGGGTGGAATGCAGCGCGATTATGGCGGTCAGCCCGCTGGCGCGATCATGCACCAGTTCGACCATTTCATGCGCGTCGTAGTCTGCTTCGGTCCAGAATGCTGCCATGTCACCCATCCGCGAGAAGGTTCACAAAAACACGGCGCAAGATGGAGAAATGGGGCGACTGACGGGGTTCGAACCCGCGACCTCCGGTACCACAAACCGGCGCTCTAACCAACTGAGCTACAGTCGCCACAACCTGTGCCGCAGGGCGGCTTTCAGGCGGATTGCACAGGGCCGTCAAGCGGCGTCTGGTGCGGGCGCGGCCTGTTACACAAGGCGCATCGGATGGGAAGAGAAAACTGCGCAACCGAGCGCATCACGCAAGAATATTTCGCACAGCTGTGGCACATGGCCAAGGCAGGCCCAGAGTTTGGACCATCCGGCGCGAATCTGTGGCGAGGAGAATGGACGTGACTGAAGAATCGACCACGCGAAGCTGTTCGTGCCATTGCGGCGCGGTGCAATTCACCGGCCGCCTGCCCGCAACGCTGACGGGGATGCGCTGCAACTGTTCGATCTGCGCCGCCAAGGGCGCGATCATGGTCGGCCTGCCACTGGATGCGCTGGAAGTGACGGCGGAGAAGGATCAGCTTGGCTGTTACGAATTCAACACTCGCACGGCGAAGCACTATTTCTGTAAGACCTGCGGCATCCACTGCTTCCACCAGCGGCGCGACGATCCGGGCCAGTTCGCGATCAACGCCACCTGCATCCACGGCGTGGACATCTATAACGACTTTGCCGATCTGCCGGTGAACGACGGGATCAACCATGCCCGTGACAGCGGAGTGCGGCGGATGGCCGGGTGGCTCCATTACGAACCCGCGGCGTAATAGGCGCCACAACGAAAAAGGGCGGCCCATGCAGGCCGCCCTTCCCGTAAACTTTGGAAGATCGAAAGCCTCAGGCTTCCTTCTTCTTCAGGCTCAGCCCGCCGAAACGCTTGTTGAACTGCGCAACGCGGCCGCCCTGATCGATCTGGCGGGTGCCGCCGGTCCATGCCGGGTGGCTGGTCGGATCGATATCCAGCGCCATCGTGTCGCCTTCCTTGCCCCAGGTGGAGCGGGTTTCGAACACGGTGCCATCGGTCATCTGGACCTTGATGGTGTGGTAATCGGGATGGATATCGGTCTTCATAACTTGGCTCCGCGCATATGGCCGGTTCCGACCGGCCTGCTGATCTGGAAAGCGCCGCCCCTAACGGACGCGCGCCGGTTTTACAAGAGGATCACCCAGCTGCAGGTGCATCCGCAATCATGGCGGTGAATTCCACTTCGCAGGTCACCTTGCCTTCGACGCTGGCCTTACCCCAGAACTTGCACACCCGTGCGCGTTTCTGGAGGAAGCCGACGTTGAGTTCCAGCAGGCAACCGGGTTCCACCGGGGCGCGGAACTTGGCGCCTTCGATGGCCATGAAATAGACCAGCTTGCCGCTACCAGCCAGTTCCAGCGTTTCGATCGCCAGAACCGCCGCAGCCTGGGCCAGCGCCTCGATCTGCAACACGCCGGGCATGATCGGCCGTCCGGGGAAATGCCCCTGGAAGAACTGTTCGTTGAAGCTGACCGCCTTTACCGCCCGGATCTCCTCGTCGATCCGCAGGTCGATGACCCGATCAACGAGGAGAAGCGGATAGCGGTGCGGCAAAGCATTGAGGATCTGCACGATGTCATACGACCGTGCGCCTTCGCTTTCACTCATTCACTTGCCCCCTTGCAACCGGCTTCAGCGACCCTGAACGGGCGCCGTAGCCGGAGCA
>JBDLVD010000161.1:0-4058 GCA_039804965.1 Pseudomonadota bacterium
GGAAGGCATCGCGGCATTCCAGCTTGGAGAATTTCTTCAGCGTCGGGATATCATCGGCCGAAAGGCCAATCACCTGCGCGCCCGCTGCCTTGAACGCGGGCATGTTCTCCGCAAAGGCATTGGCTTCCAGCGTACAGCCCTGTGTGAACGCCTTGGGGAAGAAATACAGCACAACCGGCCCTTTCTTCAGGGCCTGCTTGAGATCGAAGGAAAACTCCTCCCCGCCCAGCGCTCCGCTCGTGCTGAACTCCGGCGCTTTCACGCCTTGCGGCAAGGCGGCGGAACCGGGGACGGCGGCCAGCAGGGTGGCGGCCATCGCGGCGAACAGCAGGGTGCGTTTGATCATGGCCGGATTATGCGGCCAACCACGCGACCTGTCCATCAGCCTTAATAGACGCCGCCCTGCTCTTCCACGAAGTCGTTTTCAGGGGCCACGTCCTTCGCCGCCTTCGCCGCCGAAGCGCGCGACTGGTCGGCCCGGCGCAGCTGCGCCAGGATCAGATCGCGCAACTGGCTGGTTTCATCGGAACGCCGTTCCCGCTTGGGTTCGGTATCCGGCTTGAAGGCTTCCCAGATGACCGAAGCCTTCGGGTCAGCAGTGGGCCATGCATCGAACACCCGGCGGCCGCTGGCGCGATCGATGCGGACCATGCGGATGCCGGCGGGGGCAAGGAACGGGCGGCCATCCCACCGATCCCGCGATTCGGTCACGAACTGGCGGAAGATCGGCGCGGCCAGCGTGCCGCCCTGCGCGTAACCACCCATGTTCCGCGGCTTGTCGAAACCGATGTAGACGCCGCCGACGATATCGGGCGATCCACCCACGAACCACACTTCACGCGGGCCGGTGGTGGTGCCGGTCTTGCCGAACAGCGGCAGCCCCAGATCGCGCAAGGCCGTGGCCGTGCCGCGCTGGACCACGCCTTCCAGCATGTGGACGGTCTGGTAAGCGGTGCGCGGGTCCATCACCTGCTTCCCGCGTTCGGTGAAGCGCGGCATGGCCTTGCCATCCCACTGCGCCATGTTGCAGCCGGTGCATTCGCGCTGGTCCGCGCGCCAGATCACCTTGCCGCGGCGGTCCTGCACGTAATCGATCATCGTCGGCGCGTGCTGGGTGCCATGGTTGACCAGCGCGGAATAGGCGGTGGTCATTTTCAGAACGGTGGTTTCACCAGCACCCAGCGCGAAAGCCGGATAAGGCGCGAACTTGCCAATGCCGACACGTTCGAACGTCTTCACGACATTGTCCATGCCCGCGTCCATCGCGATATGGACGGTCATCAGGTTGCGGGACTGTTCCAGGCCCCAGCGCATGGTGTGTTCACCGCCGCCGCTGCCGCTGAAATTGCGGAAGCATTTTTCGCCAAGGTTGGCGCCCTGATAATAACAGAACGTCTGGTCAGGCACCATCGTGGCCGGGGTCATGCCGCTTTCCAGCCCGGTGGCATAGACGAACGGCTTGATCGTCGATCCCGGCTGGCGCTGCGCTTGCGTGGCGCGGTTGAAATCGCTCAGGTGGAAATCGAACCCGCCCTGCACCGCCTTCACGCGGCCGGTGTTCGGATCCATCGCCACAAACCCGCCCGAAACTTCCGGGATGGTGCGGACAGCCCAGGCATTGCCCACAGGCGCAACCGCGATCACGTCGCCGGTCTTGAGCAGATCAGGCAGCCCAGTCAGCGCGCCGGTTTCGCCAGTGGCAAAGCCCACGCGGCCGGACGGGCCACTGCGATCCGTCACCACGCCTACGCGCCAGTTCTGGTAATTGATCGAAAGGTTGGACGATGCCAGTTGCCCGGTCAGGCTGCCGTCCGATGCCTTCAGCGTGGCGATCGGGCCGTACCACCCGCGCCCGCCGTGATAGCGCAGCAAGCCCGCGCGCAGCGATTTCTGTGCCGCCGCCTGCAATTCGGTGTCGAGCGAAGTCCGCACCCACAGGCCGCCGGCATAGACGCTGTACGGGCCATCTTCCGCCTTTTCGCCATATTTGGCGATCAGTTCGCGGCGCACGTCTTCGAGGAAATATCCGGCATCGGCCGACCGTGCTTCGGGCCGCTGCGTGACCAGCCCCAGCGGCATGATGCGGGCGGCATCGGCCTGCGCCTGCGTGATATGGCCGTTGCTGACCATCTGCTGCAGCACGTAATCCCGCCGCGACAGCGCATCGCGTTCGAACCGTTTGCGGCCATAGCGTTCAGGCGCCTTGGGCAGGATCGCCAGAAAAGCCATTTCATGCAGTTGCAGCTGGCCCACGTCCTTGTCGAAATAGGCGCGCGATGCAGCCTGCACGCCGAAGCTGCGGCGGCCGAGCGGGATCTCGTTGAGATACAGCTCCATGATCTGCTGCTTGGTCAGCACGCCTTCGATCCGGCGGGCCAGCATCATTTCCTTCAGCTTGCGCGCGATCGAATATTCGTCCCCGACCAGGATGTTCTTGGCCACCTGCTGGGTAATGGTGGACCCGCCCACGGCGCGTTCGTGCGAACCGATCTTGCGTGCATAGTCGAACACCGCGCCGACAAAGCCGCTGTAATCGATGCCGCCATGGCTCCAGAAAGTCTTGTCTTCGGCAGAGGTATAAGCGTTGACCAGCTGCGTCGGGAAATCCTTGAACTGCAACTGCACGCGCCGCTCACGGGCGAAGCTGTGGACGATTTCGCCGTCGTTCCCGCGCACCACGGTGGGCAGCGGCGGTTCGTAAGTCAGCAGCGAATTGGCATCGGGCATGTTGCGCGCCAGCAGCGCCCACCCCGCGACAGACAGCACCAGCAAGGTCGCCGCCGCCACACTGGCCCAACGGAACCAGCGCTTGTCCCGCCACGCCTCGCGCGACCATGCCAGCACACCGCTTGCTTCGCGGCGGATGCGGTAGTGCAGCGGGGTGTCCCCAGCAGTCGGGGCGGAATTGTCGGGATCGGCCATTGTGCGCGGGCCTTAGCACGCGCTTTGCACTGCGCGCCAGATTGATCCGCGATGCGATGGTGCGCCGCGCGCTAAGTCCCGGCCTGACGGGCAAAATAAACGCGGATCGCCTGTGCCAGCACGCGGGCATAACGCGCCTGCCCGTCTGCCGATGCCAGCCTGCCCGCATCATCAGCGTTGGTGATGAAGCCGGCTTCAAACAAGGCCGATGGCACGTCGGGCGCGCGCAGCACGGCCAGCGCGGCCGATCGCAACGGCACGTCGTGGAACGCCAGCGCCCCCTGCCCTTCGCGCAGGATCAGTCCGGCGAACTGCGCCGACTGTTCCTGCGCCCGGCGTTGCGAAAGCTCCACCAGAATGGCGGTAACGCTACCTTTCTGCTGGGCCACCGAAACGCCGTTGACGCTGTCGGCACTGTTTTCCCGCGCGGCGAAGCGGGCGGCAGCTTGCGTAGAAGCCATGTCCGACAAGGTGTAGACGCTCGCACCGCTGACACCTTCCTGCTCGCCAGCGGAATCAGCGTGGATCGAAAGGAACAGGTCCGCCCCCAGCGCACGGGCAATTTCGGCGCGTTCGCCCAGCACCAGAAAACGATCATCGCCGCGGGTCAGCGCCACGCGCACTCCGCCGCCGCGGACCAGTTCATCGCGCAACGCGCGGGCGAGTTGCAGGGTGATGGCCTTTTCCCGGTAATCCCCGCCGATGGCGCCCGGATCATGCCCGCCATGCCCGGCATCGATCACCACCAGCGGCCGGGTCGGGTCCAGCGGCCCGCTGATCGACGGCAGGGCCATCCGCGCACCGGGATCGGGCAAGGCGATACGGATCACGTACCCGCGCCCCAGATAAGGCACCGGAATGCTCACCCCCAAGGCGTAAAGCACCCCAAGCGCCAGTAAGGGCGCGAGAAACAGCAGCCATATCTGCAAACGATACACCGCCCCTCCCCTAATCATCCGTGTGCCCCCTATACAGCATGAAGGGAATTTTAATGCTGCTCGCAATAAGGTTGCCCATGCTTCCCCCCGATGCTAGCTAGTCGTTCGTCCGGATGGCAGTGCCTTCCGGCTCTCTTCGGGAAGCGAATTCCAGTTGTCCCGGAATGACTACAGGTTGATGCCGTACATGAGAAGCAA
>JBDLVD010000162.1:0-4029 GCA_039804965.1 Pseudomonadota bacterium
TCCGAACGCTTCGAACGCGTGACCGAGCCGGTCCAGAAGGACATCTTCAAGTGGCGTTATCGCCCGATCCAGCGGGACGTGAACAACTGGCGCTATGAAACCAGCGGCTGCATCGAAGAACGCGATACCTACGAAATCGCCGACTACGACAATGTCGATCTGACCAAGGCCAAGGATCTAGATCTCGACACCGTGCCAAGCGGCGGTTCGTCCGCGTGGAAATGGCGGCCGATGTATCCGTGGATCATCTATGCCCGGTCGCGCACGTGGTGGAACACCGGCGATTTCACCAAGCCCAACCAGACGACGCTGGACGAATATGTCCTGCCGGCCGCGCTGGGCCTGGCCGCCTGCCCCGCCCCCGCGCGCAAGCTGGCGGTGATGACGCCGACCGAAGTCGACAACTATCTCGCCACGCTGGCGCCGGTGGGGCAGACTTACCACGATATCGGCATGATCTGGGGCGGGCGACTGCTGTCACCCAACGGCCTGTTCAAGAGTGAAAACGCCGATGTGAACGCTTCGCAGCCGACCACGCGCAACCTGATCTTCCTGACCGACGGGGAAACCGCGCCGTATGACCTCGCCTATTCGTCATACGGCCTCGAACCTCTCGATGCGCGGCGCTGGGATGCCAATTCACCGCTGACGCTGAAACAGACCGTCGAAAAACGCTTCTCCTTCGTATGCGATGAAGTGAAGAAAATGAACGTGACTGTCTGGATCGTGATGTTCGGCACGGAAACGAACCCGGTGATGGAAAGCTGCGCGGGCAGCGAACATTACTTCGTCGCCGCTGACGCCAGCGAATTGCAGGAAACCTTCAGCACCATTGCCAAGCGGATGGGCGAATTGCGGGTGACGCGATGATGACGCCACCGATCGCCCTGACCGCTTTGCACAAGGACCGGCGCGGCGCGGCTGCGGTGGAATTCGCCCTGATCGCCCCGGCGCTGCTGATGGTGCTGCTGGGGCTGATGGACCTTGGCCACAACCTCTACAGCGGCACCCTGCTGGAAGGGGCGATCCAGAAAGCCGCGCGCGACGCGACGATCGAAGGCGCTTCGGCCACGTCCGGATCGCTCGATGCCACCGTGGAAGACGTGGTGGACGATATCGTCCCCGGCGCAACGGTGGACTTCAGCCGCAAGGCCTACACCAATTTTCAGGATGTGAGCCGCCCGGAAGACTTCACCGACACCAATACCGACGGCGTCTGCAACGATGGCGAACCGTTCGAAGACGTCAACGGCAACAAGACGTGGGATGCGGACCGCGGCGCCAATGGCCTTGGGGGCGCCCGCGATGCGGTGCTGTATACCGTCACCGTCACTTATGACCGGCCTTTCCCTCTGCTGAAACTGCTGGGCTTCAACAATCAGGTCACGCAAGTGGCCCGCACCGTGCTGCGCAACCAGCCTTACGGCCTGCAGAACCACGGCGTGACGGTGGAAGCATGCGCGTGAAGCGGCCCGCCTTGCTGCGTCAGCTGGCGCAATCGGCATCCGGGCTGGCGGTGGCGGAATTCGCGCTGGTGCTGCCGTTTCTGCTCGGCACCGGGCTGATGGGGCTGGAACTGGCCAATCGCGCACTGGTGCAGATGCAGGTCAGCCAACTGGCGGTGCATCTAGCCGACAACGCATCGCGCATCGGGGACACCTCGACGCTGGAAGATCGCAAGATTTACGAAGCCGATATCAACGACGTGCTGCTGGGCGCGGCCTTGCAGGGCGGGCACCGGATCAACCTCTACGATCACGGGCGCGTGATCATCAGCAGCCTCGAAACCGTGCCCGGCAACGACACCCGGCAATATATCCACTGGCAACGCTGCTATGGCGCGAAGCATCACGATTCCAGCTATGGCGATCAGGGCGATGGGATGGACGGCACCCTGCCCGGGATGGGGGCGCCGGGACAAGAAGTGACCGCCTTCGGTGGCGAAGCGGTGATTTTCGTGGAAATAGCCTACGATTACCAGAGTTTGGTCGGCACCACGTTCGGTTTTGCCGATCAGGTCAGCGCCATTGCATCGTTCACCGTGCGCGACGATCGCGATCTGACGCAGATCTATCAGCGCAATCCCGCTTCTCCCGATCCGGAAGCGGCCTGCAACAAATACGATATCTCGACGCTGGGCATCCCCAGTTGATTGGCCGCAACTGACGGGAATTGCGTGATGATCCGGCGGGCGCGGGGCCATGCCCGCACCCGCCAGCATTATCAGCGGTAACAGACCTTCTTCGCCGCAGCGACAATCCGGTCGGCATCGATCAGCGCCAATGCTTCGAGGTTGGCGGCATAAGGCAGCGGCACGTCTTCGTTGCAGACGCGCAGCACCGGGGCATCGAGATGATCGAAGCCTTCTTCCATGCAGATCGCCGCCACTTCGGAAGCGATGGAGCAGGTCGGCCAGCCTTCTTCGGCCACGATCACGCGGTTGGTCTTGGCCAGGCTGGTCAGGATCGCTTCCTTGTCCAGCGGGCGCAGGGTGCGCAGATCGATCACTTCGGCGTCGATGCCTTCGGCGGCCAGCTTTTCAGCGGCTTCCAGCGCCAGCCCGACCGCGATGGAATAGGCGACGATGGTGACATCGCTGCCTTCGCGCATGATCCGCGCCTTGCCGATCGGCAGCACGTGATCGTCCAGCTGCGCCACTTCGAAATTGCGGCCGTAGACCAGTTCGTTTTCGAGGAAGACGACCGGATCTTCGCAACGGATCGCCGCCTTCAGCAGGCCCTTGGCATCCTGCGCGTCGTAAGGCGCGATCACGATCAGGCCCGGCACGCTGGCGTACCACGGGCCATAGTTCTGGCTGTGTTGCGCGCCGACGCGGCTGGCCGCGCCGTTGGGGCCACGGAACACCACCGGGCAGCGCATCTGGCCGCCGGACATGTAATTCGTCTTCGCGGCGGAATTCACGATGTGGTCAATCGCCTGCATGGCGAAGTTGAAGGTCATGAATTCGACCACCGGGCGCAGGCCGCCCATGGCCGCGCCCGTGCCGATGCCGGCAAAGCCGTATTCGGTGATCGGGGTATCGATCACCCGCTTGGGGCCGAATTCTTCCAGCAGCCCCTGCGTCACCTTGTAGGCGCCCTGATATTCGGCCACTTCCTCGCCGATCACGAACACGCGATCGTCGCGGCGCATTTCTTCGGCCATCGCATCGCGCAAGGCATCGCGCACGGTCAGCTTGACCATGTTGGTGCCCGCTGGAATTGCCGGATCGGCCACCGCAACCCTGGCAGGCGCGGCAACGGCAGCAGGTGCCAATACCGGCGCCTCTGCCACCGCCGCAGCCACCACAGGTGCGGAAACCGGCGCAGCGCCTGCGTCTTCACCTTCGCCGTTCAGCACGGCAATCACCGTGCCAACCTTCACGCCTTCGGTGCCGTCAGCGATCAGGATCTTGCCGACAGTGCCTTCGTCGATGGATTCGAATTCCATCGTCGCCTTGTCGGTTTCGATTTCGGCCAGAACGGTGCCGGACGTGACGGTATCGCCTTCCTTCACCAGCCAGCGGGCCAGCGTGCCTTCTTCCATCGTGGGCGAAAGCGCGGGCATCTTCAGTTCGATAGCCATCAGTACGTCTCCACCAGCACGTCGGTGTAGAGTTCATGCGGCTGGGGCAGCGGCGAACTTTCCGCGAAATCGGCAGCTTCGGTCACGGTGGCGCGGATGCGCTTGTCGATGTCCTTCAATTTTTCCTCGTCCACGCCCATCGCCAGCAGATCGGCCTTTGCCCGTTCGATCGGGTCGCTCGTTTCCCGCACGCCCTGCACTTCTTCGCGCGTCCGGTACTTGGCCGGATCGGACATCGAATGCCCGCGATAACGGTAGGTGTTCAGTTCCATCAGCACCGGGCCGTTGCCGGCGCGAACATGGGCGACGGCATGCTTTGCCGCCTGATGCACTTCCAGCACGTCCATCCCGTTGACCTTCATGCCCGGAATGCGGAACGCGGTGCCACGGCGGTAGAATTCGGTTTCCGCGCTGCTGCGCGCCACGGCCGTGCCCATCGCGTAC
>JBDLVD010000163.1:0-4025 GCA_039804965.1 Pseudomonadota bacterium
CGCACGCAGCATCGTTTCACGCTGGGTGTCGCGCTGTTCGCCGCGGCGCAGAGGACTGGTTGCCGTGCGTTCCACCCGCAGGCGGCGCCACTGACGCTTGGCTTCATTGCCGGGGAAACGCGCATCAGACTGGCGGAAATCGAACCGCGGATCGGCCACCAGCTGGAAGGCCAGCCCGTTGATCGCCTGTGCATCGCGGCGCTGTTCGCTGGCGCGGAACAACAGCACGGCAGACAGCGCCTGTGCCACCAGCAGTGCCAGCGCCACCGACAGCAGCATCTGGCCCAGCAGGCTCTTGGGGAACAGCCGGTTCATGCCTCGCGGTTCGCGGCCATGCGGCGGACATCGGCGGCAAAGCGGTAACCGCCGCCCCACACCGTCTGGATCAGGCGCGGATCGCGGCTGTCGGGTTCCATCTTGCGGCGCAGGCGGCTGACCTGATTGTCCACCGCACGATCGAACAGGTGGGCTTCACGCCCTTGTACCATGTCCAGCAACCGATCGCGGTCCAGCACCTGCCGCGGGTGCGACAGGAAGGCGACGAGCAGGCGGAATTCGGCAGAGGAGACAGGCACCACGGCGCCATCGGGGTCGCTCAGCCGCCGTTTCAGCGGATCCAGCACCCAGCCGTCGAATTCGTACAGCGCGTCTTCTTCCGGCGCGGCGGGCGGGCGCACCGCGCGGCGCAGCACGGAACGGATGCGGGCCACCAGTTCGCGCGGTTCGAACGGTTTGACCACGTAATCGTCGGCGCCGATTTCCAGCCCGACGATGCGGTCCATCGCTTCGCTGCGGGCGGTCAGCAGGATGACGGGAATGTCCTTCGCCTCGCTCAGGTGGCGGCACAACGACAGGCCGTCTTCGCCCGGCATCATGATGTCCAGCAGCACCAGATCGGGCTTGTCTTCCATGATCGCGGACCGCGCCTTGGCCGCATCTTCCGCCTGCCGCACGACAAACCCCTGCCGAACCAGATAGTCGGCCAGCGGCTCACGCAAGGTGGCTTCGTCATCGACCAGCAGCACGCTGGTGCGGGTGGGTTCGGCCATCTGGTGCCCCTTTGCAGTCGTTCAGTTGGTCGAAGCCGGTGCCGCTGCGCGCGCTGCCAGATTCGCTGGGAAGGCGACAGCGGCAAGCGGCAGGAAGGCGATCGGGCGCATCGGACGATACTTTCGTGTTTTGCCCGAAAGAGCAACGGGCAGAATGGTGTGGCAGAGCGGCGGGGTTCCGGCCGGAAGGGGGAGGGAGAATTACCGAATCCCCACCGCTCATGACATGCCTTCTAAGCCCTGCCTGTCGCACCAGTTTGCCGGTGCGGGGTGAAAGTGTCGCCAATTGTCACGCCCGCGCAACGCCATTCATCGCGGTGCAAGATCAGCGCGGGCGGTGTTCGGTTCCGGCACCGGCGGTGATGAACAGGCCTGTCGCCCGGTCGGCAACATCGGCGGTGTGCCACACGCCCGGCGGGTTGATCGCATAGTGGCCGGGCAACAGGGTGGTGCGGCGTTCGGTGCCCTCGATCAGCTGGATCAGTTCCATCGCGCCTTCGATGCAGACCACCACTTCATCCCCGGCGGGGTGCATTTCCCACCCGGCCCAGTCTTCGGTGAAGGTGAACAGCGAAACCAGCCGCCCTTCTGCGCCGTCTGCGGCGTGGCGGGTGCTGTAATCCATGTACCACTGCATCGCCGCGGCATCGCGCGGGAACGGCGGCTGCGCCATGGCCGCACCGCCTGTGCCCAGATGGATCGGGTGCTGTTCAAGGCTCAGCGGTTGCGGGTCCATGACATGTCCTTCCGTCAGGCGAGTGGGTGGCAGGCTTCGTCCAGCCATGCCAGCGCCTCGCCTTCAAGCTGCGGGGCCAGCACGGCGTGAACGCGGGCGTGATAAGCATTCCACCACGCCACTTCCGCCGATGACAGCAGCGCCCGGTCCAGCAGCGCGGCATCGATCGGCACCAGCGTCAACGTTTCGAAGCCCAGCCAATCGCCTTCGGCACCGGGGATCGCGCGCGGTTCCACCAGCACCAGGTTTTCGATGCGGATGCCGTATGCGCCCGTCTTGTAATACCCCGGTTCGTTGGAAAGGATCATGCCCGCCAGCAGTTCCTGATCGGTGCCTGCCTGTCCCCCGCGCGCTTTGGCGATGCGTTGCGGGCCTTCGTGCACGGCCAGAAAGCTGCCGACGCCGTGGCCGGTGCCATGGGCATAATCGACGCCCGCCGCCCACAGGTGCTGCCGGGCCAGCGTGTCCAGTTGCGCGCCAACGGTGCCGGTGGGGAATGTCTGGGTGGCCAGCGCGATGTGGCCTTTCAGCACGCGGGTGAACCGGTCACGCACCTCGGCAGGCGGGGTGCCGGGGCCGACCCACACGGTGCGGGTGATGTCGGTGGTGCCATCGGGATATTGTCCGCCCGAATCGACCAGATAGACGCTGCCGGGTTCCAGCCTGCGGTTGGTTTCTTCGCTGACCCGGTAATGGACGATGGCCCCGTTCGGCCCCGCGCCGCTGATGGTATCGAAGCTGAGATCGCGCAGGTCGCCGGTATCGCGGCGGAACTGGTGCAACCGTTCGGCGGCGGACAGTTCGTCCACCGTGCCGCCGGGTGCTTCCACCGACAGCCAGTGCAGGAACCGCGCGACGGCGGCCCCGTCCCGCGCCTGAGCGGCGCGCTGGCCGGCCTGTTCGACCGGGTTCTTGACCGCCTTGGGCAGCACGCACGGATCGGTCAGGCTGACGGCGACGGCCTTGGCCTGTTCCAGCGCGGTGAAGATGGCCGCCACCGCGCGTTCCGGGTCTGCCGCCACGCGCCTGCCGCCCAGTTCTGCCAGAGCGGCGGTGAACTGGTCCCGCGGGCGGATGCGGACAGCATTGCCCATTGCGGCGGCCAGATCCGCCGGCACCTTTCCCGGCGCGATGAACCAGTCCGCCGTGCCATCGGCATGGGCGATGACATAGGACAGCGCCACTGGCGTGCAGTCCACGTCGCTGCCGCGAATGTTCAGCAACCATGCGACCGAATCGAGCGCGGAAATCACCGCCGCATCCAGCTTCTGCCCCTTCAGCCATTCGGCCACCTGCCCGCGCTTGTCCGCGCTGGATCGGCCGGCCAGCGCATCGCTGTGCAGGAAAGCGGGGGCGGGGGACGGTTCGGGCTGGTCCTGCCACACCGCGTCCACCGGATTGCGCGATACGGCCACCAGCGTGGCCCCGGAGTCGGCCAACAGCTTTTCCGCCGCGCGCGCCCAGCCGGTGGTGTGCAGCCATGGATCAAACCCGATGCGCGCGCCCGGCGCGACATTGGCGGCGATCCAGCCCGCCGGGCTGTCCTTGGGAACGGAAAGGTATTCGAACAGGCTGCCATCCACCTGATCGCGGACTTGCAGGGTGTAACGGCCATCGACGAAGATCGCCGCTTTCTGGCGCAGCACGGCGGCGCTGCCGGCGGATCCGGCAAAGCCGGTCAGCCATTCCAGCCGCTGGGCATAGGCGCCGACATATTCGGACAGATGTTCATCGCTGATCGGGATCACGAAACCGTCCAGCCCTTGCCGGGCCATTTCCTCGCGCAGGGCGGTCAACCGGGCTTCGTGTGTTTGCATCAGCATGTTGCGGTCCTTTCGCAGCTTACATAGATGCAGGCGATGGACCTTACCACCTCCGCCGCCCAGCCCCCCGTAGCCGCACGCAAGGCGCACAGCTTCACCCACCATGGCATCCGGGTGGAAGATCCGTATCACTGGCTGCGCGACCCGGCCTATCCGGAGGTGACGGACAAGGCGGTGCTGGCCCATCTGGAAGCGGAAAATGCGTGGTTCCGATCGCGCATGGACCAGCATCAGGGAACGATCGACGGATTGTTCAAGGAAATGCGCGCCCGCATCAAGGAAGCGGACAGTTCCGTGCCGCAGAAGGATGGCGATTACCTTTACTGGATCGAATTCGAAGAAGGGGCCGAATACAAGAAGTGGTGGCGCCGGCCCGTGGGCGCACCGGCAGATGGCACCGCCGACGAACTGCTGCTG
>JBDLVD010000164.1:0-3994 GCA_039804965.1 Pseudomonadota bacterium
GCTTGCGCTGGATCCAGTATTGATCGCCAGTGTAGATCGTCAGCGCGCCGAAGCCCACGATCAGCGCGGTGGACAGCCACAGCATCGGGGAAATGCGCCCGAGCCGCCATTTCGATATCGCCAATGCGGCAACCGATGCGGCGATGAAGGCGCCGGTGCTGCGGACCACAGCTTCCAGTTCCAGCGCGATGTTGTGTTCCACCGGGCGATAGATGCGATAGGTCAGGAAGAAGACCAGCAGCGGCCCGTAATCGACCAGCAGGTTGACCCAGCCGGACTTCGGCTTTTTCGGCTGTGTTTCGGCCATCATGCCACCCCTGCAATCACGCGCGCCACCAGATCGGGATCGAACGGGCGCAAATCATCGATCTTTTCACCCACCCCGATCGCATGGATCGGCAGGCCATACTGTTCCGCCGCCGCCACCAGCACGCCGCCGCGCGCGGTGCCGTCCAGTTTGGTCATGATCAGGCCGGTCACCCCGGCCACTTCCCTGAACACTTCGATCTGCGCCAGCGCGTTCTGCCCGTTGGTGGCATCCAGCACCAGCACCACGTCATGCGGCGCTTCGGGATTGAGCCTGCCGAGCACGCGGCGAATTTTCGCCAGCTCGTCCATCAGTTCACGCTTGTTCTGCAACCGCCCGGCTGTGTCGACAATCAGCGCGTCGATACCGGTATCGGTTGCCTGCTTCACCGCATCGAACACGATGCTGGCCGGATCTCCGCCTTCGGGGCCGCGCACCAGCGAGATGCCAATGCGTTCGGCCCAGATCGCCAGCTGGCCGATGGCCGCGGCGCGGAAAGTATCGCCTGCGGCCAGCAGCACGCCGTAATCGTCTTCCTTGAACAGGTGCGCCAGCTTGGCGATGGTCGTGGTCTTGCCACTGCCGTTGACGCCGATCACCAGAATGACCTGCGGGCGCGGGAAGGCGGTGACTTCCAGCGGTTTTGCCACCGGGCGCAGGATCGCGGCGATTTCTTCCGCCACGGCTTCTTTCAGTTCGCGTTCGGTGATGGCGAGGCCGAAGCGTTTTTCGGCCAGCTTTGCCCGGATGCGGCCAGCGGCGCTGGGGCCGAGATCCGACAGGATCAGCGCGTCTTCCACCTGATCCAGCGTCGCATCGTCCAGTTTTGCCGTGCCGATCACACCCGCCAGCGGGGTGGCGAGGTTTTCGGACAGACGTTCGGACGTCTTGCGGAATCCGCCGAACAGGCGTTCGGTCCAGCTTGGCTGGCTCATCGCAGCAGGCCTTCATCAAAAGTGGTTGGGGTCAGGTTCACGATCGTGCCCGCAGTCGTGCCATGCGGCATCACCATGCGGGCGAAAGCGGGGGAATGGCCGGTGCCATCCTTTTCCGCCAGAAAAGGCTGCGGTTGGCCGATCAGGCTGGCCAGCCACGCATCGCGCGCGGCCGCGACATCGGCGCGCAGTTCCGCGGCACGCTGGCGCACCACATCGCGCGGCACTTGCGGCATCTGCGCCGCCGGGGTGCCGGGGCGGGGCGAATAAGGGAATATATGGCCGTGGACGATGCCCAGTTCCGCGATGATGGAACGATTGGCGGCATGCATGGCCGCATCTTCCGTGGGAAAACCGGCGATCAGATCCGCGCCCAGTGCGATGTCCGCCCGCTGCGCGCGGAGGCGCTGCACCAGATCAACCGCATGGCCGCGCAAATGGCGGCGCTTCATGCGTTTCAGGATCAGGTCATGCCCGTGCTGCAACGACAGGTGCAGATGCGGCATCACGCGCTGTTCCCCGGCCAGCAGATCGAACAGCCGTTCATCGATCTCCACCCCGTCCAGCGATGACATCCGCAGGCGGGCGAGGGTGGGGAAGGCAGTCAGGATGCTTTCCACCAGCAGCCCCAGTGCAGGCGCGCCGGGCAGGTCATGCCCCCAGCTGGTCACATCCACGCCAGTCAGCACGACTTCTGCCGCACCTTGCGCCAGATGGCGTTCCACTTCGGCCAGCACTTGCGCCACGGTCAGCGAACGGCTGGGGCCGCGCCCCTGCGGGATGACGCAAAAGGTGCAGGCATGGTCGCACCCGTTCTGCACTGCGACGAAAGCGCGGGTATGCAGCGATGGCGGCAAAACGGCAGGTTCGGGCACGTTCCACGCCCGTGCGTCCAGCTTGGCGGCGTTGGGCACCAGCCCGTCCACTTCGGGCATGTCCGCAAAGCTCTGCCGCTCCACTTCCGCCGCGCATCCCGTCAGCAGCAGACGGGCATCGGGGCGGGAACGGCGCAGCTTGCGGATGGTCTTGCGGGTCTGGCGCACGGCCTCTTCCGTCACCGCGCAGCTGTTGACCACCACCACATCGCCCGCATCGGCCAGCAGCGCGCGGATCGTTTCACTTTCGGCGATGTTGAGGCGGCAGCCGAGCGAAACCACTTCAACCCCGGCACCGGTGGTGCCGGTCACGCGAAGTGGCCCCAATCAAACGTGCCGCGGAAACTTTCGGCGGCAGGGCCGGTCATGGTGATGCGCTGGTCTGCGCTCCATTCGATCAGCAAGGGGCCACCGGGAAGGGTAACGGTAACGCGCCGGTCCACCAGCCCTCGGCGCATCGCGGCAACGGCTGTGGCGCAGGCACCGGTGCCACAGGCGCGGGTCAGCCCGGCGCCGCGTTCCCACACCCGCAGCCGGATGGCATCGCGGGCGGTGACGGTGGCGGCGTTGACGTTGATCCGTTCCGGAAACAGCGGATCGTGTTCGATCAGAGGGCCTAGCTGGTCCAGCGCGATGGCATCACAATCCGGCACGAAGAACACCACGTGCGGATTGCCGACATTGACGGCAGCGGGCATTTCCAGATCGTCCCAGCCGACCGGCATGGACAGCGTATCCATCGCATAGGCCAGCGGAATGGCGTCCCAGTCGAACCGTGGGCAGCCCATGTCCACGGCGATGCCCGCCGCATCTGGCCGCACTTCCACGATCCCGCCCAGCGTTTCGATCCGCGCGGGCTGGCCATGCAGCAGGCCCACGGCGCGGCTGGCATTGCCGCAGGATTCCACCTTGCCGCCATCGGCATTGTAGAAATGCATGGCGAAATCGGCAGTATCCGATGGCAGCAACAGCACCAGCTGATCGCAGCCGATGCCGGTGCGCCGGTCGGCAATGGCGCGGGCAAAGCTTTCGGTGACGGGCAGCAGGGACTGCACGCGCGCGTCCAGCACGACGAAGTCGTTGCCGAGGCCGTGCATCTTGATGAAATCTACGCGCATCGAACGCCACCTAGGGCTGGCGGCCGCGCATCGCAATGGGGACGGTGGGCCTGAATTCAGCCGACCTGCCGCACTGCGCCCAGATCGGCAGGGGGCGCAGGCAGGGCGGGCGCCAGCAGATGCATGTCCTGCAAGCGGGCGCGGGTGGCCGCGGCATCTTCCGGCTGGCCATAAAGATAGCCCTGACCCTTGAAATCGCCCAGCTGGCGCAGGGCGGCCAGCACTTCGGGCGTTTCCACCCCTTCCGCTGTCACCGGCAGGTTCAGTCCGCGCCCCAGCGCGACGATTGCGTTGACCAGTTCGCTGCCGCCTTCGCCGGCCAGTTCCGCCACGAAGCTGCGATCGATCTTGATCCGGTCGAACGGCAACGAGCGCAATTGCGAAAGGCTGGAATAGCCGGTGCCGAAATCATCCAGGCTGATGCGGATGCCCTGGTTTTTCAGGCTGGTGACCATGCTACGCACGGCGGCAAGGTTCATGTGCAGGCAGCTTTCCGTGATTTCGATTTCCAGCCGCTGTGCCGGGAAGCCGGTTTCGGCCAGCAGCTTCAGGATTTTCTGCGCGAACCACGGATCGCGCAGCTGCACGGGGGAAATGTTGACCGAAAGGGTCAGGTGCGGCGCCCATTCGCGCGCGTCCAGCATGGCTTGCTGGATCAGGTTTTCCGAAAGCGCGGCGATCACGTCGATATCTTCGGCGATTGGAATGAACACGTCCGGCCCGACCAGCCCGTATTCCGGCGAACGCCAGCGGGCGAGC
>JBDLVD010000165.1:0-3988 GCA_039804965.1 Pseudomonadota bacterium
ACAGTATCGCGCGCGCTGGAATTTGCCCGCCGATTATCCGATGGTCGCCCCCGCCTATGCTGAAAAGCGTCGTGAACTGGCCAAGGAAATCGGCCTCGGCCGCAAGCCCGGCCAGCGCCGTGGCCGTCGCAAAAAAGTGACTGCGTAATCGCCACCAACCGCTTCGGTTGAAAAAGCGCCCCGCCCCTTCCATAGAGGCGGGGCGTTTTTGTATCGGGTCCGCAATTGCATCAGAATATCGATCTTGAAGCCCTGTGTGCCGAACGCGGCCTGCGCATAACGGAGCAGCGCCGCGTGATCGCGCGCGTGCTGTCCGAAGCTGACGACCACCCTGACGTGGAAGCCCTGCACGCCCGCGCCAGCGCGATCGATCCGAAGATTTCCATCGCCACCGTGTACCGCACCGTGCGCCTGTTCGAAGAAGCGGGCATCCTCGACCGGCACGATTTCGGTGACGGCCGCGCCCGATACGAAGCCGCGCCGGAGGCCCATCACGATCACCTGATCGACGTGGAAACCGGCAAGGTGGTGGAATTCGTGGACCCGGAACTGGAGGCGCTGCAACGCCAGATCGCCGAACGGCTCGGCTATCGGCTGGTGGACCACCGGATGGAACTCTACGGCGTCCGCATCGACCGCGAGGATTGATCCCCTGAGAGGCGCTCACCTGTGAAACTGGTGCGAGCAGCCCTGCGCGGACTGGCCATCGTCGCCATCTTCGTATCCGTGGTGCCAGCCCATGTGCTGACCATGCTGACCGGCCGCAAGCACGTGGTCCCGCCGCTTTTCCTGCGCTGGATGGGCCGTGCATGCGGGTTGCAGGTGCACTGCGAAGGCACTGCCCGCCCCGGCGCATTGCTGCTGGCCAATCACGTCAGCTGGCTGGACATTCTGGCGCTGGCAGGAACTTCGCGCGCCATGTTCGTCGCCCACAGCGGGCTGGCCGGGAATGGCGCGCTAAAATGGTTATGCGACCAGAACGATACCGTGTTCATCACCCGTGACAGGCGCGGTTCAGTGGCCGGGCAGGTGGCGCAAGTGCGCGATGCGCTGCACCACCATCGTCCACTGACGATCTTTCCCGAAGCCACCACCAACGATGGCACCGCGCTGTTGCCGTTCCGCAGTTCGCTGCTGTCGGCCGTGGAGCCGCTGGCGCATGAAGTGCCGATCCAGCCGGTGGCGCTTGATTACGCTGACGCGGCGCAGATCAGCTGGTTCGGCAACGAGCCGGGCCTGCGCAATTTCTGGCGCATCGTGGGCCGGCGCGGGCGGATCGGGCTGACCATCCGCTTTCTCGAACCGCTGGCGGGCGATGCCTTGCGCGATCGCAAGACCATGACCGCCGCCGCGCAAAGCGCTGTCGCGGCGGCCTTGCACCTTTAATTCGCCGGGGCTTTGGCGTAAGGGGCCAGCCCCATGCAAACCCGCGAAAAACCCCGGACCTACAGGGTCAAGAGCTTCGGCTGCCAGATGAACGTCTATGACGGCGAACGCATGGCCGAACTGCTGGCGGCACAGGGCATCGCCCCTGCCGCAGAAGGGGAAGACGCGGACATGGTGGTGCTGAACACCTGCCACATCCGCGAAAAGGCGGTCGACAAGGTTTATTCCGACATCGGCCGGATGCGGCGCGAAGATGGCTCTACTCCGCTGATCGCGGTGGCCGGTTGCGTCGCGCAGGCCGAAGGCGAAGAAATCATGGCCCGCGCCCCGTCGGTGTCCATGGTCGTTGGCCCGCAGGCCTATCACCGGTTGCCGCAACTGCTGGAACAGGCGCTTTCCGGCCAGCGGGCGACCGATACCGACATGCCCGCGAACGCCAAGTTCGACGCGCTGCCGCAACGCCGCCGCACGGGTGCCAGCGCCTTCCTGACCATTCAGGAAGGGTGCGACAAGTTCTGCACTTATTGTGTGGTGCCTTACACCCGCGGGGCTGAAATCTCTCGCCCGTTCAAGGATCTGCTGGCCGAAACGGAGAAGCTGGTCGAAGGCGGCGCGCGCGAGATCACCTTGCTGGGGCAAAACGTCAACGCGTGGACGGGCGAAGATGCCACCGGCACCGCGATCCAGTTTGACGGGCTGATCCGCGCCTTGGCCAAGCTGCCCGATCTGCGCCGCATCCGCTATACCACCAGCCACCCGAATGACGTGACGGAGGGGCTGATCGCGGCACATGGTGAAGTGGAAAAACTGATGCCGTTCCTGCACCTGCCGGTGCAGAGCGGATCGGACCGGGTGCTGAAGGCCATGAACCGCAGCCATACGGCAGAAAGCTATCTCAAGCTGCTCGACCGGTTCCGCGCCGCGCGGCCGGACATTGCGCTGTCGGGCGATTTCATCGTCGGCTTCCCCGGCGAAACCGAAGACGAATTTCGCGAAACCGTGCAGCTGATCGATGCCGTTGGTTATGCGCAGGCGTTCAGCTTCAAGTATTCCCCCCGCCCCGGCACCCCGGCGGCAACGATGGATGGGCAGATCGCCCGTGAAGTGATGGATGAGCGGCTGCAGCGCCTGCAAGCCGCCGTCAACCGCGACCAGCTGGCCTTCAACGCGGCCAGTGTGGGCCGGACGTGTGAGGTGCTGGTGGAACGCCACGGCAAGAAACCGGGCCAGTGGCTGGGCAAATCGCCTTGGCTGCAATCGGTCTATTTCGAAGGCGATGTTGCCATGGGCGATCTGGTTTCGGTGGAACTCGTTTCCGCCAATCCCAATTCGCTGGCGGGTGAACTGCTGCCCCAAGCACGGGTGTAATTATCTGCCGCCGACCACTGGCCGGCGGCAGGCAATCGGTTTTACCAGAAGAAGCGGTCGAACACGCGCACCACGCGGCCGTTCCGCACGTTCACCAGCAACACATCGTTGCCGTAACGGACATATTGCTGGTTCACACTGGGGCGCGGCAGGCGATAGTTGGCGTAATTGTTGAAACGATACGACCGGCCATAGAATGCCGTGTTCAGCCGGGAACCCGCCACCACCGGGCGATAGGCCATACCCCGCGGCGCGACATAGGCGGTGCGCTTGTAGGCATTGCGGTGGCTGTTGCGGTAATCGCGCCAGTCTTCACGCAGTTCCTGCCGGTCTTCGCGCAGTTCGCGCCTGTCTTCGCGCGCTTCCTGATGGTCGCCGCGCGCCATGTCGCGGCGCACTTCACGCTGGTCCTGCCGGACTTCCCGCTGCCCTTCGCGGACTTCGCGGGCGCTTTGCGCGCTGGCCCCGACCGGGATGAGGATGGTGGCTGCAACGGCAGCGATGATGAACTTGCGCATGGCCTTTTACTCCTCTGAGTTTCGATAGCCGTCTGTGGCGAAACCCGTTGTGGAACCGCCCGCCTGAACCGGGCAGCAATCGGCCTGTCAGGCCAGTTTCAGCAATGTCGCAGGGCTGCGACAGGTTCCTGCCGCCTGCCAATGCGACAAACAGGTGACTTTCCACCGCCAAGGAGCCTTGCAGTGCTTGCGCCCGCCCCGGCGCGTCCTATTTTCGTAACAGAGACTCACGCGAAAGGAGCGCATGGCCCGCAAGACATCCCGCACCGGCCCTGGCAACACAGGTTCTGGCAAGATCGCTTCCGGTTATTTCCACCCGGAAGACACCGTGGATGACCGGCCAGAGGAGTGGCGTGCGGATCGGCACCACAACCGCCGGGCGCGGATCGAGGTGCTGTTCGATCAGGAAGGTGTGCTGGGCACGCTGTTCGGCGAATTCGATGCCAATCTGGTGCAGATCGAAAACCGGCTGGGCGTGTTCATCGCCGCTCGCGGCAACCGCGTGGTGGTGGAAGGCAGCGAAGATGATGTGGCGCGCACCCGGCAGGTGCTGCTGGCCATGCACGAACGGCTGCTGACCGGCGGGACGCTGGATGCAGGCGCGATCGAAGCGATGATCGCGATGAGCAACGAACCCACGCTGGACGGGATCATCACCGGGGATGCCAAAGGCCCGCCCATCGCCATCCGCACGCGCAAGAAAACCATCACGCCGC
>JBDLVD010000166.1:0-3973 GCA_039804965.1 Pseudomonadota bacterium
CTTGCCATCCTTGGACCCCGCTCCGCCATAAGCGGTCGGCGCGCCGGGTTCTTCCGACAGAGGCAGGCGGCGCACTTCCAGATTGCCCGGAACCAGAGTGCTGAACGCGCGCGGCATCTGTGCCTTGATCCAGTCGATCCGCTGCTGGATGAAAGCCATGATTTCCGCCCGGCCGGGATCGCCATCTGCAAACATGAAGCGCGGATCGGTGCCCAGTGCGGTCATCCGTTCGCCCACCGGGCCGCTGGTGTAACCGATGCTGCGCAGGATCGGGTCCATTCGCGCGTGGATCTCGTCCAGCTGGGTCAGCCCCATCTGGTGGATGTCTTCCGGCGTCATCGCCGTGGTGGTGCTGGCTTTCAGCCCCCAGCGATACCATCCATCGCCTTGCGGCTGGGCCCACATGCCGGCATCGGATTTCGCGAGTGTGCGCTGGCGCTTCAATTCGGCCAGTTGCCGTTCAAGCGCGGGCGCGATGCCCTTGGCCACCAGCGGTTGCGCGCGAGCGGCCCAGTCCCCGGCGATTTTCGCATCCGCCGTGCGCCGGGTGATCGATTCCACCAGCGCGCCGCCTGCGCGGGCGTCGGCCAGCGTGCTTTCCATCTGCGGGATCGCCTTGTCCAACAGGAAATCGGGCGGGATCAGTCCTTTGCCAGCTGCATCGCTGATCCGTTCCAGTTCCGCATCCAGATAGGCGGGCATCGCGGCCAGCCGTGACAGCGCGGCTTCCGCATCGGCAGCTTCGCGGATCGGATGGTCGGCATCCAGAAAGCGCGGCAGATCGAGATAACCGCCGACGTTCTGGATCACCACATAGGGCGTGTTGCGCCAGCCACCCACGGCGACATCTCCGTAAGGCTGGGCAAAGCCTTCCAGCGCGGTGGCATAGGCGCTTTCCACCACGGCCAGGCTGGTGCGCGACCCGGCGTCGATCCCCGTCCGGTCAAACGCGCGGACGCGGGCCAGATCATGCCTCAGCGTATCGGCATAGGCAGCCAGCCCCGCAGGAGAAGGATCGCGCAGCAGCGCGCGCATCCCGGCGTGGGCATCGGTATCGACACCAAGCCCGGTCGCGCGTTCGGGTTCGTGCCGCAGCAGGTTCCACGCCACATCGTCCAGCAATGCGTTGGCGGCTGAGGCGGGGGCCGGAGCGATCGTGCGGGCGTAGCTTGGCAGGGCAGCCAGCGTGGTGGAGGCGCCCAGCAGGGCAACGATCTGACGGCGGGTAAAGGTTGCAGATGAAATCGTCATGACGGCGGTTTCGCGCCATGCGCGGCCCCTGTCAAATCCGGGCCCTGTCAAATTCTTGACGGCTGCCCTATGGGCGCAGGATGGATACGCTGCTGTCGATTGTCGTGCTGGCCGCGCTCGCGCTGGTTGCGGGGGCCATTTTCCTGTGGCGCCGGGGGGAACGCGGCAAGCAGGTGTGGCTGATGCTGCTGATGGCGCTGGTGCTGGTCGGCAATGTCCTGATCTGGACGGTGCCCGATGCGGACGGCACGGTCCCGATGGACCATGCCGCCACGCGGTAAATCAACGGATCGGGCAGGCCGGATCCAGCCGGAAGTCGAGGTAATTGTCCACCGAACCCATCAGGTCTTCGATTTCGTTTTCGAAGAAGTGGTTGGCCCGGGGGATTTCTTCGTGATGGATGGTGATGTGCTTCTGCGTGCGCAGCTTGTCGACCAGCTTCTGCACCGCGATCGGCTGCACCACGGTATCGGCCGCGCCCTGCACGAAGATGCCCGATGCGGGGCAGGGGGCAAGGAACGAGAAGTCATACATGTTCGCGGGCGGCGCGACGGAGATAAAGCCGCGGATTTCCGGGCGGCGCATCAGCAATTGCATGCCGATCAGCGCGCCGAAGCTGACGCCGGCAACCCATGTCACCTGCGCTTCGGGATGGATCGACTGCACCCAGTCGAGCGCCGATGCCGCATCCGACAGTTCGCCGATGCCGTTGTCGAAGCTGCCCTGGCTGCGGCCGACGCCGCGGAAGTTGAAGCGCAGCACGGCAAACCCACGATCGACGAAGGTCTTGTACAGCCGCTGCACGATACGGTCGTTCATGGTGCCGCCGCCCTGCGAATGCGGGTGCAGGATCATGGCGACCGGCGCGCGCGGGCGCGGTGCGGGGGAGAAGCGGCCTTCGAGACGGCCTTCGGGACCGGGGAAGATGACAGAGGGCATCGGTGCGCAATACTCTTGAATATGGGGACAGGCACGCGGGTGGCGCGCCGGATGTGGGTGGCTATATAGTCACCATGCACATTTTCGCAATTGGCGCGGCATGACCCGTATCTATCTTGATCATGCCGCAACTTCGCCGCTGCGGCCCGAAGCCTTGGCAGCGGTGGAACAGGGCCTGCGCCTGTGGGCCAATCCCAGCAGCCCGCACGCCGAAGGCCGCGCCGCGCGCGCTGCGCTGGAAGACGCACGGGCACGGCTCAAGACCCTGCTGGGCTGGCAGGGCGAGGTGGTGTTCACCAGCGGCGCGAGCGAGGCGCTGGCGATCGGGCTGGGGCAGGCCAAGGCGCAGCGTCAGTTGGTGAGCGCGGTGGAACACGACGCGGTTTTGCGCGCCGCGCCGGTGGCGGAAGTGCTGCCGGTGATGAACGGGCAGCCGGAGCACGACGCCTTGTCCGATTGCGCCGGGGCGGTGGTGGCGGTGCAGGCGATCAATCCCGAAACCGGCACCTGCCTGCTTTCCGCCGAGGACAATGCCGTGGCGGAGCTTGTGCGTGCACATGGCGGCGTGCTGCTGGCCGACTGTTCGCAATCCGCGGGCAAAGCGGCGCTGCCCGATGCCGACATGGTGGTCATTTCCGCGCACAAATTTGGCGGCCCGGTGGGTGTGGGGGCGCTGCTGGTGCGCGATTACGCGATGCTGGAGCCGAGCGGCGGGCAGGAGCGCGGGTATCGCGGCGGGACGGAAAACCTGCCCGGCGTGCTGGGCATGGTGGCGGCGCTGGAGGCTGGCGGCATAGATAGCTGGGCAACCACCGCCGCGCAGCGGGATGACTTGCGCGAACGGCTGGCGCAGCATGGTCAGGTGCTGGCCGTTGGCAGCCAGTGTTCACACATCTTCGCCGTCACCCACGCGGAACTGAGCGCGCAGGCCGCGCTGATCCGGCTGGATGCGCAAGGCTTTGCCGTTTCTGCGGGCAGCGCCTGTTCTTCCGGTTCGCTCAAGCCCAGCCGCGTGCTGCGAGCTTTCGGGGTGGAGGATGATGTCGCCCGTCGCACGATCCGGGTCAGTCTGGGGTGGAATACCACCGCGGCGGATCTGGATGCCTTCGTGACCGCATGGAGCAGCCTGTGATCTACCTCGATTATCAGGCCACCACGCCGCTGGCGCCCGAAGCGCGAGAGGCGATGCTGCGCTGGCTGGGTGGGCCGGACAGCGATGGATATGGCAATCCGCACAGCAGCCATCGGCTTGGCCGCATGGCCGATGCGGCGGTGGAACTGGCGCGCGAACAGGTTGCGGCCCTGTTCCCGCCGGGCGGGCGGGTGATCTTCACCAGCGGCGCGACAGAGGCGCTGAACATTGCCTTGCGCGGATGCGAACCCGCGCGGGCAGGCCGCGCCATCGCCGTCAGCGCGATCGAACATTCCGCCGTGCTCAACACCGCGCTCAGCCTGCCGGGGGCAACCACGGTGCTGCCCGTCGATGGCTATGGGCTGGTCGATGCACAGGTGCCGCTGCTGGCAGGCGTCGGCCTGGTCAGCGTGATGCAGGTGAATAACGAAATCGGCACCGTGCAGCCCGTGGAGCAGCTGTATCAGCGGGCGCAGGCGGCGGGTGCGCTGTTCGTCTGCGATGCGGTGCAGGCGGCAGGCAAGATGCCGATCGCGCCGGCCGACATGATCGCCATCAGCGCGCACAAGTTCCACGGCCCCAAGGGTATCGGCGCGTTGTGGGTGCGGGGAGGGGTGGAACTGCACCCCCATGTCACCGGCGGCGGGCAGG
>JBDLVD010000167.1:0-3939 GCA_039804965.1 Pseudomonadota bacterium
TGCTGGAGGAATATTTCGCCGTCAGCCGCGCACTGGCGCGGCCGATCGCCATGTTCGTCGATGCGGCAGACGATGCCACCATCGGCGCATCGATCGATGCGGGCGTATCCGCCTATGTGGTGGACGGGCTGGCGGCCCATCGCATCCAGTCGATCCTCGATCTGGCGGTGCGGCGCTTTACCGCATTTGCCCGGCTGCAATCCGATCTGGCCACGGCGCAGGGCAAGCTGGCCGAACGCGACAGCATCGACAAGGCCAAGCGCATCCTGATGGACAGCAAGGGCGTGACCGAGCCCGAAGCCTATGCCGAACTGCGGCGCAAGGCGATGTCGTCCAGCAAGCGGATTGCCGACATTGCCGATGCGGTGGTCACCGCGCACGAACTGCTTGGGGGTAAGTGATGGGCGAACGGCTGAATATCGGGTTCCTGCCGCTGGTCGATGCCTGCCTGCCGATCCTGGCGCGCGAACACGGTTTTGCCGAAGATGAAGGGCTGGACCTGACCTTCAATCGTGATGTCAGCTGGGCCACGGTGCTCGACCGGCTGCTGCATGGCCACAGCGATGCCGCTCATCTGGTTGCGCCGCTGGCCATCGCCACCACGCTGGGGCTGGGGCGCCCCGCGCAACCGATCAGCGCGCCGTTCGCGCTGGGGCTGAACGGCAACGCCATCACCTTTGCCAACGCGCTGGCGCGCAAGCTGGTGACGCCGGGCGAGCTGGGCGATCCGGTTGATGTGGGCGAGCGCTTGAAAGCAGAGGCGCAGGCCGCGCTGGCGCAAGGGCGGCGCTTGCGGCTGGGGGTGGTCCATCGTTTTTCCAGCCATAATCTGAAGCTGCGGTACTGGCTGGCCGCCAGCGGCATCCGCCCGGATGAAGACGTGGAGATCACCACCGTTGCCCCGCCGTTCGTGGCCGATGCGCTGGCCAGCGGCGAAATCGACGGTGCTTGCGTGGGCGAACCGTGGAACAGTGTCTGCGTCGATCGCGGTGTGGGCACGATCGTGCTTACAACTGCGCAGATATGGCGGCGCGGCGTGGAAAAGGTACTGGCCCTGCGCGAACCGGTGCTGGCGGAAAAACGCCCGGCGGCAGAGGCGCTGATCCGTGCGATGCGGCGGGCGGGCAAGCATTTCGTCGATCCGGCCAACTGGCAGGAAAATGCCGCCATTCTGGCGCGGCCGGAATATCTGGATAGCGATGCCGCAGTGATCGTGCGGTCCATATCCGACCGGCTGGTGCTGGCGCAGGGCTGTGCCCCGGTGCATTACCCCGACCTGATGTTCCAATATACCGAAGCGGCCAACTTCCCGTGGGTCAGCCAGGCGCAGTGGCTCTATTCGCAGATGGTCCGCTGGCGGCAGGTGGAGTTCGATGCCGGCGATGCGGACAAGGCGGCGCGTGTGTTCCGGCCCGATGTCTATCGTTCTGCGCTGGCGGGGACGGGGGATGCCTTGCCGGGGGCCAGTTCCAAGGTGGAAGGCAGCGTGTCGCAACCGATGCAGGTGACCACGCAACAGGGCGCGATCACCCTTTCGCCCAACAGCTTCTTCGACGGGCGCACCTTCGATCCGGCGGACATACCGGGGTACATCGCCGGTTTGCCGCAATAACACCGCTGTTTCGCGCTATTTGATGCTGCACTGCAAAAAGCCCTTGCCGCGCTTGCGAAGAATCGGTTAGTCTTCGATTCGAACAGGAACACCGCGCCCGATGATGGGCGGCCAACGGGTTCCCATTCGGCATCAACATTGCGTGGCAACGTCGCCGCCCGATCTGGTCCATTCCGGGGCCATGTCGTGGCGGTTTTTTTTGCGTTGTCCGCCGGGGCACTGGAGACGGGAATGACGGCTTTGGGGAAATCTATCACGCGCCGGGCGGTTTTGGCTGTGGGGACGGCAACGCTGGCCCTTTCGTTGACGGCCTGTGGCGGCGGCGCGGCGGATAAACCGGTGGCGACCGCTCCGAACGGGATCGAGAAGCCGAACCTGAAGCTGGGCTTCATCAAGCTGACCGACATCGCACCGCTGGTGGTGGCGAAGGAAAAGGGCTTTTTTGCCGAAGAAGGCCTGAACGTGACGCTGGAACCGCAGGCCAACTGGAAGGTTCTGCTGGACGGGGTGACCGGCGGGCAGCTGGACGGCGCGCATATGCTGGCGGGCCAGGTGCTGGCGGCCGACGCCGGGATCGGCGCCAAGCAGAAGCTGATCGCGCCCTTCAGCCTCGACATCAACGGCAAGGCGATCACCGTTTCCAACGAAGTCTATGGCCTGATCGGGGCCAGCCTGCCCAAGGACGGCAAGCCGGTGTCCGCTGCGGTGCTGAAACCGGTGGTCGCGCAGTTCAAGGCGGCGGGCAAGCCGTTCAAGATGGGCATGGTGTTCCCTGTCAGCACGCACAATTACATCCTGCGATACTGGCTGGCCGCGGGCGGGCTGAACCCTGGTTTCTACCTGCCGGGCGATACGGCTGGCACCACCGGGGCGGAAGTGCAGCTGTCCGTCACCCCGCCGCCGCAGATGCCCGCCACACTGGAAGCCGGCACGATCAACGGGTATGCCGTGGGCGAACCATGGAACCAGGCATCGGTTGCCAAGAAGATCGGCGCGCCGCTGATTGTTGATCCGGACATCGCCGGAACCACCGGCGACAAGGTCTTCGGCCTGACCGAACAGTTCGCCAGCCAGAACCCCAAGACAGTCCAGGCCCTGCTGCGCGCGCTGATCCGCGCGTCGATGTGGCTGGATGCCGATGGCGGCAAGAACCGGGCCGAAGCGGTCAAGTTGCTGGCCCTGCCCAAATATGTCGGCGCAGATGAAAAGGTGCTGCTTGCCAGCATGACCGGCAGTTTCACCTTCGGCCCCGGCGACACCCGCAAGACGCCCGAATTCAACCTGTTCTTCGATCAGCAGGCGTCTTACCCGTTCTATTCCGATGGCATCTGGTATCTGACGCAGATGCGCCGCTGGGGCCAGATCGCGGAAGCCAAGCCCGATCAGTGGTATCTGGATACGGTGAAGGCCGCGTACCGGCCCGATCTCTACACCACTGCCGCACAGGCGCTGGTGGCAGCCGGCAAGGCGCCCGCTGACGCTTTCCCCGCCAGCGACGGTTTCCGCACTTACACCCGCCCGGCCATCGATGGCCTGAAGTTCGATGCCCACAAACCCGCCGCTTACGCTGCCAGCTTCGCCATCGGGCTGAAGGATGGCCAGAAGGTGACCCCGGCGGGCGTGCGATAAGGAAGTGATGATGAACGCCGTTGCACACAAGGTCGAAGACTTCGCCGCAGCCGAGGAAGTGACCTCGCCCACCGTGGCAGCACCGCCCGCCGCGCCATCTGCCGCCGCCATCAAGGCGCGCACACTGATGCGGGCGGCGTGGCCGCCGCTGGCCGGGATCGCCGGGTTCCTGATCCTGTGGGGCCTGCTGGCGCCGCTGGTGAAGACATCGCTCGGCACCTTGCCGGGGCCGCTCGACGTGCTGGACGCATTCCGCGGGCTGATGGTGGAATATTCCGCCGCCCGCGTGGATGCTGCAACGGCAGAAGCCGCCGGCTATGCCTATACCGGCCCGCCCACGTTCATCGACCAGATCGGCACATCGTTGAAGACGGTGGCGCTCGGTTTCGTGCTGGCGACGCTGGTGGCGGTGCCGCTGGGGCTGGTCGCAGGGATGTCGAAAGGCTTCAACGCCGCGATCAACCCGCTGGTGCAGGTGATGCGGCCGGTCAGCCCGCTGGCCTGGCTGCCGATCGTGACCATGGTGGTTTCGGCCAGCATGGCCAGCGGCGACGATGGCTTCATGGCCAAGAGCTTCGTCATTTCCGCGGTGGTGGTGATGCTGTGTTCGCTGTGGCCCACGCTGATCAACACCGCCATCGGCACGGCCAGCATCGACAAGGATCTGCTGAACGTGGGCCGGGTGCTGCGGCTGGGCT
>JBDLVD010000168.1:0-3862 GCA_039804965.1 Pseudomonadota bacterium
GGGCCGGAGCCGCCGCAGTCGGTGCCGCAGAGGCAGGCGCAGCAGCGGCACTCTTGGCGGCGGCGATATCTTCGCCTTCTTCCGCCAGCGTGGCGATGATCGTGCCGACCTTCACGCCTTCGGTTCCGGCGGCAACGGAAATGTCCGCGATCACGCCTTCATCCACGGCTTCGAATTCCATCGTTGCCTTGTCGGTTTCGATTTCGGCCATGATATCGCCGGACGAAACACGGTCCCCCACCTTCACCAGCCACTTGGCGAGCGTGCCTTCCTCCATCGTGGGGGAAAGGGCGGGCATCTTGATGGCGATGGGCATGGTTACTGGCTTATCCTGTCAGGCGATTTCGCGCTGTCGTCTAAAGCCAATTTACGCCGCCGGAGCAAGAACCTTGCGCGCCTTTCCTTTTCAGCGGATATCGCAGCCGGGGGAACAGCGATGCGTATATATCTGGTCATCATCGACGAGACTGAGGAGGCGCACGTTGCCATGCGCTTCGCCGCGCGGCGCGCATCCAAGACGGGCGGCGCCGTGCATATCCTCGCACTGGTGCCCAAACAGGCGTTCAATGCCTTTGGCGGCGTGCAGGCGACAATCGAGGAAGAGGCGCGCGACCGGGCAGAAATCCTCGCCAACAGCGCCGCCGGCGAAATCTTTTCCGAAAGCGGCAAGATGCCCCAGATCGCCGTGCGCATGGGCGATGGCAAGGCCGTGATCATGGACTATCTGGCCGACCACCCCGAAGTGGCCGCGCTGGTGCTGGGCGCCGCGCACGATGGCAATCCCGGGCCGCTCGTGACCCACTTCACCGCCGTGGCAGGCAGCCTGCCCTGCCCGGTGTTCGTTGTCCCCGGCGGACTGGGTGAACAGGAAATCGACCGCCTGAGCTGAACGATCCTGCTCCGGCAGGTTCAGCGCTTACCCTTGCCCTGATGCCGGATATTGCCCGGGCGCCCACGCTGGCCTTGCATGAATTTGCCTTTGGGCTTGCCCCCGTTTTTCCGGCGCACTTCAGGCCGGCTGCCGCGTGGTTCGATCGGCTGGCCATCGGCATCCACGGGTTCGAACTTCAGCGCGCCCGTCAACGGATTGGCTTCCGCCAGCTTCAACTGCACCCTGTCGCCCACGGTATAGCGCATGCCGGTCTGTTCGCCGGTCAACGCATGGGCGCCTTCGTCATAGCTGAAATATTCGCGCCCCAGCGATGAAACGGGCACCAGCCCGTCCCCGCCCAGCCCGATGATGGTGGCAAAGAAGCCGAATTTCTGCACCCCGGTGATGCGTGTGGCGAACACTTCACCCACCCGCGCGGAAAGCCACGCGGCGACATAGCGATCAATGGTGTCGCGTTCAGCTTCCATTGCCCGGCGTTCGGTCATGCTCAGCGCATCGGTCACGCGGGTCAGGTCGGCACGGTCGCGGTCCGCAAGGCCGGTGGTGGCAGGCAGATCGCCAGTCGGCTTGGGCTGCTCAAGTCCGAAAGCATCGCCCAGCGCGCGGTGCACCAGCAGATCGGCATAACGCCGGATCGGGGAGGTGAAGTGCGCATAGCTGCCCAGCGCGAGGCCGAAATGCCCGGCATTGCGCGGGCCGTAATAGGCCTGTGTCTGGCTGCGCAGCACGGCTTCCATCACCAGCGCCTTTTCCGCTTCGTCGGCAATGTCCTTGATCATGCGGTTGAACAGGCCAGGGGTGATGACCTGCCCCAAGGCCAGTTTCTTGCCGATGGAATCGAAGTATTCCTTCAGCGATACCAGCTTTTCACGCGTCGGCGGTTCGTGGATGCGATAGACGACCGGATGCGCCTTGCTTTCCAGTGCCTTGGCCGCCGCGACGTTGGCCGCGATCATGAAATCTTCCACCACCCGGTGCGCATCGAGCCGTTCGCGCAAGGCGATTTCAGTGATCCGCCCCTGTTCGTCCAGCATCACCCGCCGTTCGGGGATTTCCAGTTCCAGCGGATCACGATCAGAGCGTGCCCCAGCCAGCGCGGCCCATGCGGCCCACAGGTTCTTCAGATGCTGCGGCGCTTCGCCGCTGTCGATCTGCGCCTGCGCGTCTTCATAGGCGATGTTCTGCGCGATACGGACCAGTGCGCGCGTGAAGCGCCATTCGGTTATGCGGCCATCGGCGGCAATGGTCATGTGGCAAGCCATCGCCGCGCGGTCTGCGCCTTCCTTCAAGGAACAGACGTCGGCGCTCAGCACTTCGGGCAGCATCGGGACGACCCGATCGGGGAAATAGACCGAGTTGCCACGCTTGCGCGCTTCCCGGTCCACTTCGCTGCCGGGACGGACGTAGAAGGCCACGTCGGCAATGGCGACGATGGCGCGGAAACCTCCCTTGCCGTCAGGTTCCGCCCAGATCGCATCGTCATGGTCGCGGGCGTCGGCAGGGTCGATCGCCACGATCGGCAGATGGCGAAGGTCTTCGCGCTTGCTTTCGCTCAGCGGTAGTTTTGCCGCCCGTTCACCTTCTGCCAGCGTTTCAGCAGAAAAGCTGTGAGGAATGCCGAACTTGTGGATCGCGATCAGGCTGAAGCTGCGCGGGGCGAGCGGATCGCCCAGCACTTCCACCACCTTCACCCCTGCTCGCGGCGTGCGGCCGGCGGGTTCCGCCAGCACCAGCTGCCCTTCAACCGCATTGCCGATATCGGCGATGGGGCTGGAATTGCGCACCCGCTTGTCCACCGGGGCCAGCCACGGTTTGCCCGCGCCGTCCAGTTCCACCACCCCCAGCACGCTGTCATGCGCGGCGGGCAGCTTCTTCATCGGATGGGCAATCCACCCACGGCCTGCTTCTTCGGTACGGGCCAGCACCCTGTCACCCACACGGACGGCGCTGGTCTTCTTGTTCTCGATCAGCCGCACACGCGGCGGAGGCACGGCATCGTCGGGCTGCCACGCATCGGGAATGGCGATGGTTTCGCCTTCGTCGATATCGACCACCCGCAGCACGGCCACCTTGGGCACACCGCCCATGCGGTGGTATGCGGTGCGCTTGCCGTCGATCAGCCCTTCTTCGGCCATATCCTTCAGCAAGTGCTTGAGGGCGATCTTTTCCTGCCCCAGCAAGCCGAAGTGCTTGCCGATCTCACGCTTGCCGGCCGGGCCGTCAGCGGTCTGGATGAACTGGATGATCTGCTCGCGCGAAGGCAAGCCACTGGCAATTTTGCGCGACATCCCGCGTATATGGCCACGCCGCGCCCCGCGCTCAAGGCGCGAGGGCGACTAAACCGGGCAGAAGATCAGTATGACCGCGCGACGTAGATGCGTTCCACCGCCGCATCGCCGGTGAAGATGCACGTGCCGCTGGCGGGCGCAGCGCCCACCGGAACGTTCCGCAGCGTCAGTTTCAACGCTTTCAGCTTTTCGACAACGGCATCCAGCGCAGCGCCGGTGGGCTTGGCCCATTGCACTTCGGCCCAGCCCGGATAGCGGCGATCTTCACCGAAATAGGTGGCGAGCGCCTCCAGCGTGTCGATCCCGCGTTCGATCTGAGCTTCACGACGAGCATGCGCTTCTGCGAACAGACCAGACTGGATATCGGCCAGCAGCGACCCGATGGACGATGCCGCTTCTTCAGGAGTCGGGGTTTCAAAAGCGGGCTTGCCATTTTCGGCCCACAGCCGGTCACGCCGCAGCAGGCTGACCTTGCCGCCTTCCATGTCGCGCTGGCCGACTTCGATGATGACCGGCGCGCCCTTGCGGACCCAGTCCCACCGCTTGGCAGCGGCCTTGCCCGGCTTGCTGTCCAGCAGCACGCGCACAGGTTCGCGCAATGCATCCTGCGCGGCAATGGCAGACCGCAACGCTTCGCAATAATCGACCAACGCGGCATCGCCATCTTCGCCGCGCAGCATCG
>JBDLVD010000169.1:0-3812 GCA_039804965.1 Pseudomonadota bacterium
TGCGATGATGGCAGATATACGAGTTTCTACCCTGACGGTACTATTGCTCCAACGTTGCTTCGCGGATGCGGACGGCTTGCAAGCCCACCAGCGATACCAGCGCGATCATGGCCGCGCCGGCATACCACGGCACGTCGTGGCCCAGCCGGTCATAGGCCAACCCGAACAACGGCGGAGCGATGATGCGGCCGATCGCGTTCGAAGCCATCAGCAGCCCCATGGTGCTGCCTTGCCGCTCCGGCGGGGTGATCCGCGACAGCAGCGCCCCGGCAGATGGAAAGGCGAGGCTGTGCCCGGTCATCAGCAGGCCCATCAGCAAGACACCCGATACCGGCAGGCGGATCAGCGGTTGCAACAGCATCGACAGAGCGAGCAGGCACAGCCCGATCACGATCACCCGCGCTTCCCCGAACCGTGCCGCCAGCGGGCCGATCAAGGCCAGCTGCGCAAACAGCCCGCCACCGCCGATGGCGAGGAAGGCGAAGCCAAGGTCATGTGCGCTCCAGCCGAAATTCGCCTCGCTCCACAGTCCGTAAATCGCTTCCATGCTGGCGAAGGAGGCGATGCCGAAGAACGAAATCACGAACAACCGGGCCAGCAGCGGCTGGCTGGATACGAAAGCAAAGGCGTCGGCATAGCGCGGCAGCGAGCCCTTGCCGCGCGGTGCCACGGCATCGCGCAGAACCAGCGCGCTCCATGCGGCCGCGGCGAAGGAAAGACCCGCGGCGATGAAGATCGGGGTGCGGAAACTTTCCGCAACTACCGCATCGCCTGCGAACACCCCGCCCAGAACGGGGCCGAACGCGAAGCCGAGACTGAACGCGGCGCCGAAATAGCCCATTGTCTTCGCGCGCTTTTCCGGTGCCGAAACGTCCGCGATGAAGCCCTGACAGACGCTGAGCGTGCCGGAAAAGAAGCCGCTGATCATGCGGATACCGATCGCCATCCACAGGCTGGTGGCATAGGCAAAGGCGATATAGCTGAGCCCGGCCAGCAACGTGGTGACCAGCAGCACCTTGCGCCGGCCCCATGCGTCGGACTGGCGACCCCAGTGGATTTCACCGAATACGTTGCCAAAGCTGTAAGCGGCAAACAGCAGCGCCACTTCGAACGGCCCGGCATGAAACACCTGCCCGTAAAACGGCAGCAACGGCAGGATCAGGCTGAACCCGGCGATGTTGATGAACACCGAAACCAGCAGGGGAGCCAGAATCTTCCAGTTAGGTCGTTTATCCATTGTAACGAGGCTCCGGCAGGCCGCGCACGCCGAGGCCGTCGATAATGAAATTCATGCCTTCGCCCGGCTGCGTTTCGCGGCCAAGGAAAGCGGGATCGATGCTGGGGACGAACAGCCGGTCAAGTTCCGGCCCGAAGAACATGCAACTGGCGGGCAACGCCACCGGCATCGTGATTTCGCGCAGCACTTCGCCCTGCGGCGACAATTGCAGCACCACACCACCTTCGCAGATGGCCACCCACAGGTTGCCGTCTGCATCCACGGTAGCCCCGTCAGGGATCGGGCCATAGGCGGAACTGTCGAAGAAAATCCGCCGGTTACTGACCGCTCCTGACGCAAGATCATAATCGTACGCGTAAATCGTGTGGCGCATGGAATCGGCGTGATACAGCGTACGATCATCGGGTGACCAGCAGGGGCCGTTGCCAAGGATCAGCCCACTGTCGAGCTGGCTGATCCGGCCATCGGTGCCGAGCGACCACAACCCGCCCAGCGGCTCTTTCGCCTGCCGGTGACTGGTGCCGAAGATGAAGCGCCCTGCCCGGTCCACCTTGCCATCGGCCAGCTGGATCGCCGGATCGGCCGGGTCCATCAGCGCCAGCGGTTCGACCGCGCCGGTGGTGAAATCAAGGCTGTGGATGCCGCTGGGCAACGCGACAATCGCCCCGCCATCGCGCCGCAGTGCCATCGAACCGACCATGTCGGGCAATGGCCATTCGCGCCTGCCGCCGCTCGCCGGATCCCAACGAAGGACCTTCTTTTCAAGGATATCGATGTAATACATCGCCTGTTCGGCAACGTCCCACACTGGCCCTTCCCCGACCATGCATTTCGGCAGGTCTGCTTGCGTGATCCGCATGACCGCTCCCCCACGTGTTATGGGGAGCGATCATAACGGATGTTACTGTTGCTGCAAGCCAGCTGCCATCAGGCAGCGGAACCGTGGCAGTGCTTGTACTTGTTGCCCGAACCGCAGGGGCACGGATCGTTGCGGCTGATCTGCATGCCTTCGTACGGGTTGCCGTGCACCGCGCCGCCCGCGCCCACTTCCGCCTGCGGGCTGCCGGCGAGCGAATGGAGGATCGATTCCGCACCGATCATGCCGCTGGCATTGTCCGCATCGTTGATGCCCAGGAAGGGATCGACGTGGCCGGTCAGGAAATCGGGCAGGTCGGGCAGGTCCATGGCCGGCGGCGGCGAGAATTGCAGGCGGCTGGTCATCAGCACCCGCGTCACGTCTTCGCGGATGGTTTCCAGCATCCCTTCGAACAGACCGAAGGCTTCCTGCTTGTATTCGTTGATCGGCTGCTTCTGGGCATAAGCGCGCAGGAACACCACCTGCCGCAGCGCGTCGAGCGTGGCGAGGTGTTCCTTCCAGTGATAGTCGAGCCGGTCGAGCAAGATGGACTTTTCCACCTGCCGCCAGATCGATTCGTCACCGCTTTCTGCCTGCTTGGCGGCCATCTGTTCGTCCGCCAGCGCGGCAACGCGCTCTTCGATCAGGTCGGGTTCGACAGCCTCTTCCTGCAACCAGTCGTCCAGCGGCACTTCCATGCCCAGCACGCTGGCGAGCTTTTCCTTCAGGCCATCGACATCCCACTGTTCGGGGTAGGAATTGGGCGGACAGGCCGCACCGACCAGCGCGTTGATGGCATCGTGGCGCATATCATGGACGACATCGTCCACCCGTTCGGCGTCCATGATCTCGTCACGCTGTTCATAAACGACCTTGCGCTGGTCGTTCATCACGTTGTCGTATTCCACGACCTGTTTGCGGACTTCGTAATTGCGCGCTTCGACCTTCTTCTGCGCGGTTTCGATGGCCTTCGACAGCCACTTGGACCCGATCGCCTCGCCATCGGCCAGGTTCGAATTCATCATCTTGGAAAACAGCGTGTCGGGGCCGAAAATCCGCAGCAGATCGTCTTCCAGGCAGAGGTAGAAGCGCGACAGGCCCGGATCGCCCTGACGGCCCGAACGGCCGCGCAGCTGGTTGTCGATACGGCGGCTTTCGTGGCGTTCGGTGCCCAGCACGAACAGGCCGCCGGCATCCTTCACCCGCTGGCGCTCTTCGGCCACTTCCGCCTTGATGCGGGCGATCGCGGCTTCGCGTTCCGGCCCTTCGGGCATGTCGCGCAGTTCGTCTTCCACGCGGAATTCGACATTGCCACCCAGCTGGATGTCGGTGCCGCGACCGGCCATGTTGGTGGCGATGGTGACAGCGCCGATGCGCCCTGCCTGCGCCACGATGTGGGCTTCCTGTTCATGGAAACGCGCGTTCAGCACAGCGTGTTTGACGCCCTCCTGATCGAGGAACTGGCTGAGCAGTTCGGACTTTTCGATGGAAACCGTGCCCACCAGCACCGGCTGGCCGGTTTCGTACTTGTCCCGGATCGCCTTGGCGATCGCCTGGAACTTGTCCATCGTGTTCTTGTAGAATTCGTCTTCCTCGTCGATGCGCTGCACCGGCAGGTTGGTGGGAATTTCCACGACGTTGAGCTTGTAGATGTCCCAGAATTCGGCCGCTTCGGTGGCGGCGGTGCCGGTCATGCCCGACAGCTTGGGGTACATGCGG
>JBDLVD010000170.1:0-3804 GCA_039804965.1 Pseudomonadota bacterium
AAACACTCTATACTATAAGGACAGCGCAGCGGCAGCAGCAGCGGGGCTGCGGCCATGCAAGCGATGCCGGCCGGAAGCCGTGGCACGTGATCGGCAGGCGGTGGACCGTGCGACTGCCTTGTTGCGCGACCAGCCGGACATGCGGCTGGCTGAACTGGCCGGCCATGTCGGTTATTCCGCCACCCATTTTCAGCGCATCTTTACCCGTGCGACGGGGCTTTCCCCGGCCGCTTATGCCCGCGCCTTGCGGGAAGACCGGGCGCGCGATGCGCTGAGCGCGGGCGGCGCGGTGACGGGGGCGATCTATGATGCGGGGTTTGCAAGCCCCAGCCGGTTCTACGAAGCGATGGAAGGAAAACTGGGCATGACACCATCGGCATGGGCGCGCGGCGGGGCAGGGGTGACGATCCGCTGGGCCGTGGTGGCAACATCACTGGGGCCGATGCTGGTCGCGGCCACGGCCAAGGGCGTGTGCCGCCTGTCGTTCAACGAAGGCCCGGACGAACTGGCGCGGCGTTTCCCGCAGGCCGATCTGGCCGAAGGCGGGGCGGACTTCGCCATCCTGCTGCAACAGGTGGTGGACGCGGTGGAAAATGGCGCAGCCGCAACGGACATCCCGATCGACGTGGCTGGCACCGCCTTCCAGCAGAAGGTGTGGGACGAACTGCGCCGCATTCCGGCGGGCGAAACGCGCAGCTATGCCCAGATCGCGGCGGCCGTGGGCAATCCCGGCGCAGTGCGCGCGGCGGGCAGCGCGAACGGTGCGAACAATGTCGCGGTGCTTATTCCCTGCCACCGCGTTGTAAGGTCCGACGGCTCGCTGGGTGGCTATGCCTACGGGCTGGAAATCAAGCGCGCCTTGCTCGAACGGGAGAAACAGCGATGACCGAATCCGTCCACGATGGCTTTGCCGCCCTGCACCGCCGGGGCGATCCGGTGCTGCTGTATAATGTCTGGGACGTGGGCAGCGCGGTTGCCGTTGCATCGGCCGGCGCCCCGGCCTTGGCGACCGGCAGCCACGCACTGGCCGAAGCGCAAGGCTATACCGATGGCGAAGGCATCCCGCTGAACGTGCTGCTGGAAACGGCCCGCCGGATCGTGGCGGCGGTGGACGTTCCGGTGACGGTGGATTTCGAAGGCGGCTTCGCGGTCGATGCCGGGCGGCTGGCGGATCATGCGCGGTATCTGGCGGAAACCGGCGCGGTGGGCTGCAATTTCGAAGATCAGGTGATCGGTGGCCAAGGCCTGCACCCGGTCGCCTTGCAGGCGCAGCGCGTGGCGGCGGTTGCCGCGGCGGGGCTGTTTGTGAACGCACGCACGGATCTGTTCCTGCAACTGCGGCGCGCGGGGAAAGATGCCAATGATCGCACCCTGCTGGGCGAAGCAATGGAACGCGCCGCCGCCTTTTCCGAAGCGGGCGCAGGCAGTTTCTTCGTCCCCGGTGTCAGCGATGCCGATCTGATCGGCCTGATCTGCGAACAGTCTCCACTGCCGGTGAATATCATCATGCTGCCCGGTGTCCCGGAAATTGCCGAACTGGCGAAGCTGGGCGTGGCGCGGGTCAGCTGGGGACCGGCACCGTGGCGCACGGCCATGGCCCGGCTGAAGGAAGAGGCAGCGGCGCTCTACGCCTAGACGAAGCTGTAGGGGTCGATATCCACGTTCACCCGCACGCCTTGCGGGAAATTCAGCGCACCCAGCCATTCGCGGATGACCTGCTGCACTTCGGCGCTGCGCCGCGCATTCAGCAACAGGCGATAGCGATACCGCCCGCGCAGCAGCGCCATTGGCGCAGCGGCAGGGCCAAGGATCTGCACGTCGGGCAGGTTGGGGCGGGTGGCCCCGATGCGATTGGCGGCCTCGCGCGCTTCGGATTCGTCTTCGCTGGATACGATGATCGCCGCCCACCGGCCGAATGGCGGGGCACCGGCATCGCGCCGGGCATCGGTTTCGGCGGCGTAGAAGGCATCGCGGTCCCCCGCTTCCAGTGCCGCGATCACCGGGGCATCAGGATGCCGCGTCTGGATCAGCACTTCGCCCGGCTTCGCGCCGCGCCCGGCGCGCCCGGCCACCTGTGCCACCTGTTGATAGGTCCGTTCCGCCGCGCGCAGGTCGCCGCCTTCAAGGCCAAGATCGGCGTCGACCACCCCCACCAGCGTCAGTTCGGGGAAGTGGAAGCCCTTCGTAACCAGCTGCGTGCCCACGATCACGTCGATCGCGCCACCTTCGGCCTGCGCCACGAAATCCGCCGCTTTTTCCGGGGAATTGAGCGTGTCGGACGTGACCAGTGCAATCCGGGCTTCGGGCAGCAGTTCGGCCACTTCATCCGCGATCCGTTCCACGCCGGGGCCGCAGGCGACGAGGCAATCCGGCTCCCCGCATTCAGGGCAGGTGGGCGGAGGCGGGGTTTCATGGCCGCAGTGGTGGCAGGCCAGCCGCCGGGAAAGTCGATGTTCGACCAGCCAGGCACTGCAATTCGGGCACTGGAAACGGAAACCGCAGTGGCGGCACAAGGTCAGCGGGGCGTAGCCGCGCCGGTTGAGGAACAGCAGCGACTGTTCGCCCTTGGCCAGCCGGTCCTTCAGCGCCGCCACCAGCCGGGGGGACAGCCAGCGCCCGCGTTCGGGCTGTTCTTCGGTCAGGTTGACCAACCGGATGGTCGGCATCTGCGCCCCGCCAAAACGGCTTGGCAGCACGAGTTTTTCATAAGTCCCTCTGTCAGCCATGTGCAGGCTTTCCAGCGCCGGGGTGGCGCTGGCCAGCACCACCGGAATCCGTTCGAACCGCGCGCGCATCACCGCCACGTCGCGCGCGTTGTACCGCACGCCTTCGTCCTGCTTGAAGCTGACTTCGTGGGCTTCATCCACCACGATCAGGCCCAGCCGGGCATAGGGCAGGAACAGCGCCGAACGCGCGCCCACGATCACTTGCGCGCCGCCATTTTTCGGGCCGTTGGCAATGGCGCGCCACGCACGGCGGCGTTCCGTGCTTTTGAGCGAAGAATGCCACAGCACCGGCGCGGCGCCGAAACGATCCTCGAACCGCCGCAGGAAGGCTTCGGTCAGGGCGATTTCGGGCAACAGCACCAGCACCTGCCGGTCCTGTTCCAGCGCATGGGCGATGGCTTCGAAATAGGTTTCGGTCTTCCCCGATCCGGTGACGCCATCCAGCAGGAAGGGCGCGAACCGGTGGCTGTCCAGCGCAGCGACGAAACGGTCGGTCGCGGCCTGCTGTTCGTCGCTCAATTGCGGAACGGCGAAATCGGGCACGGCGCGCGGGTAAGGGCGGTCGCAATCGACCTCCACCGGTTCCAGCACGCCCTGATTGACCAGACCGCGCAACACGGCCTCGGAAACGCCTGCCAGTTCCGCCAGTTCGCGGATGGTGGCCTGTTCCCCTTCCAGCGCGCCCATCGCGCGTTCGCGCTGCGGGGTCATCCTGTCGGGCATCCCGCCCGAAAGGCGATATTCGATGATCGTGGCCGGGCCGCGCAAGGCCCCGCCGCTGGACAGCACCATGCGCGCCACCGATGCCAGCGAGGCGCAATAATAATCTGCCGTCCATTCGATCAGCCGCCGCAATTCCGCCTGCAACGGTGGCACCGGGACGACCGCGAGCAAGGGGCGCAGCCGTTCATCCGCCACACTGGTGGCGGGCAGGCGTTCCGGTTCCCATGCGATGCCGATGATCTGCCGCGGGCCGAGCGGCGCGACGACCACGCAGCCGGGTTCCACCGTCATCCCATCGGGAACACGATAGTCCAGCGGGCCGAGTGCGGCGTTGAAGACAAGGATTCGGACACGG
>JBDLVD010000171.1:0-3689 GCA_039804965.1 Pseudomonadota bacterium
CCTGAGCACTGCTGGCCAGTACCGTTGGAAGACGCTGACCAACATCAGCTACACCATCGGCAGCGTTCGCGCTGGGATCCAGTGGCAGCACCTGCCGAAGATCGCTTCGGGCAACACCAACACCGGTCTGCCCGCTTACGATCTGTTCAACTTCAACAGCAGCTATCAGATCAACGACAAGGCATCGGTTCGCTTCGGCGTCGATAACCTGTTCGACAAGGCCCCGGCATTCGGCGGCGTCAACTCTGTCGCATCCGGTCTGACCCTGCCGGGTGGTAGCTACAACACCACCAACTACGACGCCCTCGGCCGTCGTTACTACGTTGGTGTCACCACCAAGTTCTAATCGTTCCGACGATTTGAATGAAAAGGAGGCCCTCCCGGCAACGGGGGGGCCTTTCTTTATGTGGGAAGCGCGGCCGTGCGGCTCTGGACACGGCCCGGCGACTGCCCCATCCTCCCCGCAAAAGAGAGGACAGTGCATGAGCAGGATCGTTCGCGTCCATCGCCTCGGCGGGCCGGAAGTGCTTGAAATCGAAGATCTGGACATTGGCGCGCCCGCCCCCGGCGAAGTGCGCCTGCGGGTCGAGGCAGTCGGCCTCAACCGCGCCGAAGCAATGTATCGCGCGGGCCGTTATCCGGTGCAGCCGCAGTTGCCGACGCTGATCGGATACGAAGGCACCGGCATCATCGAACAGTTGGGCGAAGGCGTGACCGGCTACGCCGTCGGGGATCGCGTCTGCGTGCTGCCGATGATCCAGCAGGGCCAATATGGCATCTGGGGTGAACAGGCGATCGTGCCTGCGCGGATCATCCTGCCCGCCCCTGCCGGGCTTACTCCGGCCGAAGCCGCTTCGATCTGGATGCAGTTCATGACCGCGTTCGCCATTATCGAAGTCGCCAATGTCGGCATTGGCGATGGTGTCATCATCCCCGCGGCATCCTCCAGCGTCGGCATCGCGGCGATCCAGCTGGCCAACTGGGCCGGGGCGATTTCCATCGCCTGCACCCGCACCAGCGACAAGGCCGCCGCCTTGACGGCGCTGGGCGCGCAGCACGTGGTCGCCACGCAGGAAGAAGACCTTGTCGAACGGGTCATGGCGATCACTGGCGGCAAGGGCGCGCGTTGCGCGTTCGATCCGGTGGGCGGGCCTTATGTGGATACGCTCGCCCGCTCGCTGGCGGAACGCGGCGTGCTGATGATCTACGGCGGCCTCAGTGAACAGCCCACCCCGTTCGCGCACTGGCCTTGCGCCTTCAAGGGCCTGTCGATGCGCGGATGGGTGGCGAGCGAGATCTGGAACCACCCGCATCGCTACAAGGCGGCGCAGGAACGTATTCTCACTGGCCTTGCCACCGGCCACCTGAAGCCGGTTATTGCAAAGGAATTCAAGGGGCTAGACAGCCTCGTTGCGGCCAACGCCTATCTGGAATCGAACCAGCAGGTGGGCAAGGTCGTCGTCACGTTCTGATTTTGGGGGAATACATGCGCCATTGGATCATCGCCCTGCCGCTGCTGTTCGCGGCCGGGGCATCAGTCGCCCAGGCACCCGCAGCGCCTGCCGCCAGCGCCACGCCGCAGGAAGTCGCGCGCTGCAGCGCGATGAAGGGCGTGGAGATCCGGCCGGGCATCACGATCACCCGGGCACAGGCCATCCCGACGACCGCATCCGGCCCCGCCGCCGGGCCGGGCCAGCCACCACGATTGGCCCTGCCTGCCCATTGCCTGCTGGAAGGCACGATCGATCCGCACCATGGCGGCGCGGATGGCAAGGATTACGCCATCGGCTTTGCTCTCGCCCTGCCCAATGACTGGAACGGTCGGTTCCTTATGCAAGGCGGCGGCGGGCTGAACGGCAATGTCGGCGCCCCCGTCGGCCCGGTCGCATCGGGCAACCGCCCGGCGCTGGCACGTGGTTTCGCCGTCATCAGCCATGACAGCGGCCACAAGGGCCCGGTGTTCGACGACAGCTTCATGAAGGACCAGCGCGCGGCGCTCGATTTCGCGGAAAGCTCCGTTCGCACCGTGGCGCTGGCAGGCAAGGCGCTGACGGCGCGCTACTACGCGCGGCCCGCCGATCACAGCTACTTCACCGGCTGTTCCACCGGGGGCCGCGAAGCAATGCTGGCAGGGGAACGCTATCCCGAACTGTTCGACGGCATCATCGTGGGTGCGCCCGCCATGCGCACCGGCCATTCCAACATGGCGATCGAATATTCGAACGTGCAGTTCAACCAGACAGCTCCGCGCGATGCCGCCGGGTTGCCGCTGGTGGAACGGATTTTCTCCACGGCTGACCGCAAGACCATCCTCGATGGCCTGCTGCACCAATGCGATGCGCTGGATGGCCGCGCAGACGGCATGATCATGAACGTCGCGGCATGCCATTTCCGCCCTGCCGAACTGCAGTGCAAACCGGGCCAGACGGAAAACTGCATCAGCAGCGCGCAAGTCGGGGCGCTGGAACGCGCCTTCGCCGGCCCGAAGAACGCTGCGGGCTATCCCGCTTATGTCCCCGTTCCTTTCGACACCGGCATTGTCGATACGTCCGGCCCACTGCCCGGCTATCTGCCCAGCGGCGCGCAGACTGTGTTCGGCCCGGCGACCCGCGCGCTGACCATCGACGTGGACGCCCGGTTGCAGGCCCTGGCGATGGACGGACCGCAACGCCTGACCGACACCAACGTGTGGACAGACCTCGACACGTTCCTAAGTAAGGGCAGCAAGATCCTGTTTTTCCACGGGGTAAGCGATCCGTGGTTCTCCGCGTTCGACAGCTGGGACTGGTATCAGCGCGCCAGCGCCACCAACGGATCGGCGTTTACCGACGCCAGCCGGTATTACATGGTGCCGGGCATGGGCCACTGCCGTGGGGGCAACGCTTTCGACAATTTCGACCTGCTCGATCCGCTGGTCGCATGGGTGGAACAGGGCAAGGCCCCGGATCGCCCGCTGGCAAGCCGGCAGTCCGGCGCGGAAAGCCGCCCGATGTGCCCGCACCCGTCCTATGCCCATTACGATGGCGGCGATCCGGCCAAGGCGTCCAGTTACAGCTGCCGTCAACCGGGCTGATCCTGACAGCCTCGCCCGCCTCTTCCCCGTCCGCGCGGGTGCAGCATCTGCCGAAAGGCACGGTGCTGTTCACGCCCGGGCAGGATTGTGCAGGCTTCGTGGTGCTGCGCCGGGGAACGATCAAGGTGACGCTGACAGGGGAAAGCGGGCGGGAAATCGTTCTCTATCGCGTGCAGCCGGGCGAGGTATGTCTGCAAACCTTCGGCTGCCTCATCACCGGCACGCCCTACGGCGCGCAAGGGGTGGCGGACAGCGATCTGGAACTGGAGGTCGTTCCGGCTACATCGTTCCAGCAGCGGATCGTGGATGACAGCCTGTTCCGCCAGCAACTGTTCGCCGCAGTCGCCGCCCGGTTTGCCGACATGGAACGGCTGGTGGAAGACGTGGTTTTGACCGGTTTCGAAGCCCGCCTCGCACGCACCCTGCTGCGGCTGATGGACCATGGTGGCCGCGTCTGCGCCACGCACGAGGAACTGGCCGCAGAAATGGGATCGGGCCGCGCCGCTGTCAGCCGGGGGCTGGCTGCTTTCGCCCGCTCCGGGCTGGTGACGATGGAACGCGCAGCAATTCAGGTGATCGACGCCGCCCGACTGGGAATGCACGCACACGATCCTGT
>JBDLVD010000172.1:0-3688 GCA_039804965.1 Pseudomonadota bacterium
CGGCGCGACGGCGGAAAAAGGGCTGGCGATCTTCCTGTCCACCGCGCCCAACCTGTTCGAACCGACCATTCGCGGGCTGGCCGATGCCGGGCTGACGGGTGACAAAGCGCGGATCAGCCTGGAAAAGCCGCTCGGCCACGATCTGGCCAGCAGCCGCGCCATCAACGATGCCGTCGCCGATGCTTTCCCGGAAAGCCGCATCTTCCGCATCGATCACTATCTGGGCAAGGAAACCGTCCAGAACCTGATCGCCCTGCGCTTTGCCAACATCCTGTTCGAACCGCTGTGGAACGCCCAGCATATCGACAACGTCCAGATCACCGTGGGCGAAACGGTGGGGCTGGAAAGCCGGGCAGACTTTTACGACAACGCCGGCGCGCTGCGCGACATGGTGCAGAACCACATGTTGCAATTGCTGGCGCTGGTGGCGATGGAACCGCCGGTCAGTTTCGAAGCCGGCGCGGTGCGGGATGAAAAGGTCAAGGTGCTGCGCGCCTTGCGGCCCATTGGCGCTGGCGAAAGCGTCACCGGCCAGTATCGCGGCGGGGCATCGGGCGGTCAGATCGTGCCGGGTTACGACGAGGAGCTGGGCCGCGACAGCGACACCGAAACCTTCGTGGCGCTGAAGGCCCATGTCGACAACTGGCGCTGGCAGGGGGTGCCGTTTTACCTGCGCACCGGCAAACGGCTGCCCGAACGGGTGACGGAAATCGTCGTCCGGTTCCGCAGCGTGCCGCATTCGATCTTCAAGGGTGCGCGAATGCAGGCCAACAGTCTGGTGATCGGCATCCAGCCGGAAGAAAACATCACCCTGTCGCTGATGGCCAAGGTGCCGGGGCTGGACCGCGACGGCATCGCCCTGCGGTCCGTTCCGCTGGACATCGCGATGCAGGATGCCTTTTCCGGCAAGGAACGGCGGATCGCCTATGAACGGCTGCTGCTGGACCTGATCGAAGGGGATCAGACGCTGTTCGTGCGGCGTGACGAAGTGGAGGCGCAGTGGGGCTGGATCGACGCGATCCGCAGCCAGTGGCAAGCCGAAGGGCTGCAGCCCAAACCTTACAACGCCGGCAGTTGGGGGCCGAGCGCGGCCATCGCGCTGGCCGAACGCGACGGGGTAAGCTGGCATGAATAACCTGCACCCCGCCGTTGCCCGCGTCACTCAGCGGATCATCGAAAAATCGCGCGACAGCCGTGCGGCCTATCTGGCGCTGATGGCGCGCGAGGCAGACCTGCATGGCGATCGCAACCGCGCGATGGGCTGTTCCAACCTTGCCCATGGCTTTGCCGCGGCAGAACAGGACAAACCATCCATCGCCGCGATGCGCGGGCCGAATATCGGCATCATCTCCGCCTATAACGATACCATTTCCGCGCATCAGCCATACGGTGCCTACCCGCCGCAGATGAAGCTGTGGGCGCGCGAAGTGGGCGCCACGGCGCAAGTCGCCGGTGCCACCCCCGCGATGTGCGACGGGGTGACGCAAGGCATGGCGGGCATGGAGCTTTCGCTGTTCAGCCGCGACGTGATCGCGCTGGCCACCACGGTCGGCCTGTCGCACGCGATGTATGACAGCGTGGCGATGCTGGGCATCTGCGACAAGATCGTGCCCGGCCTGCTGATCGGCGGCTTGCGGTTCGGCTGGCTGCCCACGCTCTTCATACCCGGCGGGCCGATGGCCAGCGGCATTGCCAACAAGGAAAAGCAGGCCGTTCGCCAGCTTTACGCCGAAGGCAAGGCCACGCGCGAACAATTGCTGGAAAGCGAAGCGAAAAGTTACCATTCGCCCGGCACCTGCACCTTTTACGGCACGGCCAATTCCAACCAGATGATGATGGAACTGATGGGGTTGCACCTGCCGGGCGCGGCCTTCGTCAATCCCGGCACGCCGCTGCGCCAATCGCTGAACCGCGCCGCTGTCCACCGGTTGGCGGCGATCACGCGCGGCGGCGAAGATTATCGCCCGCTGGCGCAATGCGTGGATGAAAAAGCGGTGGTCAACGCCGCTGTCGGCCTGCTGGCCACTGGCGGATCGACCAACCACGCGATCCATATCCCCGCCATCGCGCGCGCGGCAGGCATCCAGATCGACTGGACCGATATCGCCGAACTGAGCCATGCCGTGCCGCTGCTGGCGCGCGTCTATCCCAACGGTTCGGGGGACGTGAACCACTTTCACGCCGCGGGCGGGATCGGATACGTGATTGGCGAACTGCTCGATGCCGGGCTGGCCCACCGCGATATCATGACCGTGGGCGGCGATGATCTGTCAGCCTATGCCCGCGAACCGTGGCTGGACAACGGTACGCTCGCTTGGCGCGATATTGGCGCGGCTGCAGATGCCGAAATGCTGCGCCCGGTGGCCAATCCGTTCCAGCCCGATGGGGGGATGCGGCTGGTACAGGGCAATCTTGGCCGCGCATGTTTCAAGACCAGCGCCGTGGCCGAAGAACGCTGGACCATCGAAGCCCCATGCCGGGTGTTCGAAACACAGGCCGACGTGGCCCATGCCTTCGCTGCCGGGGAACTGGACCGCGACGTGGTGGTGGTGGTCCGCTTTCAGGGCCCGCGCGCCAATGGCATGCCTGAACTGCACAAGCTGACCCCGCCGCTGGGCGTGTTGCAGGATCGCGGATACCGGGTGGCGCTGGTCACCGATGGGCGCATGTCCGGGGCCAGCGGCAAGGTGCCTGCCGCGATCCACTGTTCACCCGAAGCGCTGGGCGGCGGCCCGCTGTCGCTGTTGCAGGACGGCGACGTGGTGAAGCTGTGCGCGACCGACGGCACGCTTTCCACCACGGCGGACCTGTCCACCCGCACCCCCGCCCCGGCACCTGCTGCGGAAGTGGGTACGGGCCGTGAACTTTTCGCCATGTTCCGCAACGGCGCGGACGAGGCGGAGCGCGGCGGTTCGGCGATGCTGGCGGCGGCCGGGCTGTGACCGATCTGGTCGCCGTTGATGTCGGCGGAACCCATGCGCGCTTCGCGCTGGCCCGCCTGATGGATGACGGGACGATCGACCTTGGCGAACCCACGACGCTGAAAACATCCGATTTCGCCAGCCTGCAAACCGCGTGGGAGCAATTCGAACGGCAGTGCGGGCAGGCTCTGCCCCGCTCCGCCGCCATTGCCATCGCCGGTCCGGTGACGGGCGACGTGGTGCGGATGACCAATAACAGCTGGGTGCTGCACACCGGTGCGCTGGACGAACAGCTGGGCATCGACCGGGTGACCGTCATCAACGATTTCGGCGCAGTGGCCCATGCCGTGGCGCGCGCGCCGGCGGATCAACTGGTCCACATCACCGGGCCGGACCTGCCGCTGCCCGAACGCGGCACGGTCAGCGTGATCGGCCCCGGCACCGGCCTCGGCGTGGCGCATTTCCATCGGTTCCCCGGCGGTTATCACGCGCAATCGACCGAAGGCGGGCATATCGAATTCGGGCCGCTGGACGCGGTGGATGACTGGATGATGGCGCGCCTGCGGCGTGAACATCTGCGGGTTTCGACAGAGCGGGTGCATTCCGGCCCCGGCATTCTGGAAATCTACGCCGCGCTGGCCGCACTGGAACAGCGCCCAGCCCCGCTGACGGCGGACAAGGACGTGTGGGAACAGGGCATCGCCCGCACCGACAGCCTCGCCGCCGCTGCAGTCGATCGGTTCTGCCATTCCTTCGGCAGCGTGGTG
>JBDLVD010000173.1:0-3612 GCA_039804965.1 Pseudomonadota bacterium
GGGTGGTGGCAAGGTTGCCAGCGGTCATGATCGCGATCACGCGCTCGCCGGGCACCTCCCAGTGAAACATCTTGCGGAACACCGAGATGTTGTCGACGCCCGAATTGGTGCGGGTGTCGCTCATCAACACCAGCCCGCGATCCAGCACCATTCCAACGCAATAGGTCATTATTTTCCCGGTCCGCCTTACCTGTAAGCGCCTGTCAGCGGTCTGCCCTACTGCTCTGCAAGCTGCTGTTCAACGGCCAGTTCCACATGCAGGGCTTCGGTAACAGCGCCAAAGCTGATCCCCGTGACCGGCGCCGCATCGCGATAATCGCGCCCGGTGGCCACGCGCACGTATCGCGGATCGGGGCTGATCCCATTGGAAATGTCGAACCCGACCCAGCCCAACCCTTCCACCCAGGCTTCCGCCCATGCGTGCGCCGCGTCCTGATCCACCTGATGATCCAGCATCATGTAGCCGCTGACATACCGGGCCGGCACGTCCATCAGCCGCGCGGCGGTGATGAACACGTGGGCGTGATCCTGACACACGCCACGCCCGGTCACCATTGCTTCTTCGGCAGAGGTGGTGACCCCGGTGTGGCCGGTGCCATATGCCACCTGTTCGCGGATCGCGCTGGAAAGGCGGTGCAGCGTCGGCAGGGTGCCGCCATCCTTGCCCAACGATGCCAGCAACGCACGGATGCGCGGGCCGGGCCGGGTCAGGTCGGTATGGCTGAGAAAGGCCCACAGCGGCAGCAGGCCCGAATGGCGGCCGATCACCCCGGCCTTGTCTTCGGTTTCCACCGAACCGCGGCAGGTGACCACCACCTGCGTGGCGCCTTCGGCCACGGCGATCAGGGTGACGTGATTGAAGTTCTGGTCATCGTAGGAAAGCTGCTCGCTCGCGCCTTCGTATTCCATCGTCCAGTCGACGATGTGCTGGCCTTGCGTGTGCTTGGGCGTCAGCCGCAGCCGTTGCAGGCCATGGGCGACCGGTTCCATGAAGCGGTATGTCGTGCTGTGGCGGATGGCGAGGCGCATGGTTGTCCCCCTTCCCTAGCCCACGAACCGGTACTGGTCCGCAATTGCGTTGGCCAGCGCCTGATTGTTGCGGATGAAGCCGGTGATGAACTGGTGCAGACCATGTTCGAAGATTTCGTCCACGCTCATGTCGTTCAGGCAGAACGCCGGTTCGCGCAGCATCGCATGGGCCGGCCCTTCATGCCCGTGCAGGCGCGACAGCGCGGACAGGTTTTCGCGCATGGCCGCCATGCAGAACGCAAGGCTGCGCGGAAAGCGATCGTCGAGGATCAGGAATTCCGCGATCGACCGCGCATCCATCCGCCCGGAATTGAGCCAGCGATAGGCGCGGTCACCCGATAGCGATCGCAGGACGTTTTCCCACTGGCTGGTGTCCAGCGCCGTGCCGACATAGGCAAGGCTGGGCAGCAGCAGGTAATACTTCACGTCCAGAATGCGGGCGGTATTGTCCGCCCGTTCGATGAACGTCCCGGTGCGGGCGAAGGAATATATCTCGTTCCGCAGCATGGACCCATGGGTGGCCCCGCGCGCCAGTGTGGATTCGCGGCGGATGGCGCTCAGCACATTGCCCAGATGGACATCGCGCACCGCGCGGGCCAACTGGTCACGCAGGCCCATCCAGCCTTCGTTGACGGCTTCCCACACTTCGGACGTGATGGACGTGCGGCAGACACGGGCGTTGGTGCGGGCTCTTTCGAACATTGCCAGCACGTTCTGCGGGTTGTTACGCCCGCGCAGCACGAAATCGCACACGTGCGCGCCGCTGAAATCGTCATAGGTTTCGCGGTATGCCTGCAACTGGCCCAGCGTGGTCAGCACGCTTTTCCATTCGGCGCTGGCGGCATCAGCCCCGCGCGTCATCGACATGCGATGCCCCGCAGCCAGCAGGCGGGCGGTGTTTTCCGCCCGTTCGAGATAGCGATACATCCAGAAGATGCCGTTGGCGGTGCGTCCCAGCATGGTCAGTATCCGCCCATCAATCGTCCAGCACCCAGCTGTCCTTGGTGCCGCCCCCCTGACTGGAATTGACCACCAGCGATCCCTTCTTCAGCGCCACGCGGGTCAGGCCGCCGGGAGTGATGTCGATCCCGTCGGGCGAAACCAGCACGAATGGCCGCAGATCCACGTGGCGCGGGGCCAGCCCCGCCCGGGTAAAGATCGGGCAAGTGGACAAGGCCAGCGTCGGCTGCGCGATATAGTTGGACGGGTTGGCCACCAGTTTGGCCCGGAAGGCTTCGATTTCCTTGCGGCTGGCGGTCGGCCCCACCAGCATCCCGTATCCGCCGGAACCGTGGACTTCCTTCACCACCAGTTCGGGCAATCGATCCAGCACATATTTCAGGCTGTCCGCATCGGCGCAGCGCCACGTGTGCACATTGGGCAGCAGCGGCTTTTCACCGGTATAGAATTCGACGATTTCGGGCATGAACGAATAGATCGCCTTGTCATCCGAAATGCCCGTGCCCGGCGCGTTGGCGATGGTGATACGCCCGGCGCGATAGACATCCATGATGCCCGGCACGCCCAGCACGCTGCCGGGGTTGAAGGTCAGCGGATCGAGGTAATCGTCATCCACCCGGCGATACAGCACATCGATCGGCTGGAAACCTTGGGTGGTGCGCATCTGCACCCGCCCGTCGACCACGCGCAGATCGCTGCCTTCGACCAGTTCCGCGCCCATCTGGTCCGCCAGAAACGCGTGTTCGAAGTAAGCGGAATTGAACACCCCCGGCGTCAGCACCGCAATCGTCGGTTTATCGGACGCGCAATCGGGCGCGCAGGCGGCAAGGCTTTTCGCCAGCCGGCGCGGATAGTTGGAAACCGGCTGCACCTTCACCTGACTGAACAGTTCCGGGAACATGGCCATCATGGTTTCGCGGTTTTCCAGCATATAGCTGACGCCCGATGGCGTGCGGGCGTTGTCTTCCAGCACCATGAAATCATCCGGCCCGGTGCGGACCAGATCGATGCCGACGATATGGGTATAGACCGCACCCGGCGGAGTGAAGCCGACCATCTGCGGCAACCATGCGGAATTGTTGCGGAACAATCGTTCGGGCAGGCGGCCGGACCGGATGATTTCCTGCCGGTGATACATGTCGTGCATGAAGGCGTTCAGCGCCCGCACCCGCTGTTCGATGCCACGTGTCAGCTTGCGCCATTCGGCGGCGCTGATGATGCGCGGCACCATGTCGAACGGGATCAGCCGTTCTTCCGCGTCATCATCACCATACACGTTGAAAGTGATGCCGGTGCGGCGGAAGAACCCTTCCGCCTCTTTCGCCTTGCGGCGCATCCAGGCGTCGTCCTGTTCGGACAACCAGCGATGATAGGCCCGATAGGCGGGACGCACCGTTCCGTCAGGTGCGAGCATCTCGTCGAAGTTGGGCTGGCTTGTTACGCTCATATATCCCTTTGCTGCGGTGCAACATGCCACGTCCTGCAACGAACGCAAGGGGACAATTTCAGGCCTGTGTTTTCATGCAGCTGCGGGCCGGTCCAGTTCCTTCAGCACCGCCGCGATCGCTTCGGGGGAATTGGAAAAGCCCAGATGGCTGCACCGCAGCGCCACGGCCCGGTCAC
>JBDLVD010000174.1:0-3597 GCA_039804965.1 Pseudomonadota bacterium
GCGCCTATCTCGCGGTGTGCAATGGCCACCCAAAACGGACAGCGGGCACGGTCGACGCACGGCTTGGCCGGTCAGATGGCGATCGCAAGAAGATTGCAGTGCTGCCGCAGGATTCCCAACGCGGCAAACATGCCGTCACCCATTGGAAGGTGATGCGCGAACTGGATCATTGCACGCTGGTGGAATGCCGGCTGGAAACCGGGCGAACCCACCAGGTGCGCGTTCACCTTGCATCAATCGGCCATCCGTTAGTGGGCGACCCTGTCTATGGACGCACCATCGCGCATCTTCGCCCCTTGTTGCAGCGGTTGGGTTTCCAGCGGCAGGCCCTGCACGCGGCGGTACTCGGCTTCATCCATCCCATCACGGGCGAACGGCTGCGCTTCGAAAGCGCGCTGCCTGCCGACATGCGGGAACTGATCGACGAAACCACTCATTGAAATCGACGAAATACACCCTGCGGAGCGATGAAATCGGCTATGCAGGTGGATAACGGGGCACAGTGGCCGTGCCCTGGCGGATGCCCGGACGGGGTCTGCCGAAACAACAGGTCGACGGAAAGGTTCGGGAAGACATGAGCGAGATCAGGAAGAAAACCCTCTCGGTCCCGGCACTTGGCGGGGAGCAAAGCCTCAACCGCTATCTGTCCGAGATCAAGAAATTCCCCGTGTTGACGGCGGAACAGGAATACATGCTGGCGAAACGCTATGCCGATCATGAAGATCCGCAAGCGGCGGCGCAGCTGGTAACCAGCCACCTGCGGTTGGTGGCCAAGATTGCGATGGGATACCGCGGCTATGGCCTGCCGGTCAGCGATCTGATTTCCGAAGGCAATGTCGGCCTGATGCAGGGCGTCAAGAAATTCGAACCGGACCGGGGCTTCCGGCTGGCGACCTACGCCATGTGGTGGATCAAGGCTTCGATGCAGGAATTCATCCTGCGCAGCTGGTCGCTGGTGAAGATGGGCACCACCGCCGCGCAGAAGAAGCTGTTCTTCAACCTGCGCCGGATGAAGAAGCAGTTGGAAGCCTACGACGATTCCGATCTCCACCCCGATGACGTGGCCAAGATCGCCAAGGATCTGGGCGTGCCGGAACAGGAAGTCGTCAACATGAACCGGCGGATGATGATGGGCGGCGATGCGTCGCTCAACGTCTCCATGCGCGGTGACGAAGAAGGCAGTGGCCAGTGGCAGGACTGGCTGGCGGACGACAGCCCGTTGCAGGACACCGTGGTGGCCGAAGCCGAAGAGGCCAAGTTCCGCCATGAAATGCTGGTGGAAGCGATGGACAGCCTGAACGACCGGGAAAAGCACATTCTGGTCGAACGGCGGCTGACCGATAATCCCCAGACGCTGGAAGAACTGAGCCAGGAATACAATGTCAGCCGCGAACGCATCCGCCAGATCGAAGTGCGCGCGTTCGAAAAGCTGCAAAAGGCGATGCAGCGCATTGCCGGGGAAAAACTGCTCCCGGCGATGTGATCGGGCCTTCCGACACACGGCGATACGCCCGCGCAGCAATGTGCGGGCGTTTTCGTATGCGCCCCGGATTGCGCCACCCGCACTGTGCGGTTAGTCCACGCGGATGCTTCGCCGGGTAACGCGCTTTTCGTTCTTGTTCGTGCTGTGGTTCGTCGTGGGCAGCGTCGCGCTGGTGGCGGTGCTGCGGTTCGTGCCGATCCTGATTACGGCCACGATGGTGATGGACGGCAACGGCATCACCAAGGATTGGGAATCGCTCAGCAACATCGATCGGCACATGGTGTCGGCAGTGATCGCGGCGGAAGACGGCAAGTTCTGCACCCACAACGGTTTTGATACCGCGGCAATCGAAAAGGCGATCCAGCGCAATGCCAAGGGCGGCCGCATTCGCGGCGGCTCCACCATCAGCCAGCAGACCGCCAAGAACGTGTTCCTGTGGCAAGGCGGCGGTTATTTCCGCAAGGGGCTGGAGGCTTGGTTCACCGTGCTGATCGAGAATATCTGGGGCAAGCGGCGGATCATGGAGGTCTATCTCAACGTCGCCGAAACCGGCATCGGCACTTACGGTGTGGAAGCTGGCGCGCAGCGGTATTTCCACCATTCCGCCGCCCGCCTTTCCGCTGAAGAAGCCGCGCGCATGGCTGCGGCCTTGCCCTTGCCGAAAGAACGCGCGGTGATCGGCCCGGACGGCTTCACCCGCCGATATGGCAACACCATCCGCGCCCGGATCGGCACTGTCCGGCGTGACGGCCTCGATTCCTGCGTCTACGGATAAGGGCATGGGCGCAGGGCATCATCATTCGCACGGCCACGGCCATTCGCACGGGCCGGTCGGCCATGGCCGGGCCTTTGCCGTGGGCATCGTGCTCAATTCCGCCTTTGTCATGGTGGAGGCGGTCTATGGCATGCTGTCGGGTTCGATGGCGCTGCTGGCCGATGCCGGGCATAACCTGTCGGATGTTCTCAGCCTGATCATCGCATGGGGCGCGGCGATCGCTGCCCGCCGTCCGCCCAGCGCCCGGTTCACATATGGCTGGAAAAGTTCGACCATCCTGGCCGCGCTCGCCAATGCCGGGCTGCTGATGGTGGCAATCGGCGCGATCCTGTTCGAAACGATCCACCGCCTGTTCGATCCCGCGCCGGTGCAAGGCGGAACGATGATCGCCGTCGCTGCGATCGGCATCGCCATCAATACCGCCACCGCGCTGATGTTCATGCGCGGGCGCAAGCACGACATCAACATCCGCGGCGCATTCCTGCATATGGCTGCCGATGCGCTCGTTTCGGTCGGTGTGGTCGGGGCGGGGGCGCTGGTGCTGTGGACCGGCGCCGTATGGATCGATCCGGTCACCAGCCTGGTGATCGTGGCTGTCATCGGCTGGGGCACGTGGGGCCTACTGAAAGACAGCGTGAAGATGGGCCTTCTGGGCGTGCCCGAAGCAGTGGACGAAAGCGCGGTGGAGCAGTTTCTGCTCAGCCTTCCCGGCGTGGCGACGGTGCATGATCTGCATATCTGGCCGATGAGCACGACGGAAACCGCGCTGACCGCGCATCTGGTGATGCCGGGCGGGAATCCGGGCGACGATTTCCTGCACCATCTGGCACACGAACTGGAAGACGATTTCGGCATCGGCCATGCGACGGTGCAGGTGGAAACCGGCGAAGTGCATTGCGGAATCGGGCATGGGGAAACCCCGGCCCACGGCCACCACGATCACCACCACCACTGACAGCCGGCCTTGTGGTTGCACGGCAAAGCGGCAACAAACCGCCTTGCTGTTATTGTGCAGGAGACGATTCAGTGGCTGAAGAACCGGTGAAAGGCCCCGCTGCCTATTTCCCTTCGATCGAGAAGAAATACGGGCGTCCCATTGCAGAATGGCAGGGGATCGTCCGCGGCCATCTGCCTGCGAAGCACATGGAACTGGTCGCGATGCTTAAGGCGGAGCATGGCATGGGGCATGGCCACGCCAATGCCATCGTCGCCTATACGCTGGCACACGACGGCGGCTGATCGGGGCAGCCTTAAACCAGAAAGGGCCGGCATTGCTGCCAGCCCTTCGGTGTTCAATTTATCGGGAAAGCAGGCGCTTACGCGGCCTCTTCCTTCTTCT
>JBDLVD010000175.1:0-3596 GCA_039804965.1 Pseudomonadota bacterium
CCTATGATTTCTGGCAGTACTGGCGCAATGTAGATGACCGCGACGTGGGCAAGTTCCTGCGCCTGTTCACCGATCTGCCGCTGGACGAAGTGTCACGGCTGGAAAGCCTGCCCGGCGCGGAAATCAATCAGGCCAAGATCGTGCTGGCGAATGAAGTGACGCGGCTGGTGCGCGGCGAAGATGCCGCAGTGTCCGCCGCCGCCACCGCCACGCAGACCTTTGCCGGTGGCAGCCTGGGCGGTGATCTGCCGGTGCTGGAAATCCCGGCCGAAGGCATGTCGCTGGTCGCGGCCTGCACCGCCATCGGCTTCACCGCGTCCAACGGCGAAGCGAAGCGCAAGATTGGTGAAGGCGCAGTGCGGCTGGACGATGCGGCCTTCACCGATGCCGGCCACATGGTGACATTGGCCAGTGGCGCGGAGCAGAAGCTGAGCTTGGGCAAGAAGCGCCACGGGATCTTGCGCGGAGCCTGATTTTTACGAATTCTCCAGTATTTGCTGGCATCAGGCACCTTCCAACAAAGTCCGGGAGGTTGCCAGATGTCGATCGGCGCACAGCTGTCCGTTACCGACCTGCGTCGTGCAACGCGCCACCCGGTGGATTTCGATGTGATTGGCGAACATCGTGAACAGGGCGATGTGAAGCTGCACGTCAGCAATCTTTCCGCCCATGGTTTCCTGATCGGCAATGCGCCTGCCCTGTCGCGCGGGGACCGCATCATTATCCGCCTGCCGGTGGTCGGCCGGATCGAAGCCTATTGCATCTGGATTGCCGACCAACGCGCCGGTTTTCAGTTCGAACGGATCATCCGGCTGGACGATTTCGTGCTTATGATCGGCGAATTGCAACCCAACCCCCGCCTTCGCCGCAAGGGCTGACGCTCCAGTTGGCCCTGCCGGCCAAGCATCACTCCACCGGCTGAAACAACCTCCTGCTTGGCAGCGCGCCGCTTGGGTGCCATTGCCACGCGGTGACTGAACCTACATCGCCGCTGCAGATCGCCGAATACCGACGGTTCTGGCTCGCTCGCCTGCTTGCCGTATTCGCCACCGTGTCGATGGTGGTGCTGATCGGATACCAGACCTACGATATCGCCCGGTCGGATTACGGAATGGATCGCGGAGATGCCGCGTTCATGCTGGGCCTGCTGGGGGCCGCGCAATTCGTGCCGCTGGCCCTGCTCACCCCGATCGCGGGCGTTGCGGCCGACCGGTTCGACCGCCGCCGCGTGGTGCTTTTCGCCACCTTTATCGACGCGGTGATTGCCACGGTGCTGGCCGTGGCCACGATGCAGGACTGGCTCACCTTGCCGCTGCTGTTCGTGCTGGCCGCCGCACACGGCGCGGCGCGGGTGTTCAACGGGCCGGCCTTGTCGGCCATCGCCCCCAACATTGTGCCCCCTGCCCTGCTGCCGCGCGCCATCGCGCTGGGTTCGATCGCGTGGCAGGTCGGATCGGTGGTTGGCCCGGCGATGGGCGGGCTGCTGTTTGCCGCCCATCCCGCCGCGCCCTATTTCGTTTCTGCCGGGTTGCTGATCGGCACCGGGCTGCTGGTGCAGACGATCCGTCCGGTAAAGGCACGGCAGGATGGCCCACCAGTACACCCGTTCCGCCAGATTGCCGAAGGTTTCAGCTTCGTCCGGCGCGAACGGTTCCTGCTGGGCTGCATCACGCTCGATCTGTTCGCCGTGCTGCTGGGCGGCGCCACCGCGATGCTGCCGGTCTATGCCCGCGATATCCTGATGGTCGGGCCGGAAGGGCTTGGCCTTATGCGCGGTGCGCCTGCCGCGGGTGCGGCGCTGGTGGCCGCCTTCCTTTCGTTCCGCCCGTTCGAACACAATGTCGGCGTTAAGATGCTGTGGGCCGTGGTGGTGTTTGGCGTGGCCACGATCGTCTTCGCCTTCAGTCGCAACTTCGCGCTCAGCCTTGCCGCGTTGTCGCTGCTCGGCGCGGCCGACATGATCAGCGTCTTCATCCGCAGTTCGCTGGTCCAGCTGAACACCCCTGATGACAAGCGCGGGCGCGTTTCCGCCATCTCGGGCCTCGCCATTTCCGCATCGAACGAGTTGGGCGAACTGCAATCGGGCCTTGCCGCGGCGATGCTCGGTGCAACGGGGGCAGTTGTTTTCGGCGGCGCGGGTGCCATTATCGTTACCGGGCTGTGGGCCTGGATGTTCCCGGAATTGCGCCGGGCCAGGACTTTTGCCCCAAAATTCCTCCACGAGGATCATGCGAAGGAGCCAGTGAAATGAAGGCAGCAAACGTACTCGCCACCATCGGCAACACCCCGCATATCCGCCTGTCACGCCTGTTTCCCGACCACGAGGTATGGGTGAAGAGCGAACGCGCCAATCCCGGCGGTTCGATCAAGGACCGGATCGCCTTGGCGATGGTCGAAGCGGCGGAAAGCTCGGGCGCATTGCAGCCCGGCGGGACAATCATCGAACCCACCAGCGGCAACACCGGCATCGGCCTCGCCATGGTGGCCGCGGTCAAGGGCTACAAGCTGGTGCTGGTCATGCCCGAATCCATGTCGCTGGAACGGCGGCGGCTGATGCTGGCCTATGGCGCCAGCTTCGATCTGACCCCGCGGGAAAAGGGCATGAAGGGCGCGTTGGAACGGGCGGCCGAACTGGTCGAGCAAACGCCCAATTCATGGATGCCGCAGCAGTTCGAAAACGCCGCCAACATCGCCGTCCACGTCCGCACCACGGCGCAGGAAATTCTCGCCGATTTCGCCGATGCGCCGCCTGCGGTGCTGATTACCGGCGTTGGCACGGGTGGCCATCTGACAGGGTGTGCGGAAGAACTGAAGAAGCACTGGCCGGGACTGAAGGCTTTCGCGGTAGAACCGGCGCTGTCGCCGGTCATCTCGGGGGGGCAGCCGGCGCCGCATCCCATTCAGGGCATCGGCGCGGGCTTCATTCCGGGCAACCTGCATACCCAGTCGATCGACGGGGCCATTCAGGTCGATGCGGAAGACGCACGGGAAATGGCTCGCCGCTCCGCGCGGGAAGAAGGGCTGCTGGTGGGTATTTCCAGCGGCGCGACGCTGGCCGCCATTGCACAGAAGCTGAAAGAACTGCCCGCCGGAACGCGCGTGCTGGGCTTCAACTATGATACCGGCGAACGCTATCTCTCGGTGCCGGATTTCCTGCCCAATGAATGATCTGCAACCGCTGTCGTACGCCGATGGCGCGGTGGACCTTAACGGCTTCGTGGCGCGTCCTTCGGGCTCGCCACGGGCCGCGGTGCTGGTATTCCCGACCATCATGAACCCGACAGAGGCGGTGCTGAACAAGGCCCGCGCACTGGCACAGGCGGGGTATCTGGCGCTGGTGGCCGATTTTTACGGCATGGCCCCTGCCACCATGGACGAAGCGCGCGAACAGGCGCTGGCCATCCGCGAAACGCCGGAAGCCTATCGCACCCGCCTGCGCGCCAGCCTGCGCGCGCTGGCCACCTTGCCCGATGCTGCGGGATTGCCGATCATGACCATCGGTTTCTGCATGGGCGGGCAAGCGGCGCTGGAACTGGCGCGTGAAGGTGCGCCGCTGCACGTGGCGGCCAGTTTCCATGGCCTGCTCAATACCGATC
>JBDLVD010000176.1:0-3591 GCA_039804965.1 Pseudomonadota bacterium
ATCGTTTCAGCCGCGCCAAGGCCCCAGCATCCCGGCGGGGGGCAGCAAGGCCGCGCTGGCCCCGCGCACCATCAGCCGGGCGGGATCCCACGGGCCGGGGCAGTGCCAGCCGCGCGGAGCCTCGGAAAAACCGAAGCGCGCGTAATAGGGCGCATCGCCGATCAGCACTTGCGGCAGAGGTGCGGCAGGATCGATCGCCTGCGTCTGCGCCGCCATCAGCGCCTTGCCGAACCCTTCGCCCTGCCGTTCGGGCAGCACGGCAACCGGGCCGACCATGACCATCGGATGGGCGCGGCCGTCGGGATCGGTCAGCGCGACCGGCCATGCCTGTATCGTCCCCACCAGCCAATCATTTGCATCGAGCGCAGCGAAGCTGAGCATCGGCAGCGCCTCCGTTCCTTCGCGGATCAGGGAGGCGGTGCGGGTGAAGCGGTCCGGGCCGAAGGCACGGTCGAGCAATTCCTCGACCATGGCCGGATCGACTTGCCCAAGGGGAATCAGCGTGAAAGGTGCCTGCGCCATGAAGGGCGCGCGCTTACGGGCGCAGGCAGGCGGTGGCAATGGCTTTCGATTACCCGCTTCAATGCGCTGACTCCGCAGGTTATGGGGTGGCGATGTTGTCCGGAACTCCCATACCCGATTTCTGCGCTGGCTTTGCTTCGGGTGAGCTTGTGTTCGGCGTGGACGAGGCCGGGCGTGGGCCGCTGGCTGGCCCGGTGGTGGCGGCAGCGGTGTTGCTGTGCAAGCCGCGGCCGGGTGGGCTGGACGATTCCAAGAAGCTGTCTCCTGCCAAACGCGCCTTGCTGGAAACGCGCATCCGCCGCCGTTGTGCTTTTGGCATCGGAATAATCGACGTCGCGGATATCGATCGGGTGAACATCTTTCAGGCGACCATGTGGGCGATGTCGCTGGCGGTGGAGCGGCTGGTGCAGGCGATCGGGGCAGAACCGACGCAGGTTCTGGTGGATGGCAACCTGACGCCTGCGGGAAGGCGGGCCGAATGGCGCTGGCCTGCACGTGCCATCGTGGGCGGCGACGGCAAGGAAGCCTGCATCGGCGCGGCCTCCATCCTGGCCAAGGAGTATCGCGACCGGATGATGGCGCAGGCGGCTCGCGAACACCCGCAATACGGGTGGGATCGGAACAAGGGATATGGCACGCCCGATCATCTGGAAGCGCTGCGTCAGCACGGCCCATGTCCTTTGCACCGCCGCAGCTTTGCCCCCGTGTCGCAGATGGAATTGTTCTGAAACGCAGGGTTTCTGTTCCGCGGAGGACGGAAAATCACAGCAGCGGCCGATGCGAGTCTTCCCGGCCACACCCCCACATATCGAGTCTCGCAAAGTGCAGCAGACTCAAGATGCTGTGTGGGACTCCTTTCGTTCCTCCTGAAAAGGGCTGTGCGCCCGTAACGGCGTTGCCAACTTGCCGCTTGACCTCGGACTCGCAGGGACTCACCCTGTGGATAAATCTCGAAGGATTTCCGATTTCATGGGCCAGTTGACGAAAATCCGCGCTCCGCGGACCAAGACCGTGCCGGTCAGCAAACAGGATCTGCCGCTTGGCCGGATCCTGCCGGGGGACTGCGTGGCCGCGATGCGCAGCTTGCCCGATGCGTCGGTCGATCTGGTCTTTGCAGACCCTCCCTACAACCTGCAGCTGGGCGGCGATCTCAACCGCCCGGATGGCAGCCATGTGGACGCGGTCACCGATGACTGGGACCGGTTCGACAGCTTTGCGGCTTACGACAAATTCACCCGCGAATGGCTGACCGAAGCACGCCGGGTGCTCAAACCCGATGGCGCTTTGTGGGTGATCGGAAGCTATCACAACATCTACCGCGTGGGTGCGATCCTGCAGGATCTGGGGTTCTGGCTGTTGAACGATATCGTCTGGCGCAAGACCAATCCGATGCCCAATTTCCGTGGCACCCGGTTCACCAACGCGCACGAAACGCTGTTGTGGGCCAGCATGGGTGAAAAGGCGAAATACCACTTCAATTATCGCGCGATGAAGACGCTGAACGATGAATTGCAGATGCGCAGCGACTGGGTGATCCCCATTTGCAGCGGCCAGGAACGGTTGAAGAAGGGCGGCACCAAGGTCCACCCGACGCAGAAGCCGGAAGCGCTGCTGTACCGCGTTCTGCTGGCTACTACCGAAGCGGGCGACGTGGTGCTCGACCCGTTCTTCGGCACCGGCACCACCGGCACCGTTGCCAAGCGGCTTGGACGTGACTGGATCGGTTGCGAACGTGAAAGCGGATACCGGGAAGCTGCGCTGGAACGCATCGAAGGCGCGCTGCCGCTGGATGAAAGCGCGTTGAAAACGATGCAGAGCAAGCGCGAAATGCCGCGCGTCGCGTTCGGTTCGGTGGTGGAAAGCGGGCTGATCCCGGCCGGCACCCAATTGTTCGACAAGCAGCGCCGCTGGTCCGCCACGGTGCGCGCAGACGGGTCTGTCGCCAGTGCTACCGAAATCGGTTCGATCCATGGCGTCGGCAAAATGCTTCAGGGCGCGCCCAGCTGCAACGGCTGGACCTTCTGGCATATGGAGCATGAAGGCGCGATCAAACCGATCGACGCCTTGCGGCAGCTGTATCTGCTGGCAATCGAGGACTGATGGACCGCCTCTATATCCAGCCGCTGACCAGCGTGCCTTCACCGCAGGCGGTGGCGGGCGATGCTGTGCGGCTGGCGGGCGGTATGGTCTTTGCGCACCAGTTCGCTGTCACGGTAACGCGAGATGGCGCGGTGGCCAGTCGTGAACTGGTGACTGCGGCGGGAATGGCCGGCGCATTGGGCCGTTTGCCCGATGCATTGGGCGCGGAAGCGGAGGAGCAGTGGGCCGGGCTGGGCCGTGCCCACCTGCCGCTGCAATTGGGCCAGCGCACCATCCGGCTGGACCAGCCGCAGGTGATGGGCATCCTCAACATCACGCCGGACAGTTTTTCCGATGGCGGGCAGTTCATGGACGACGCGGAAGTCGCCTATGCCCACGCGGCCGAAATGCTCGAACAGGGTGCGGCGCTGCTGGATATCGGCGGTGAAAGCACACGCCCCGGCGCGGCTGCAGTGTGGGAAGGTGATGAAATCAAGCGCGTCGTTCCCGCTATCACGCGGTGTGCGGCGATGGGAGCTGCGATCAGCGTCGATACCCGCCGCCCGGGGGTGATGGAAGCGGCGCTGGCCGCTGGCGCGCATGTGATCAACGACGTGTCCGCCTTGCGCCACGATCCGCGCAGCCTTGAATTCGCCGCGGCGAGCGGCGCCCCGGTGGTGCTGATGCACGCGCCGGGGGAAGGCGAGGATCTGCATGCCAATGCTGCCTATGGCAATGTGCTGTTCGACGTGTTCGACTGGTTGCGCGCTGCGCGTGATCGGGCGGTGGAAGCAGGTATCGCGCAGGACCGGATCATTCTCGATCCCGGTATCGGCTTCGGCAAGTCAATGTCCGACAATCTCGCGCTGATGAACGGATTGCCGCTGTTCCATGCGCTTGGCCAACCGTTGTTGCTGGGCGCCAGCCGCAAACGGATGGTTGGCGCGTTGAGCAACGAAGCCCCCGCGCACCGCAGGCTGGGCGGCAGCT
>JBDLVD010000177.1:0-3590 GCA_039804965.1 Pseudomonadota bacterium
CGCGCGCAGGGGATTGGCAACATGCTGGCCGATCCGGCCCCGGCATACGGCAAGGGCTGGTTTGAACGTGCGGAAGCCGCCTTTGCCGCCGAAGCCGATGGCAACGGCCGCGTGGTGGAAACGATCGAACTGCTGACGCTGAGCGGGTCCGCCTGACGCCTTACTTGCGCAAGGCCGCCTGTGCCGCCGCCAAGCGCGCGATCGGCACGCGATATGGGCTGGCGCTGACGTAATCGAGCCCGACCTGTTCGCAGAAGGCGATGCTGGCGGGGTCGCCGCCATGTTCGCCGCAGATGCCCAGTTTCAGCCCCGCACGGGTCTTGCGCCCGCGTTCTGCCGCCAGTTCCACCAGTTGCCCGACGCCTTCGACATCGAGGCTGACGAACGGATCGCGGGCATAGATGCCCTTTTCGACATAGACCGACAGGAACCGCGCCGAATCGTCGCGGCTGACGCCCAGTGTCGTCTGCGTCAGATCGTTGGTGCCGAAGCTGAAGAAAGCCGCCTCGCTGGCGATTTCACCGGCCATCAGCGCGGCACGCGGCAGTTCGATCATGGTGCCGACCATGTAATCCAGCACCTGCCCCTTTTCCGCGAACACCTGCGCGGCCGTGGCTTCCACCAGCGCCTTCAGGATCGCCAGTTCCTTCACCGTGCCGACCAGCGGGATCATCACTTCGGGCACCACCGATGCGCCGCTGGCTGCGACAACATCGCAGGCCGCTTCGAAAATGGCGCGCGCCTGCGTTTCATAGATTTCAGGGTACGTGATGCCCAAGCGGCACCCGCGATGGCCCAGCATCGGGTTGAATTCGTGCAGTTCTTCCGCGCGGCGCTTCAACCGGTCGGGCGTGACGCCCAGCACATTTGCCAGATCGGCGAATTCGGTATCCCCGGTAGGCAGGAATTCATGCAGCGGCGGATCGAGGAGGCGGATCGTGCAAGGCAGGCCCGCCATGGTTTCGAAAATCTCGGTGAAATCGGCGCGCTGCTCGGGCAGCAATTTGGCCAGAGCGGCGCGGCGGCCTGCTACGTTTTCCGCCAGAATCATCTGCCGCACGGCGCTGATCCGACCGGCATCGAAAAACATGTGTTCGGTGCGGCACAGGCCGATGCCTTCAGCCCCGAACTGCCGCGCCATGCGGCAATCGGCGGGAGTTTCGGCATTGGTCCGCACGCCCATGCGGCGGTGGCGGTCTGCCCATTCCATCAGCACGCCGAAGTCGCCGGCCAGTTCCGGTTCGATGGTGGGGACGCGGCCCGCCATCACTTCACCGGTGGAGCCGTCCAGCGTCACCAGATCGCCTTCGGCCAGTTCGCGCGTGCCGATCCGCAGGCTGCGGGTGCCCATGTCGATCGACACGGCGGACGCGCCCGAAACGCAGGGGCGGCCCATGCCGCGCGCCACCACGGCGGCGTGGCTGGTCATGCCGCCGCGCGCGGTCAGCACGCCTTGCGCGGCGTGCATCCCGTGGATGTCTTCCGGGCTGGTTTCCACACGGACGAGGATGACCTTTTCACCCTTGCCGGCCCATGCTTCCGCCGTGTCGGCATCCAGCACCACCTTGCCGCTGGCCGCGCCGGGCGATGCGGGCAGGCCTTTGGTCAGCACGTCGCGCACCGCATTCGGGTCCAACGTGGGGTGCAGCAACTGGTCCAGCGCCATCGGATCGACCCGCAGAACGGCGGTTTCTTCGTCGATCAGGCCTTCTTCGACCATCTCCACCGCCATGCGCAGCGCGGCCTTGGCCGTGCGCTTGCCACTGCGGGTCTGCAACATCCACAGCTTGCCCTGCTGCACGGTGAATTCGATGTCCTGCATATCGGCATAGTGCCGTTCCAGCAGGTCGAACACGCGAGCCAGTTCGCCATAGGCGGCGGGCATGGCTTCTTCCATGCTCGGCAACTTGGCCCCTGCCGCTTCACGCGCGGATTGCGTCAGATACTGCGGGGTGCGGATGCCGGCGACCACGTCTTCGCCTTGCGCGTTGACCAGCCATTCGCCGTAATAGGCACGTTCCCCGGTGGCGGGATCGCGGGTGAAGGCAACGCCAGTCGCGCTGGTTTCACCCATGTTGCCGAACACCATCGCCTGCACGTTGACGGCAGTGCCCCAGTCCCCCGGAATGTCGTTCAGACGGCGATAGACCTTGGCCCGGTCACTGTCCCAGCTGTCGAACACGGCGGCGATGGCGCCCCACAACTGCTGGTGCACATCCTGCGGGAACGGCGCGCCCAGTTCCTCTTCCACGATGGCCTTGTATTCCGCCACCAGCGCCCGCCAGTCATCGGCGGTCAGTTCGGTGTCCGCGTAATAGCCGTTGTCTTCCTTGGCGATGTCGAGCGCTTCTTCGAACAGTCCGTGATCGAGACCCAGCACCACATCGGAATACATCTGCACGAACCGGCGATAGGAATCCCATGCGAAACGGTCATCGCCGCTGGTCGCCGCCAGCCCCTGCACCGTGGCATCGTTGAGACCGAGGTTGAGCACGGTGTCCATCATGCCCGGCATGGAAACCCGCGCGCCCGAACGCACCGATACCAGCAACGGATCGGCCGCATTGCCGAACTGCTTGCCCACCGCCTGTTCGATATGGCCCAGCGCCGCGGCCACTTCCGTGCGCAAGTGCTGCGGAAAATCCGCCCCTTGCGCCAGATAGCGGATGCATTCTTCGGTGGTGATGGTGAAGCCGGGGGGCACGGGCAGCCCGATGCTGGCCATTTCCGCCAGGTTCGCGCCCTTGCCGCCCACCACGGTCTTGTCCCGAGCCCGCGCGTCGTCCAGCGCCGCGCCACCGCCGAAAGTGTAGACCGTCTTCATGTACTTCCCCAGTTGGAACAAAAGGCATGGCGGCGCGGGCCACGCCGCGCCAACCAGGGTGCCTCTGCGGGGAAGAAACCGGTTTGTCGAATGTTACAAAAGCGACAGTGCCAGATGACACTATGAGCGCTGCAACAATCGCTCAGCCTTCGATCCGCGAGAAGTCCGCAACTTTGTGCACTGCACCACGGAACCGCGCAAGCAGATCAAGACGGCTACTCCGCTTGCTCTCGTCCGCGTCGTTGACGGTCACGCCATCGAAGAACCGGTCGATTGGCGCGCGCAGGCTGGAAAGAGCCGCCATCGCCCCTTCGAAATCCTCTGCCTGCACCGCCGCCGTCGCGCGCGGTTCCGCCGCGTCGAGCGCATCGATCAGCGCCTGTTCGGCAGGTTCGGGGGTGTAGGACAGCGCCTTGCGTTCCGCCATCTTGGCCGCGATCACCGGGGCCAGATCGGGATCGTCGACCAGCGCGAGCGGGTCTTCCTCACCCGTCCGGGCGATCTCACCCTCATGCCCCAGCCACTCCTCCTTCTTGAGGATGTTGGCCGCGCGCTTGTACCCGGCGAGCAGGTTGGTGCCGTCTTCGGTAGCCAAAAAACCCTGCAATGCCCCACAGGCATTGATGGCGGCCACGACGTCAAATCCAACATCGCCCTCCTCGATTACGGCATTCACCAAATCGTGCCTCTTTCCTTCGTCACGAAGGATCTGGCGCAATCGGTCGATAAAGAAGTTGTTCAACGCATAAATTGGTCGCCAAGTTCG
>JBDLVD010000178.1:0-3555 GCA_039804965.1 Pseudomonadota bacterium
CCTTGTGAGTGATGATCGTGGCCCCGCCGCCGCCTGCGGGAAAAGCGATCGCATCATTGGCTGCGACGGGCGCGGCACTGCGCGCCGACAGCGCACCGAAAGTGCGGGCCAGTGCGCCTGTCACCTGCTGCCGGTTGAAATCACCGAACACGTCCACTTCCACCGGACCTTGCGCCAGCATCCGGCCCCACAGATCACGGAACCCGCTGGGCGTGGCGGCGCGCAACTCGTCGGGCGTGGGCGTGGCATAGCGGGGATCGCGGCCGCGGAGCAGCCAGCTGAAATCGCGGTTGAGGATACCGTTGGGGCTGCCCGTCTGGCTGTCATAGGCCAGCAACGCCGCCGCCTTCGCACGCAGGAACGGCGCAGGTTCCCAACGCGGCGTGGCCAGCTTGGCCGCCAGCAGATACAGCTGGTCGGTCACGTCTTCCGCGCGGGTCAGCCCTTCGAACACGAAGGCATCATCTTCGATGCGGAAAGTGAAGCCGATCTTGCGGCCGGTGGTCAGCCGATCCAGCTGTTCCTGCCCCAGTTCGCCAAGGCCGGAATTGACCAGCGCCGCCTGCCCGATCTGGGCATAGGCGGTATCCGCCGGTGTCAGCGCACCCCAGCCACGCCCGAACCGCACCCGCACGGTGACGCGGCCGGGTTCGTTGGTGGTGGGATACAGCAGTGCCTTTACCCCGTTGGCATAGGTCAGCTGTTCGGTCCCGAACTGTTCGCTGGCACTGCTGGCCACCGCTTCTGCCGGGGTGCCAATGGCGGGCAGATCGGCAAAGCTGATGCCCGGCCCGCTGTCCTTTGCTGCAGCACTGGCGGCAACCGGGGCCAGCAATGCGGCGCGCAGATCGGCGGCGGTTGCTTCACCCTGTTGCGGGGTTACCAGCATGGCGCGGATCACATCGCCCCTGAACATCGCCTGCGTATGTTCGTGGATCGCCTGCGGCGTGAACCGGTCCTTCATCCCCCGGAACACCTGCAGGAAGGTTTCGGGAGAAGCGACGGATTCGCGGATGTCGACGGCGTTGACCAGATCGTCCGCCAGCTTGGACCCCGCCTGAATACGGCTCTGTTCCACCTGATTGGCGAACACGACATCGAATTCCGCCAGTTCACGGTCGATTTCGGCCTGCGTCGGCGGGTTTGTCACGGCATCCGCGATGACGGCGCGGACATCGGCCAGCGCCTGTTTCCAGTCCCCTTCCAGCGGGGTTACGCCGACATAGGTGATGTTGGCCGACCGGCTGGGCTTGTCCTGCTGCACGCCTGCCTGAAGGAAGCTGCCACCGCTGCGGGCGCGCGATTCCAGCCGCCGGTTGACGATGGTTTCGGCAATCGAATCGATCAGCAGGCCACGGTTGTATTCCAGGTTGTCGGTTACCTGATGCCACGGGCGCAGGATGCCGAACGTCAGGTTGCGCGGTTGCCCCGGTTCCACCACCACGCGGGTTTCCCCCACCGGATTGGCGGGATCACCCCCAGCCGGCGCGTGCGGCGTGCCGAAATCAGGCTGCTGCGCGCCGGCGCCATCCACTTTCCAATCGGCGAAATGGGCTTCGACCATGGCCGCCAACTGGTCCACCGGCAAATCGCCCACCACCACCACGGTCGCCTTTTCCGGGCGGTACCAGCGATGGTGGAACGCCCGCACGGCTTCCTGCGTGGCGGCTTGCAGCGTCACCACGGTGCCGATGGCATCGCGATTGGCCATCGGTTGCCCGGCAAAGAATGTTTCATTCATGGCGTTGACCATGCGTTCTTCCGGCCCGGCGCGTTCCCGCCGCTCGGCCAGCACGATCGGCACTTCCACCGCCAGATTGGCCGTGCTCAGCTTGGGATCGCGGATCATCCCGGCAATGCGGCGCAGGCTGTCGTCCAGCGAAGTGGGCGTGACATTGGGCAGATCAAGGTGGAAGATCGTCTGCGTCGGGAATGTCAGGGCATTGGTATCGGTGCCCAGCCCTGCCCCCAGCCGCTGAAAGTGGGGGATCGCCTCGCCATTGGCGAAAACGCTGCTTTCCCGGAACACCAGATGTTCGATCAGGTGGGCAAAACCGCGTTCGCTGTCCTGTTCGTACAATGACCCCGCATCGATCCGCACGCGGATGGACACCTGCCCCGGCGGAACGCCGTTGCGGCGCACTGCGTAACGCAGGCCGTTGGGCAGTTCGCCGAACAGCCACTGCCGATCCACCGGAATGTCGGTGCCGCGATAGATCCACGGATCCTCCGGCTGGGCAAACCGCGGCGCGGGCGTTGCAGCTTGCGCGCGCGCAGCCACGCCCTTGTCGGCTTGCCCGGCATGGGCAGGCATGGCGGCCAGCAACGGGGATACCAGCAGGACAGGAGCGAGCAGGCGCAGCGCGCGCGGGGATAACGACATGATGCAGCAATAGTCCGGCAAACGATGAAGGGACAGTGAATGCTTTGCAGGCAAAAGAAGTAGTGCCACGGACCCACCTTGCCTGCACGGGTGGCCGACCCTACATCGCGGGCATGTTCATCGAGACCGAAACCACGCCCAACCCCGCCACCCTGAAGTTCCTGCCGGGACAACAGGTGATGGCCACCGGCACCCGCGATTTTGCATCGCCCGAAGATGCCGAGGCATCGCCGCTGGCGCAGGCACTGTTCGATACCGGCGAAGTGACCGGGGTGTTCTTCGGCCGTGATTTCGTTTCCGTCACCGCCGCTCCCGGCACGGGCTGGAGCGCGCTGAAACCGCAAGTGGTCGCGGTGCTGCTCGATCACTTCCTGTCGCAGGCCCCGTTGTTCAGCGGTGGTGGAGCGGCGGGCATTTCCGTGCCGGCCGAAGACGAAGACATGGGCGATGATCCCGCCGATGCCGAAGTGGTCGAACAGATCAAGGAACTGATCGAAACCCGCGTGCGCCCGGCCGTGGCCAGCGACGGCGGCGACATCCGGTATCGCGGGTTCCGCGCCGGGGTGGTCTATCTGACCATGCAGGGCGCCTGTTCCGGCTGCCCCAGTTCTTCCGCCACGCTGAAGAACGGCATTGAAAGCCTGCTGAAGCATTACGTGCCCGAAGTGGTCGAAGTCCGCGCCGCCTGATTTCCCGTCATCGGAGAAGCCGATTGCCCCAAGCTCTGCACCCCGCAGCGTTGCCCTCCGTGCCTTTGACGGATGCGACGCTGGACCAGTTGTTCCGCGAAGCCCGCACGCACAACACCTTCCTGCCGCGTGACGTGACCGACGAACAGATCCACGCGATCTGGGATCTGGCGAAGATGGGCCCGACATCCGCCAACCAACTGCCCGCGCGGATCGTGTGGTGCAAATCGGCGGAAGCGAAGGAACGGCTGGCACGCCATTGCGGCCCCGGCAACCAGGACAAGGTGCGCAAGGCGCCCGTAGTGGCGATCCTGGCGATGGATCTCGATTTTCACGAACAGCTGCCGTGGCTGTTCCCGCACACCGACGCGCGCAGCTGGTTCACGGGCGACGCGGCCAAGCGGCACGAAAGCGCCTTTCGCAACGCCACCTTGCAGGGCGCCTACCTGATGCTGGCCGCCCGTGCGCTGGGGCTGGATTGCG
>JBDLVD010000179.1:0-3554 GCA_039804965.1 Pseudomonadota bacterium
ATCGGCGGCGGATCGACCGAAGTGGGCGTCATGTCGGTCGGTGGGCTGAGCATGAGCATGTCCGAACGCGTCGGGGGCGATCACATGGACGAAGCGATCATGTCCTATGTCCGCCGCAACCATAACCTGCACATCGGGGAAATGACGGCGGAACGGGTGAAGAAGGAATCGGGATCGGCCTTGCCTGTCGATGCCGCAGCCATGATCCTGATCCGTGGCCGTGACGCGGTGCGCGGCGTGCCGATGGAAGTCGCGATCAGCCGGGGGGACATCACCCAGGCGCTGGACTGGCCGGTATCCCAGATCGTGGGCGCGGTCCGCCGCGCGCTGGAAAACACCCCGCCGGAAATTGCCGCGGACATTCTCGACCATGGCATCGTGATGACCGGCGGCGGATCGCTGCTGGACGGGATCGATACCGTGCTGGCGCGCGAAACCGGCCTGCCGGTGCGAATCGCAGCCGATCCGCTCAACTGCGTGGCGCTGGGGGCGGGGCGCGCGCTGGAAGATCCCGCCTATCGCGGAGTGCTGCACGCCACCTGACAGGAATCAGAAGGCGGAAAGCCCGGTGATCGCGCGGCCAAGGATCAGCGCATGGACATCGGCCGTGCCTTCATAGGTGTTGACCGATTCCAGATTCAGCATGTGGCGGATGACCTGATATTCTTCTGAAATGCCGTTGCCACCGTGCATGTCGCGGGCAGCGCGGGCCACGTCCAGCGCCTTGCTGACATTGTTGCGTTTCACCACGCTGATCATTTCCGGGGCAAACCGCCCGTCATCCATCAGCCGCCCGACACGCAGCGACGCCTGCAGACCCAGCGCAATATCTGTCGCCATGTCGGCCAGCTTCTTCTGGAACAGCTGGTTGGCGGCCAGCGGTTTGCCGAACTGCTTGCGGTCCAGCCCGTATTGGCGCGCGGCAGCCATGCAGAATTCGGCCGCCCCCATCGCGCCCCACGAAATGCCATAGCGCGCACGGTTGAGGCAGCCGAACGGCCCCTTCATCCCTTCCACGCCGGGCAGCAGCGCATCGGCAGGCAGCTTCACGTCGTCCATCATGATCATGCCGGTGGTGCTGGCCCGCAGCGACAGCTTGCCTTCGATCTTGGGCGCGGTGACGCCGGCCATGCCCTTTTCCAGCACGAACCCGCGGATTGCCCCGCCGTGCGCTTCGCTTTTCGCCCAGACGATGAACACGTCCGCAAAGGGTGAATTGCTGATCCACGTCTTGCTGCCGCTGATGCGGAAGCCATCGCCATCGGCCTTTGCCACGGTGCGCATTCCGGCCGGGTCGGACCCCGCGTCTGGTTCGGTCAGGCCGAAACAGCCAATCAGTTCGCCGCTGGCGAGCGCGGGAAGATATTTCGCGCGCTGTTCGTCCGAACCATAGGCATGGATCGGATACATCACGAGGCTGGACTGGACCGAAGCCATCGACCGATACCCGGAATCGACCCGCTCGATCTCCCGCGCGACAAGCCCATAGGCGACGTAGGACGCGCCCGCGCCGCCAAACTGTTCAGGCACGGTAACACCCAACAGTCCGGCCTGCCCCATCAGCGGGAACAGCTCTGGTGCGTCCAGTTCATCACGATAGGCGGCGATCACGCGCGGTTGCAACACGTCCTGCGCGAAGCCGTGCGCGGCATCGCGGATCATCCGTTCCTCCTCGCTCAACTGATCGTCGAGGTTCAGGGGATCGGCCCAATCGAAACGCACCATTCCGGCCATGCGATAGTCTCCTCTGCAACCGCCTTAGCGGTAGCAGGCCGGAAGGCCAATGCCCGGAAGGCTAATGCCAGGTAGGCTAATGCCAGCGGTCACGCGCGGCGCTGGACGGCCTGCTGCAAGGCGTGGACCAGAACATAGGGCGGGCATGGCTTCGAACAGGCGATCGCGCGGGGGTAGCGGCGACGCATTTCGTCGGGCGTCAGGTGCCCGGAATGGAAGATGATCGGCACGCCCGCACGCGCCAGCACGTCTGCCAGCGGGAAGACTTCGCCATCTTCGGTGTTCACGTCGAGAATGGCGGCATCGGGCAAAGCGCGTTCGATCGCTTCGAACGCATGGGCCTTGTCCGGGTATGGCCCGTCGAGGGCGAAGCCCAGTTCTTCGACCGTGTCGCACAGGTCGAGGGCGATGATGAATTCGTCCTCCACCACCAAAACGGTGGGAGGGCGATCGCCAGTGGCGGGATCGGTCATGTCGCTTACCAAGTCTGTGCAGCCTGTGGCTGCCTTTGACTGGAAAAGCGGAAACGATGCGGTTTGTTCCCGTAAGTGGTTACAGGCGGCCGAATTTGCCTTCGTAACCGGCCATGTCCCCGGCGCTCAGCAAGCGGGCCTGTTCGGGCCAGTCATCGCGCCGGATGCGCCCTTGGAAGCGGCCAAGCTGCGCATCGATCCGGTCAATGTCGGCATCGTTCCACCCGGCGATCTGGGGCAACCGGGTGATCCCCATGCCGTGCAGTTGTTGGGCCAGCTTGGGACCGACGCCCTTGATCCGCAGCAGATCGTCGATGTTGTCTTGCGGAACGGCTGCGGCTTCGGCGGCGATCACTTCGCCCACGCCGGCCATGCCTTCGGGCGTTGCCGGGGGCAGCGTTATCGGCGGCTGGGACACGGCCGGCGGAGCATCGATCAGTGCCTGATTGCGGCGGGCGAGCGCGCCTTCTTCTGCCAGCGGCGCGAGTTCCACCCGCGTCTTGCGATTGGCCGCAATCAGCCACAGCGCCAGCAGCAACAGCACGATTGCTGCCCCGACAGCCACCGGCAGCCAGTTGTCCTGCATCCAAACAGCCATGCGATTCGCTCCCCCGAAAGCCGGTATTGTGGCGTGAATGTCTAGTTTGCCGCCTTCGCCTTTGGCAACGCCGCGATTGGCGTCAGTCCGCGATTTCAGCGTCTTCCTGTGCGATCTTGCGGCGGAACAGCACACGGTCTTCCGGGCCGAAGCCATAACGCCAGATGATGACGCCATAGACGCCGAGGATGGCCGGGATGCCGAAGGCCAGTTCCGCCCATTCCGGCAGCAGGATCACCCCTTGACCGACCACCACGGCGGCACCCGCCGCCCAGATCAGCGGCCAGCGCCAGTTGTTGACCGGCGTGCCCAGAATGCGGCTGAGCATCACTGCCTTGGTCAGCGATGCCGCGCCCAGCGATATCATCAGCGCCGCCGCCGCCAGCGCGGCGCGCCAGCCGGGTGGCAGATCCAGCCGGTCCGCCACCACCATTGCCGCCACTGTCAGCGCGGCCTGCAACAGGATGGTGGCGATCGACGCCCACAGGTTCTTCAGCCGGGCGACATAGACCAGCGCCGCTTCCGCCACGACGGCCGTGGCTGCCGCCACTTCCGCCGCCAGCATGAAGCCGAGCGCGCCGGTGCCGCCGACGAAGTTGGGTCCGACAAGGCCCATCAGCGCTTCGCCCGGAATGCCCAGCGCCAGACCGATCCCCGCCTGCGCGGCGATGATCCAGAACCCGACCTGGCACACCTGCCGGGCGATGGCGGCGTAATCCTTTTCCTTCAGCTTGCGCGTCAGGACAGGG
>JBDLVD010000180.1:0-3538 GCA_039804965.1 Pseudomonadota bacterium
CTGGGTCTTGTCCGCAATGCCGGCGATGCGGTTCAGATCGGCCTGCACCGGCTGCATCCCCAGTCGGTCGATCGTGGCGGTGTCGAGGTAGGCGTCGTAATAATTCTTCACCAGCGCAGCATTGCTGCCGGCTTCGGGCTCGCTCTTGCCCAGATCGGCAAGGATGTTGGCAATCTGGCCTTCGGTTTTCTGGTCCGCGATCCAGAACGCGCCGATACTGGGCCGGTCCGCCGGAATCTGGGTGGCGGCCATCCAGCCACCATTGGCATAGGCGTAGAAATCGTCACCCGGCCTGGCGGCCTTGTCCATCGCCTTCAGATCGATGCCGACGCCGGTCCCCTGCGCGGGCATTTCGGCGGCATTATCGTGCATCTTGCAGCCAACGGGGCCGAGCGTTGCGGTGGCAACGCCCAGCATCAGGGCAGCGATCAGGCGGGTTTTCATCAGGCGGTTCTCCCCATCACACGCCCTCGACAGCGGGGCGCATAAGGTTTCGTTTGGAACCGTCTAAGCCGCAATGGGCCAGGCAGCAAGCTCAGCCGCGCAGGAAGCTTTCTGCCGGCAGGTCCATCAGCGCCTGAGCGCCTGCTTCAACCTGCCGCCGCAGCGCCACGCATTCGGGCAGGCTGCGCAGGGCATAATGCCGCGCGGTAACAAGCTTTGCCGCACAGAACGGATCTGCCTGATCGGGCAGCGCGGCCTCGGCAAGCCGCAGCCACATCCAGCCGATGGCAACCACGCCCAGCAATTGCATGAAGGCATAGGATCCGCCGCCCAGATCGTCCGGCCCCAGACCGGCGTTGCCGCCAGCGGCGCTGACGAGCCACTGCCCGGCTTCGCGCGCTTCGGACACGGCTTCGGCCAACGGGGCGGAAATGAAGCACAGATCGTCGGGCGCGGCGGCACAGGCGGTGTCGATGCGCGAAAGCAGCAGTTCCAGCACCTGCGCACCATCGCGGGCGACCTTGCGCCCGGCGAGATCGAGCGCCTGCACGCCGTTCGCGCCTTCATAAAGCATGGCCACGCGCGCATCGCGCACGATCTGTTCCATGCCCCATTCGGCAACGTAGCCATGGCCGCCATAGATCTGCTGCATCGCCACGGCGGTTTCGAAGCCGCAATCGGTGCCATACCCTTTCAGCACCGGGGTGAGCAGCGTGACCAGCGCATCGGCTTTGCGCCGTTCTTCGGCATCGTCCGACAGGTGCGACAGATCAATCTGCCACGACGTCCACAGCACCAGCGCGCGGAACCCTTCGGTGAAGGCGCGCGCATTCATCAGCAGGCGGCGCACATCGGGGTGGACCACCAGCGGATCAGCCGCAGCGGAAGGATCGGCGCGCGTTCCGCTGCCCTTCCCCTGCCGCCGGTCAAGCGCATAGGCGGCGGCGTTCTGATAGGCGAGTTCGGCCTGTGCCAGCCCCTGGTTGCCGCACGACAGGCGCGCGGCGTTCATCATCACGAACATCGCAGCAAGGCCGGCGTGTTCCTGCCCGACCAGCCAGCCCGTGGCCCCATCGAAATTCATGACGCAGGTGGCGCTGCCGTGAACGCCCATCTTGTGTTCGATCGATCCGCAGGTGGCGGCGTTGCGGGTGCCATCCGGCAGAACCTTGGGCACAAGGAACAGCGAGATGCCGCGCGATCCGGCCGGGGCATCAGGCAGACGCGCCAGCACCAGATGAATGATGTTTTCGGTCAGATCCTGTTCGCCGCCGGAACAGAAGATCTTCTCCCCCGAAATGCCGAAGCTGCCATCGCCGCGCGGCTCCGCGCGGGTGCGCAGCAGGCCAAGATCGGTGCCGCAGTGCGCTTCGGTCAGGGCCATCGTGCCCAGCCATTCGCCCGAAACCAGCTTGGGCAGATAGTCCGCCTTCAGCTGATCGCTGCCGACCGACATCAGCGCAGCCACCGCGCCGTGCGTCAGACCCGGATACATGTTGAACGCATGGCAGGACGAATTGATGTATTCTTCCACCACGGTCGCCAGCACGTGCGGCATCCCCTGCCCGCCGAATTCTTCCGGCAAGGCCAGCGTGCCCCAACCCATTTCGCAATATTGCGCGTAAGCTTCGCGATAGCCGGGCGGCGTGGTGACGGTGCCATCTGCATGGCGGGTGCAGCCCGCCGCATCGCCGGGCTGGTTGAGCGGAGCGATCACTTCGGCGCAGAAGCGACCGGCTTCCTCGACGATGGTCTGCGTCAGTTCTGCATCCAGCGCATCGGCAGCGATGAGCTTTTCGAAGATGAACAGCGTGTCTTTGGCGGGTGCGGTATAAGTAGGCATGGGCGCCGGTTAGCGCGGCTCAGCCTGCGATGCGAGTCAGTCCTTCACCATCGACCGCGCGATAGAAGCAGCTGCGTTCCCCCGTGTGGCAGGCAGGCCCGGCAGGCGTGCATTTGAGGACCAGCGCATCCTGATCGCAATCGACCAGAATCGCGTCCACTTTCAGCACGTGGCCGGATGTTTCGCCCTTCATCCACAACCGCGCGCGGCTGCGCGAATGAAAGTGGGCAAGGCCGGTGGCGCGAGTGGCGGCCAGCGCCTCTGCATCCATGAAGGCGACCATCAGCACTTCGCCACTGGCCGAATCCTGCACCACGGCGGACAGCAGCCCGGCGGCATCGAATTTCGGCAGGAACGCGGTCCCCTGTTCGCGGCAGGTCTTATCTTCTGACATGCCATACCCCCTAGCCTTTGCAATCATGCCGGGAAAGGGAGCAGGTGGGCACGTTTGTTGCACGATAACCACAGCGCCCCCGCAAAATCCCCTGCATCCCGCGAAGCCGCTTTGTCACCGATGCGTTCAATGAAATGTATGGGCCGTGGCCATGACGGGCCGCACCGCAGACCGCAGCGCAAGCCAAGGGATGGGGGGTTTCGGCACCAGCCTTAAGGCGGGCCAAGACATGAGGGATTGGGCTGACGCGTCCTTGGGGGGACGATGCGAGGCCCAGCAATTTCGTCACGCGAACGCCCGGGGCCAAAACCCCGGGCGTTTTGCTTTTCGCCTGCGGCTACAACGCTTCGTCCAGCACGCGGGCAAAACAGGCGATCATGACTTTCGCCGCCCCTGCGCGTTTCAGCGCAGCGACACAGGCATCGCTGGTTGCCCCGCTGGTCAACACATCGTCCACCAGCACCACTTGCGCCCCTCGCAATTGCGCCATCCGCGCCGGGTTTGTGGCGACCGCCCCCGACAAGGCGCGCGCACGAGCCAGACGGCCCAGCCCACCCAGAGGCGGCGTGCGCTTGCGGCGGACCAATCCATCAACCAGCAGCGTTTGCCCCCGCAATCGCGCCACTTCCCGCGCCAGCAGGGCGGACTGGTTATAGCCACGCTGCCACAGCCGCGTGGGGTGCAACGGCACCGGCACCATCAGCCATTCGCCTTCCAGCGGCGGCAGGCGAGCGGCGATCAGCCGCGCCAGCATCGGCGCCATCGCGATGCGGCGGCCGTGCTTGAAACCCAGCACCAGCTTGCGCGATTCGTCGGTGTAGAGCGTGGCGGCGGCGATCCCGTCATGCCGGGGCGGT
>JBDLVD010000181.1:0-3520 GCA_039804965.1 Pseudomonadota bacterium
CCAAGCCATCGACCGGCGACGATGCCCCCGAACAACGCGATTACGGCGTCGGCGCGCAAATCCTGGCCGAACTGGGCGTGCGCGATATGATTCTCCTGACCAACACCCGCCACTCTCTGGTAGGCCTTGAAGGCTATGACCTGTCGATCGTGGGGGAATGGCCCATTCGTGAATGCAAGGACGCATAATGGCTAATTTTCTGATAGTTGAAGCGCGTTTTTACGATCATCTAAACGATATGCTGATCGCCGGGGCGCGCGCCGCGCTGACGGCAGCGGGCCACAAGGTGGAAGTGTTGACGGTTCCCGGCGCGCTGGAAATTCCCGGCGCCATCGCTGCAGCAGCCGAAAGCGGGCTTTACGACGCGTTCGTGGCAGTCGGCGTTGTCATTCGCGGCGAAACCTATCACTTTGAAATCGTTGCAGGCGAAAGCGCGCGCGGGATCATGGCATTGACGATGGACGGGATTGCCGTGGGCAACGGCATCCTGACCACGGAGAACGAGGCACAGGCCATAGCCCGTGCCGATCCGGCGCAGATGAACAAGGGCGCCGGCGCCGCAGAAGCCGCGATCAGCCTGCTGAAAATTCAGGAGAAGTTCCGTTGACCACGCATCCTTCCATCGCCGGCCTGCCACTGGTGCTGGGTGGCAACGTGTTCGGCTTCACTGCCGACACAGACACCAGCTTTGCCGTCCTTGACCGCTTCTACGAAGCCGGTGGGCGGATGGTCGATACGGCACAGGGGTATTCGGTGTGGGTGCCGGGCCATGTCGGTGGCGAGAGCGAAACCGTTATCGGCCAATGGCTTAGCAGTCGCGGTGTGCGCGCGGAAATGAAGATCGCCACCAAGACCGGGATGTTTGGCAAGCCGGGCGATCTGGCCCCGGCCAAGGTCCGCGAAGAGCTTCAAAAGTCGCTCGACCGGCTGCAGACCGACTATGTCGACCTGTATTATGCGCATCAGGATGACGCCACCTTGCCGCTGGAAGAGGTCGTTGGCGGCTTCGATGCGCTGGTGAAATCCGGGCAGGTGCGTGAACTGGGCGCATCCAATTTCAGTGCCGAAAGGTTGGAATTGGCGATCCAGACCGCACAGCGCAATGTGATGGTTCCCTTCACAATCCTGCAAAACGAATACAACCTGGTGGAACGCAACGCCTATGCAACGGCACTGCAACGGGTCTGCATCGACAATGGTGTCGCCATGTTGCCGTGGTTCGGGCTTGCCGCCGGTTTCCTCACCGGAAAATACCGCAGCCGGGACGATCTGGCGAAGCACAACCGCGGCAGCAGCATCGAACGGTTCTTCGACCATGGCATGACAGTGCTGCCTGTGCTGGACGCGGTTGCTGCCGAAACCGGCGCCAGCCTTGGCGCGGTGGCCCTTGCATGGCTGATGCGTCAGCCCGGCATCGCCGCGCCGATCGCCAGCGCCAGCAAGCCGGAACAATTGGACGTGCAGTTCGAAGCTCTGACGCTGGACCTCAGCACAGACCAGCTGGCGCGCCTTACCGCTGCGGGAACCTGAAGCCCACGCCGGGCGCTGACCCGGCATGGATGGACCAACCGAATGGATCGCCGCGGCCGGCACGATGCTAGCTGCGGCGCTTGTTGCCGCAGACGTGGGCCGCCGCATCACCGGATGGGGCTTCGTACTGTTTTGCGCCGTTTCCGCCGTGTGGATCGTCAGCGGCCTGACCGGCGGCGCCTTGCCCCTCACAGCGATGAACGGCGTGCTGTTGCTGATCAACGCATTGGGCGTGTGGCAATATCTGCTCAGCCCCAAAAACCGCCGCGTGATGGAACGCGTGGCACCGGTGCGCCAACGGATCGAACGCGAAGTCGAAGCCGAAGTGGCCGAAGAACATTCGCGGACGCGTTAGCGCACCGATCCGGCATGCGCCGTTACCAGATCTTCACGCGCTGCTCCGGAGCAAGATACAGCTTGTCGCCCGGCTTCACGTCGAACGCCTTGTACCATGCATCCAGATTGCGGACGGTCAGCGCACGGTATTGGCCGGGCGCGTGCCCATCGGTGGCGATACGCTGGCGCGCGGCGGCATCGCGGCTCTTGGTTGCCCAGGCCTGACCATAAGCGAGGAAGAACCGTTGATCGCCCGTGAAGCCGTCGATCACCGGGGCATCCTTGCCGCCCAATGATGCGTGATAGGCATCGTATGCGGCGGAAAGGCCGGCCACGTCGGCAATGTTTTCGCCCAGCGTCAGCTTGCCGGGGACGAACACGCCGGGGAACGGCTCATAGGTATCGAACTGCGCCGCCAGTGCCGCACCGTTCTTGTCGAAACGGGCGCGGTCCGTGGCCGTCCACCAATTGCGCATGGCCCCGGTGGAATCGAATTCGGCCCCGTTGTTGTCGAAGCTGTGGCTGATTTCGTGGCCGATCACGCTGCCGACCGCACCGTAATTGAACGCGGCGTCGGCCGTGGGATCATAGAACGGGCGTTGCAGGATTGCCGCCGGGAAATTGAGCGCATTCTGCACCGGCAGGTTCACCGCGTTGACCAGCTGCGCGTTCATCCACCATTCGCGCTTGTCCAGCGGCTTGCCGATCTTGGCCAGCTGCTGCCGATAATTCATCGCTTCGGCGGCCTGCTTATTGGCATAGGCCGTGCCAGCATCCAGCTTCAAACCGTTGTAATTCTTCCAAGTATCGGGATAACCGACACCCACTTCCATGCTTTTCACCTTGGCCTTGGCCTCGGCCTTGGTGGCGGGTGCGAGCCAGTCAAGCTGGTCGATCCGGGCGGCGAAGGCGGCCTTGATCTGGGTGACCATGGCTTCGATCGCGGCCTTGGCCGAGGCCGGGAAATACTTGTCGGTATAAAGCTGGCCCAGCGCATCGCCGATGGAGCCGTTGACCGCCGCCAGCGCGCGCTTCTCCCGCGGGCGTTGCTGCGTGGTGCCGTTCAACTGCGTGCCAAAGAACGCGAAACTGAGCTGGTCGATCTTCTGCGGCAGGACCGACGCGTTCTTGTTGATCTGGTGGAAGATCAGCCAGTCCTTCCACGCGTCCAGCGGTTCCGAACCGACCAGCGCGGCGAGGCGCGGAATGGCATTGGCGTGATAGGCGTTGAACTTGCCCTGCCCGCCCAGTTGCGCGGCGGCAAAGAAGGCCTTCCAGTCCAGCCCCGGCGCCTTGCTGGCGAAATCGGCCGGGGTCCACACCTGCTTGGCCACCTGCCAATCGTCGCTTTCATCGCGCGAGGCGTGAGCGCGGGCGATCTTCACTTCCAGATCCCACACGGCCTGCGCCTTGGCGGCAGCATCGGGAATGCCAGCGGCCGTCAGCAGATCGGCGATATATTTGCGATAGGCAGCCTGATTGGCTTTCATCGCCGGATCGGACGAAAGGTAATATTCGCGTTCCGGCATGCCCAACCCGCCCTGCAGGATATAGGGCATGACTTCGCCGCCGATCAGCGCCTGCGAAACAAAGGTGCCGAACAGGTTCTCCGTGCCGAAATCGGTGGCGTTGAGCGGATCGACATCGGCGCGCA
>JBDLVD010000182.1:0-3516 GCA_039804965.1 Pseudomonadota bacterium
TTGCTGCGCGCACCATCACTTGGCGTGACGGCGGTGATGCGAATGACGCACGGCATCGCTGTGGTGACGGCGGTGGTGCTTCCAGAACAGGTCGATCGACTTGGCAGCTTCCGCACCGGCAGCCTGCGCGCTGGCGGCAGCGCCATCGGCAGTGGCCTGGGCGTTGGCAGCAGCGTTGCGCGCGCCGGTGGCGGTTGCCTGGGCCTGTGCAGCAGCAGCGCCAGCGGCGTCAGCAGTGCCCTGAGCCTTCTGTGCGGCGGCATTGCCGGCCTGCGCCAGCGCGAGAGCCTGATCGGCAGTCGACTGAGCGAGCTTGACCGATTTCACGGTAGCGCAACCGCTCAGCATCAGGCTGGAAGCAACGCCCATCACGAGAAGGTGGGAAATTTTCATCGTTGATCACCTTGAGATAATTAGTATTACGTATCAGTAATTTAGCCCTGATGTCAGGGATGTAAGTCAATGGATCGCGGTCGGGAACTTCGCAAGCCCGACACCATCCGTGCGAATACGCAGCGCCTTCCTGCGAATATCTGTTGGACAGGCAACCGGCTCGGTCGTCATAGCTTTCCTACTGTCGCCATAAGCGCAGCGAAATCCCGGGACAGACATGACGCAACGCCCTGACAGTCGCCTGCTGCTCGCCTCGATCCACGATGTGGGGCCGGGTTTCGAAGGCCCGGTCGATCAGTTGGCCACATTGTTGACCGAACGGTTGGGCGGCCCGAAATTCGCGATGCTGGTGGTGCCCGACCATTGGGGGCAGAACCCGCTGCAACCCGGCACTCGCTTCGCCACCCGCCTTCGCGACTGGGCCGATGCCGGGGTCGAAATCTTCGTCCATGGCTGGTTTCACAAGGACACCGGCGCCCACCGCGGCTCTTCGGCGTTCAAGGCCCGCTACATGACGGCGAACGAAGGGGAGTTTCTCGGCCTTTCCCATGCCGAGGCCGCGCGCCGGATGGCGGCCGGGCGCGATCTTGTCGAAGACATCATCGGCCGCCCGGCAACAGGCTTCATCGCCCCCGCATGGCTCTATGGCTCCGGTGCAATGCAGGCACTGCGCGAAAGCTCGTTCATGATGGCGGAAGATCACATGAAGGTCTGGCTGCCCCGGTCCGGCAAGGTGGTGGCGCGCGGCCCTGTCATCACCTGGGCCAGCCGTTCCCCTGCCCGCACCGCATCCTCGCTCGCATTCGCGGCGCTGGCGCGGCAGACGCTGCACCCGCTGAAGACCGTGCGCGTGGCCGTGCATCCGGGCGATGTGACGAAGGACGCGATCCTGCGCAGCATCGGCGCCACGATCGACCGCTTCACCCACGGGCGCAAGGCCGGCCATTACAGCGATCTGCTGCGCTGATGCGGTATCAACCGACCGTGTTTGGTTCCCGGTTCCGACAAAAAAATTTGCAGAACATGTGGTGTTGTAACGTTGGTGGCGTCTAAAGGAGCCACACAACCACCAAGGCTCTGGAATGCCGGAACAAACCATAGCGCTCGAGCCGTCCGAAAAATACGTTTTCCAACCGCAGGATCGCAAGATCAGGCTGGGCCTGGGCAGTTTCCTCAGCACCCTGCTGTCGGTGATAGTGGTCGGCGCCGCGATCTATCATGCACGCGATCTGGATTTCACCATGATCCTGCGCATGGTTCCGGCATCGCCGTTGTTCTGGGTGCTGTTTGCAATCAACTACCTGATCGTCCCGATCAGCGACTGGTTCATTTTTCGGCGGGTTTGGGGTGTCGGCGCCAATGCTTTCGCCGCGCTGGTGCGCAAGCTGATCTGCAACGAATTGCTGGTCGGCTATCTGGGCGAAGTCTATTTCTACAGCTGGGCCCGGCAGAACCTAAAATTCGTGAACGCGCCGTTCGGTGCCGTGAAGGACGTGGCCGTTCTGTCCGCGATTGCGGGCAACCTGTCGACGCTGGTGTTCCTCGCAATCGCCTTCCCCTTTGCCCGGCTGCTGCCACTGGATGGCCACGCCAATGCGATCGGCTGGTCGCTGGCTTTCGTGATGGGCACATCGCTGGCTGTCATGTTCATGCGCAGATCGATTTTTTCGCTGGAGCGGCACGAACTGAAGATGGTGTTTGCGGTACACGTCGTCCGCATTCTGGCCCTTACGGTGACCTCCGCCGCGCTTTGGCATGTGGTCATGCCCGATGTGGAACTGGGCTGGTGGCTGCTGCTGGTGACCATCCGCCTGCTGATTTCGCGCCTGCCTTTCGTGCCCAACAAGGATGTCGTGTTCGCCGGCATCGCTGTTGTCATGCTGGGCTCCGAGGTGAAGCTGGCGGCACTGATGGCAATGATGGCCGGGTTGATGCTGGCAACCCACGTGCTGGTCGGCATCAGCTTCGCCGGTGCCGATCTTCTGTCGAAAGGAAGGCTCAATGACTCGCCTGCGCTATAGCCTGCTGGCCGCACCGCTGCTGGTTGCGGCAACCATTCCGTCCACCCCCGATCTGGGCATCGCGGAAGGCCGCTGCCGTCCGAACGAACACGGGCCCGCGTTCCTTGTCGATGTGAACGGGTTGATGGATCGCAAGGGCATGCTCAAGCTCGAAGTATACCCCGCCAACGACGCCGATTTCCTGCAAGACGACAACATCCTGATTTCCGCCGGAAAGACTTTCCGCCGCGTTGAATTGCCCGTGCCCGCCAGCGGTCCGGTGCGGATGTGCGTGCGTGTTCCGGGCGCAGGCAGCTATGCCGTCACCGTTCTGCACGATCGCGACAGCAACCGGAAATTCGGCTGGCGGGTCGATGGGGTGGGCTTTTCCGGCAATCCGAAACTGGGGTGGAGCAAGCCCAAGGCTGCCGACGTCACCACATTCGCCCGCGCCGGCTCCACGCCGATTTCGGTCGTGATGAACTATCACCACGGACTGGGAATGCGGCCGCTGAAATAAGGACGCCTGCCGATGAAGATCGTCGATGTCTGCGCCTTCTATTCCCCTCAGGGCGGCGGGGTAAAAACCTATATCGGGCAGAAGCTGGCGATCGCGGAACGTCTGGGCCATGACATCACCGTCCTCGCCCCGAGCGACGTGAACAGCGTGGTTGCCATCAGCCCCAAGGCCCGCCTCCGCACGATTGCATCCCCGCGTTTTCCGCTCGATAGCAAATACTGGTATTTCCGCGATCAGCAGCTGCTCCACGCCGCGCTTGATGATCTGGACCCCGATTTTGTGGAAGCATCGTCAGTATGGCGCAGCCCGCTGATGGTGGCCCAGTGGCGGCCTGCCGTACCCAAGGCGCTGATCATGCATGCAGACCCGCTGGCAGCCTATGCCTATCGCTGGCTGGAACCGCTGCTCAGCCGTGGCACCATCGATCGGCGGCTGAACCGGTTCTGGGAACACCTGCGCAACCTTGGCCGGATGTATGACGTGGTTGTCTGCGCCAGCCGGGATCTTGCCAGCCGGATGCAGCAAGGCGGCGTCGACCATGTCCTGACCGTGCCGATGGGGATCGAAGCGAACCGTTTTTCCCCGGCCAGGCGCGATCCGGAA
>JBDLVD010000183.1:0-3492 GCA_039804965.1 Pseudomonadota bacterium
AGCTCCATGCAGCCCCTGCGCGTGGCAGGGGTTTATGTGAATCGGGGAAACGGAGTGGACCGGTGGCCCCGCCGGCATGGCAGGGCCACCGTCACAGGTCGCTTATGCAGCGACGGAGGCTTCTGCCTTCAGGCCTTCGTAAGCCCATTCGATCCACGGCAGCAGGCGGGCAACGTCTTCACGTTCCACGGTCGCGCCGCACCAGATACGCAGCGACGGCGGAGCATCGCGGTAGCCGTTGAAATCGTAACCGATGCCCATGCCTTCCAGCTTGGACGCGATCTTCTTCGGTACGGCGGCCTGATCTTCAGCCGAGAGGCTTTCGTACCAATCGCCCTGGAACACCATGCACACGCCGGTGTTGGTGCGCTGCGCCGGGTCTGCAACCATGTTGCGGACGTAAGTCGTGGCGTCGATCCAGTCCTGCACCGTCTTGGCATTGGCATTGGCGCGTTCGAACAGCGCCTTGCGGCCACCGATCGCCTTGGCCCATTCCAGCGCCGCGATGTAATCTTCGGTCGCCAGCATCGACGGGGTGTTGATGGTCGCGCCTTCGAAGATGGCGCGGTCCAGCTTGCCCTTCTTCTTGATGCGGAACAGCTTGGGCAGCGGCCATTCGGGATCGTAGCTTTCGATCCGTTCGATGGCCTTGGGGCTGAGGATCAGCATCCCGTGCTGCGCTTCCGAACCCATCACCTTCTGCCAGCTGAAGGTCGTGGCATCGAGCTTGGCCCAATCCATTTCCATCGCGAACACGGCGCTGGTGGCATCGTTGATGGCAAGGCCGGCGCGGCCCGGAGCCAGCCAGTCGGTGTTCGCGATCTTCGCGCCGCTGGTGGTGCCGTTCCAGGTGAAGACAACGTCGTTGTCCTGCGGAACCTGCGTCAGGTCGGGGATCTGGCCATAATCGGCATCGAGAACCTGCAGGTTCGGCAGCTTGAGCTGCTTGGCGGCATCCTGAATCCAGACGTTGCCGAAGCTTTCCCAGGCAGCGACGGTGGCCGGGCGGGCGCCCAGCATCGTCCACATCGCACATTCCAGGGCGCCGGTATCGGAACCGGGCATGATGCCGATCAGGTAATCGTCAGGCAGACCGAGCAGTTCGCGCGAGAGGTCGATCGCGTACTTCAGGCGACCCTTGGGATAGGATGCCCGGTGCGAACGGCCCAGCGATTCGGTGTTGATCTTGTCGAGCGACCAGCCAGGGAACTTGGCAGTCGGACCGGACGAGAAAAAGGGGCGCTCGGGACGGAGCGTAGGTTCAACAGTCATGTATTCTCTCCTTACAGAGAGCACGCGCGGCGTTGGGACCGCGTGGCCCGGCGCCGCACCTACAACCGGCACCGCAGGAGTCAATCGCGATTGCGGTTACTTTCGATACGACCAGCACATCGGTGACGCACAAATCCGTCAAAATGCGCGACTTTTCGCACCCGGGCAGGTAGTTTCCGACATGATGCGCAGCATGATCGCCCTCCCCCTGACATGCCTTGCAATGACAAGCGCCGTGTTGCTGGCAGGATGTTCCGCCTTGCCGCAATCGGGCAAACGCGGATCGGGCGCGCCGGTACGCGGCAGGGACGCCGGGCAATGCCTCAGCGCGCTTGGCCGCACCGGTGCCAGCTTTGCCGCCCTGCCCGACAGGTACACCGGGCAAGGATGCAGCACGCTGAATACGGTGCAGCTTTCGGCGCTGCATACCGACGGGGCGCCCCTGCAGATCGGCAATCTGGGGCCGGTAACTTGCGCTGTCAGCCAGGTATTCGCCGGGTGGGCGCAATTCGGGGCAGACCGTGCGGCGCGGCAGATCATGGGATCGCCGCTGAGCCGGATCGAGACATTCGGCAGTTATTCGTGCCGCAATGTCGCGGGCACGTCGCGCCGGTCCGGCCATGCCACGGCGGCTGCGATCGATGTGTCGGGGTTTGTGCTGGCCGATGGCCGCCGCATAACCGTCAAGGGCGGGTGGGACGGCGGATCAGCCGCCGAACGGCAGTTCCTGCGCACGGTGCAGCAAAGCGCCTGCAAGCGGTTTGCAACGGTACTGGGGCCGCAATACAACGCGGCCCATGCCGATCATCTGCATCTGGAAGGGGTGCTCAGCGGATCTGGCTTCTGCCGCTGAGCCGCAATTCAGCCGAACTGGACCGATTCTTCCTGCACCAGACTGCCGCCTTCCTGTCCTTCCGAACGGGGCAGCGGCAAGGCCGGAGCATTCACCCGCGCATCAAGCCAGGTGCGGATCGCATCGGCGGCGTGGTTGGCGCCCAGCTTGCTCATCATGTTGGCGCGGTGGATTTCCACCGTGCGCGGGCTGATTTCCAGACGGCGGGCGATTTCCTTGTTGGAAGACCCGGCGCTGAGCAGTTGCAGCACTTCGGATTCCCGGCGGCTGAGGCGCGACATCTGCCCGCGCGCTTCGATCAGCCGGCGGCGCGACGATGCCTGATCGGTCGCTTCCTTGATCAGCTGCGGCATCTTGCCGGCAATGGCGGTCGGTTCCAGCGGCAGGGCAAGATAGTCGATCGATCCGCCCTTGATCGCGTTCACGGCGCGGTCGGCGGTCGGTTCGGTCGCGGTAACCACGATCGGCAACCACACCCCGCGATCGGCCAGCCGTTCGATCTGATCGAGCGGGAAGCCCGGGACCAGTTCGTCTGCCAGCAGCAGGATACCTTCACGCGGCGGACGCGCCATCAGTTCGTCGAGGTCAGTATAGACCTCGGCATGATGACCGAGGGAAAAGGCCACGCGAGCCTGTTCCGCCCTCGAGCGGCTTTCGCCACCCACGATATGCAGGGTGATATGATCCATGCCGAGATTCTTGCCCTATTCTTTCGCGACCCGCTTGCGAAGGTTCCCCCAAACCAGAACCATTGCATCGATGTAAGCAGGAGAATTAGGGACAAACCGTAAGGAAAAGAACCCTCCAAAACGGTGGAGCTTATACGCAAGAATACTGATAAATTAGCTATTTAGGTAGTATCACCTAGACCATTGGTCTATCTGGCAGGCTGATAGAAACTATAGTCCGGGAGCGAGTGGAATGCGGTGCGCAATGCCTCGCTCCAGCTGCTTGAGATCGCTTCGAAATACGAATCGTTATGTTCGATCCGCCGTTCGTGCAACGGCTCGAATTTATCGCGTTCCACCACCAGCAGATCCAGCGGCAAGCCCACCGACAGGTTGGCCTTCAGCGTGGAATCGAAACTGACCATCAGCAGCTTGGCCGCATCTTCGAAACTCATGCCCCGATCATACCCGCGCAACAGGATCGGACGGCCATATTTGGTTTCGCCGATCTGGAAGAAGGGCGTGTCGAAACTGGCTTCGATGAAGTTGCCTTCGGGGTAGATCATGAACAGGCGCGGTTCCATGCCCTTGATCTGGCCGGCAAGGATGATCGAAGCGGAAAAGCGGCCCGACCCGGTCTGGCCGTTTTCGTCCTGCGTATCGCGCACCGTCTGGCGCAGCAGCTTCCCGGTTTCCACC
>JBDLVD010000184.1:0-3491 GCA_039804965.1 Pseudomonadota bacterium
CGATGGCCCGGCGGCACCCGGATACCTCTTAACCGAGAATTATAGGGTTATCCTCGAATATAACTGCTCGAACTACTACGCGATGAGTGTGGGGTTGCTTGCAGATGAAATTGCCCGTTGAATTCCGTTCGCCGCCCCGATCTGGCGCTGCGCTTGTCCTGATCCTGCCGCTGGCGCTTGCCGCCTGTGGCCTGTCGGGGGGCGGCGACGATGGCCTTGCCTCTGCCCCCAGCCCTGGCGGGCAGGCCACTCCATTGCGTGCGAACGGGCCGGAAGCGGACTATCCGTCGATCACCGGCGCGCCTTACAGCGTGCAGGGCACGGCTTATAAACCTGAGGACGTGATGAATTACGACGCCGTCGGCTATCTGGCGGCGGATCAGGCGGGCGGGCAGGGCGTCAGCGCCGCGCACCACACCTTGCCGCTGCCAAGCTATGTCGAAGTCACCTCACTTAACACCGGGCGGACGATCCTTCTGCGGGTGGAGCGACGCGGGCCGATGGACAGCAACCAGTTGGTCGCGCTGTCAGCAGGCGCATTGGCGCAGTTGCAGGCCGCGCCGGGAACCCCGGTGCGCGTCCGCCGCGTCAACCCGCCGGAAGACCAGCGCGCGCAATTGCGGGCAGGGCAAGCGGTGGCCCCTCGCATGGATACCCCGATGTCGCTGGTGACCGTGCTGAAGCGCAAGCTTCCGGGCGCAGCGGGCGTGGCAGTGGTATCCCCTGCTGCACCTGCGAGTTCGTCTCCGGCTGTGCGGCCGCCGGCAAGACCGCAAGCCAGGCCGGCGATGACTGCGGCGGCCAAGCTGCCTGTCCCGACACCTGTTCCGGCGCCGGTCGCCACGGCTGCACCACCGGCAGCTCGTGCGAAACCGGCACCTTCCGTTCAAGCCTCTGCCCCTCGCACGGCCCAGCCCGCATTGGCGCATGGGCTGGTGGTGCAGGCCGGGGCCTTTTCAACAGCGGACAAGGCCAACAAGGCCGCTCATGCCGTAGGCGGTTCGGTATCGCGCAGCGGCAATCTCTGGCGCGTGCGGACTGGGCCATTTTCCACCCACAGCGCAGCCGAAGCCTCGCTCGCCAAGGTGCGGGCCGCGGGCTATAGCGATGCGCGAATCTTCACGAGCGGTTGATGGGGTAGGGCGCCCGCCGCTCCGGTGGCGGGAGTTGGCTTGAAGCGTGTTTCTCTTGGCATTGCGATAATCGCAGCCTGTTCGCTTGGTGCGGCCGGGGCCGCGCCCCTGCCTGCCGACAATGGCGGCACCACGATTGCCCCCGCGCCGCCGCCACGCATGGCGAATCCGGTAGTCCGCACACACGGCGCAGCCCTGCCAGCCCCGGTTCCCGACGATGTGCCGGTGGCGCTGCTGGTGGACCTTTCCACCGGCCAGACACTATATGCGCGGGAGGAAAACCGTCGCTTCGTGCCAGCATCGGTCACCAAGGTGATGACCGCGTACACCGCGTTCAAGCTGGTGCACGAAGGGCACCTGAACCCTGACAAGCAAGTGGTGATCAGCCCGGAATTGCAGAAGAAGTGGTGGAACGAAGGCTCCACCATGTTCCTCAAGGCAGGGGACCGGGTGACGATCGGCCAGTTGCTGCTGGGCATCACCACCGTTTCGGCCAACGATGCTGCCGTGGTCGTATCGCAGGAAGCGGTCGGCAGCACCGATGCATGGCTGCGGCTGATGAATGCCAATGCCCAGGAATTGGGGATGCGCGATACGCATTTCGGCACGCCCAATGGCTGGCCGGATGAAGGCCGCACTTTCACCAGTGCGCGTGATCTGGCCATTCTGGGCGAGGCGCTGGTGGTCCGGTTCCCGGACCTTTACCACCGCTTCTTCGGCCATCGCGGCATGACCTATCAGAACATCTCCCAGTCCAACCACGATCCGGTGACTGGCGTTGTCGATGGCGCGGACGGGATCAAGACTGGGTACACCCGGCAGGCCGGCTACAACTTCCTCGGTTCGGCGGAGCGGGGCGGAAGGCGGCTGATCATGGTGATCGCCGCCGCGCCGACCGCCCCGATTCGCGACAAGACCGCGCGCGATCTGCTGCGGTGGGGTTTCGATTCCTTCTCCACCCGCACAGTGCTGCCGGGCGCCACGTCTGTCGGGCAGGCACAAGTGCAGGATGGCGATGCCGCAACCGTACAACTGGTAACAGGGCCGCCGGTCCTTGCCAGCGTGCCGATGGGGCAGGAAGACAACCTGAAACTGTCGATCCGGTATCGTGGACCTGTGGCCGCGCCGATCCGCAAGGGGCAGCGTGTGGCGTGGCTCTATGTCGAATCGCCCGGACATCCGCCGCACAATATCCCGTTGCTGGCCGCACAGGACGTCGCGCAGGCCAACCTGTTGCAGCGGCTGGTCAACGGCGTCGCAGGCATGTTCACATGACACGCGGCAGGTTCATTACGCTGGAAGGCGGGGAAGGGGCGGGCAAAAGCACCCAGGCCCGGATGCTGGCCGATGCCTTGCGCGCACGCGGGATCGATGTGCTGCTGACGCGGGAACCGGGCGGGACGCCGGGCGCGGAAGCGATCCGGTCGTTGCTGCTTGCCCCTCCCGGTGAAGGCTGGGGTGCGCGGGCGGAAGCGTTGCTGTTCGCCGCGGCGCGGGCGGATCACGTGGCGCAGGCAATTCTCCCCGCGCTGGACCGCGGCAGTTGGGTGATCTGTGACCGCTTTCTCGATTCTTCACGCGCCTATCAGGGCGGCGGTGGCGGATTGGACGATGCGGACCTGCTGGAACTTCATCGCGTGGGATCAGGCGGCCTGCTGCCGGATCTGACGCTGCTGTTCGACGTGCCCCCCGCTGTGACGCAGGCACGCCTTGCTGCACGCGATGGCGGGATCAGCGATGCGATCGGCGGGCGTGGCCAAGCCTATCATGCCAGCGTTGCGGCAGAATTTGCCCGCATGGCGGCAGCCGATCCCGCGCGGTTTGTCACCATCGATGGCGCAGGCAATCCAGATGCCATCCACCAGCAGGTTCTCGCTGCGATCGGCCGGCTGGCATGATCTTTCAGGGCCACGATGCGCCATGGCGCGAATGGCGCGCGGCGCTGGCTGGGCCGCGCATGCATCACGGGTGGATACTGGCCGGACGGCGCGGGATCGGCAAGGCCGGTTTCGCCCTTGCCGCAGCGCGGGAACTCGTGGCGGAACCCGGGATCGCACAGCCCGTTGGCGATCACCCCGACATTCTCACGCTCGAACCTCTCCCCGCCACGCCGGATGACGAAAAGAAGCGCGAGGAAGGCAAGCCCTACCAGCGCAAGCGGAGCATCTCTGTCGATCAGGTGCGCGCGATGCAGCATCGGCTGAACACCCGCCCCACGCTGGGCAGCAGGCGCGCGATCATCATCGACCCGGCAGACGATCTGGAAAAATCCGCCGCGAATGCCTTGCTGAAAAGTCTGGAGGAACCGCCGGTCGGCAGCTTCTTCATCCTTGTCTGCCATCGGCCCGGTCGATTGTT
>JBDLVD010000185.1:0-3463 GCA_039804965.1 Pseudomonadota bacterium
GCCATATCGGACGGCTGCGCTGGCATCTTTCACCAGCTATACACTCAGCCACAACCTCGGCCTTGGTTGGCTGACCGGGGGATCGGCGCGCCTGCGCGTCTATTCCGCCGCCGGCCTGCGCCGGGGCGAAGTGGCCAGCGTGATCGCGGTAGCCAGCGTGACATTCTGGATCGGCGTATTCGTGACGGCGGCGGCCGTGCTGGCGCTGCATCCGCTGGCGATTGCCGTGCCGGGGGTGGCCATTTCGCTTGGCGTGCAGCGTGCCGCCGGTCTGACGGTGCTGGGGGCGATGGCGGCCGCTTTGCTGGCGCTGCGGACCCGGCGGGAAATCAGCTTTCGACAATGGCGGATGCCTTTGCCCGGAACGGGGATGTTTCTGGCCATGTGCGCGGTGGCGATGGTCGATCTGCTGGCGGCCAGCGGCGCGCTGTTCGTGCTGGTTCCCGCCGCGCCGCTGGCGCTGTTTCCGCTGCTGTTCGCCGCTTACCTGCTGGCCGTGGTGATCGCGCTGTTCAGCCATGTTCCCGGCGGTGTCGGCGTGTTCGAGGCGGTGATGCTGGCGGCCCTGTCCACCATCGCGCAGCCGCAACTGGTGGCCAGCCTGATCGCGTTCCGCATCGTCTATTACCTGCTTCCGCTGGCGTTGGCGGCCTTGCTGCTGCTGGCAAACGAACGGCAGCATTGGCACCGGCAGTTGTCGGCACTTGGCGACGCTGGCGGCCTGATCGCGTCGGCGGCAATTCCGCGCCTGCTGGCCGGGTTGGCCGTGGTGGGCGGCGGGGTGCTGCTGCTGTCAGGTTCGATGCCCGCACTGTCGCCCCGGTTGATGGCTTTGCGAGCCATCGTGCCGTTGCCCTTCGTGGAAGCATCGCACTTTGCGGCCAGCCTTTCGGGCACCGCGCTGCTGTTGCTGGCGCCATCGCTGTACCGGCGTCTGGACGGCGCGTTCCACGCGGCGCGGATGCTGCTGGTATCGGGCGCGCTGTTCTCGCTCGCCAAGGGGTTCGATTACGAAGAGGCGATCCTGCTGCTGTCGCTGGCGGGTATCTTGCAGCTGGCCCGTCCCTGCTTCTACCGGCGCAGCGCGATTACCGTGCAATCGCTGTCGGCCGCATGGGTGGCGGCGATCGCCGGGATCGTGCTGCTATCGTCGTGGCTGGGTTTCATGGCGTTCAAGCAGTTCGATTACAGCAACGATCTGTGGTGGTCGTTTGCGTGGCATGGCGATCCATCGCGGTTTTTGCGGGCAAGCCTTGGCGCCGCCGTGCTGGTCACCGCCTATGCGGTGGCATGGTGGTTCAATCCTGTGGCTCACCCCGCGATGCCGCATACCCACGCGCCCGAACTGGAAGCGACGCTGGAACGGGCGCTGCACCATGCGGTGCGGTCCGATGCGCACTTGTGCTTCACCGGGGACAAGCGGTTCCTTGCCAGCGACGATGGCAGCTGTTTCCTGATGTATCAGGTGCAGGGCAGCAGCTGGATCGCGATGGGCAATCCGGTGGGGCCGGAAGCCGGCTGGCCGGAACTGATGTGGCGGCTGCGCGAACTGGCCGATGCGGCCTGCGGGCGTGTGCTGTTCTACCAGATGTGCGCCGAGGCGCTGCCACTGGCGATCGACATGGGTTTGCAGATCATCAAATATGGCGAAGAAGCCCATGTCGACCTTGCCCGTTTCAGCCTGAAAGGCCCGGATGCGCGGCCCTTGCGCTATGCCGTGGGGCGCGCGGTGCGCGAAGGCGCGCAGTTCGAAATCGTTGGCCGCGAACATGTGGCCGAATTGCTGCCGGAACTGCGCCGGGTGTCGGACGAATGGCTGGCGCAGAAGGGGCGCGGGGAAAAGGCCTTCAGCGTGGGCCGCTTCGACCCGGTTTACCTGAACCGTTTTGACCATGCGATTGTCCGCGTGGAAGGGCGGATCGTCGCGTTTGCCAACATCTGGGCGACCGAAGGACGGCAGGAATTGTCGGTGGACCTGATGCGCCATCTGCCCGGCAGCCCTTACGGCACGATGGATTTCCTGTTCGCCAGCCTGATGGCGTGGGGGCGGGAAGAAGGCTTTGCGCGCTTCAATCTGGGGCTGGCCCCGCTGTCAGGCATCGGCGCCCGCCAACTGGCCCCGGCGTGGGCCAAGATCGGCGCCCTGGTCTATCGCCACGGCGAAACGCTGTATGGGTTCGAAGGACTGCGCGCCTACAAGGAAAAATACGCCCCGTTGTGGGTGTCGCGTTATATCGCGGCGACCCCGGGGATGGCCCTGCCGCGCGCACTGATCGACTTGCAGACGCTGGTCGGCGGCGGAAGGTCCAGTGCCAGCGGCCCGCGCCGCCTGCCAACCGCCGCCTGACGCTCCAGTCGAAGACCGAAAGCCTCAGGCAGCGGCTGGTCAAGGTCAGGACGTGGTGGCTACCCGCCCGGTGCGTTCCAGCTTGCCCCAGCCGACCACCAGCCCCGCCAGAGCGGAATCGACTGCCCGGATCACCACCGAATACATCAGTTGGCGATAGATGAACCGCTGCGCCAGCAGCAGGAACATCGGATAGCGCCGCTCGCGTTCGTCGAAATGGAACGCGGTCCAGCCGCAGGCCAGATCGATGGCTGTGAAGGACAGCCAGTACATCCCCATTCGCAACACGTCGGTTTGCGTTTGCGCCCAGCCGTGCTGCGCCACGCGCATCGCGGTGCCTGCGATGGAGACCACCAGCGCCAGATCGATTGCGGGGGAAATGACGGCGAAGACGATTTGGAACAGCCACGCCTGCGGGATGCCGATCAGCGCCAGCCCGCTGGGGCGTCCGATCCGCAGCACTTCGCGGTGCTTCCACAGGCATTGCAGGGTGCCGAAGGACCAGCGAAACCGCTGCCGCGCCAGCGCGCGGAATGTTTCGGGCGCTTCGGTCCATGCCACGGCATCTTCGTCATAGGCGATTTTCCAGCCCTTGCGCTGGATGGCGATTGTCAGATCCTGATCTTCCGCCAGCGTATCTTCGGGATAGCCGCCGACATCGTCCAGCGCCTCGCGTCGCCATGCGCCGACTGCGCCGGGCACGACCATGATCGCGTCGAAAGCGGTCAGTGCGCGGCGTTCGATGTTCTGCGCGGTGACATATTCGACGGCCTGCCAACGGGTGACCAGGTTTACCCTGTTGCCGACCTTGGCATTGCCCGCGACCGCGCCGATGCTGTCATCGGCAAACCAGCGGACCAGCCGGGCAATCGTCTGCGGTTCGAACTGCGTATCGGCGTCCAGCGCGACGATGATGTCCCCCCGGGCAATCCGCAGCGCGCGGTTGAGCGCGGCGGCCTTGCCGCCGTTGGCCAGCGTCATCAGCGTCACCCGCGGGTCTGCGCCGAAGGTGGCGGCCACTATGGGGCTGGTCCGGTCCTTCGATCCGTCATCCGCGACGATGATCTGCAAGTGGGCATATTCGCTGTCGAGAATGCGGCGGATCGAACTTTCGAT
>JBDLVD010000186.1:0-3426 GCA_039804965.1 Pseudomonadota bacterium
CGATATTGACCGGTTGAGCCGCCGCGTGCCGTGCCTGTCCAAGGTCGCCCCGGCCAAGGCCGACGTGCACATGGAAGATGTCCACCGCGCGGGCGGCATCTATGCCATCCTCGGCCAGCTGGAACGCGCCGGCCTGTTGCACACCAACCTGCCGACCGTGCACAGCCGCACTTTGGGCGATGCGCTGAACCAGTGGGACATCAGCCGCACCGATACCCCCAGCGTGCAGGAATTCTACAAGGCCGCACCCGGCGGCGTGCCGACGCAGGTCGCCTTCAACCAGGATCGCCGGTGGAAGGAACTGGATCTCGACCGTGAAAACGGCGTGATCCGGAGCAAGGAACACGCCTTCAGTCAGGATGGCGGCTTGGCCGTGCTCTATGGCAATATCGCGCTCGACGGTTGCATCGTGAAGACCGCCGGGGTGGATGACAGCATCCTGAAATTCACCGGCCCGGCCAAGGTCTATGAAAGTCAGGACGCGGCGGTGACCGCAGTGCTGACCGGCCAGATCGTGGCGGGGGACGTGGTGGTGATCCGCTATGAAGGGCCGAAGGGCGGGCCGGGCATGCAGGAAATGCTCTACCCCACCAGCTATCTGAAGTCGAAGGGGCTGGGCAAGGCCTGCGCCCTGCTGACCGATGGGCGTTTCTCCGGCGGCACTTCAGGCCTGTCGATCGGCCATGCCTCGCCCGAAGCGGCGGAAGGCGGCAACATCGGGTTGGTGGAAGAAGGCGACATCATCGAAATCGACATCCCCGGCCGCACCATCCACCTCGCGGTGACGGACGAAGTCCTGTCGCACCGCCGACAGGCACAGGCGGCGAAGGGCTGGCAACCGGCCAAGGAACGCCCACGCAAGGTTTCGGCTGCGCTGCAGGCCTATGCCGCGATGACGACCAGCGCCGCCCGCGGTGCGGTGCGCGACGTGACCCAGATCCAGAAGCGCAATGCGTAAGGGCGCGGCGCTTCTTCTGCTGTCGCTCGCCGCGTGCGGCGGGGCAGGGGAAACGCCCGTGCCTGCGGCTGACGATGCCAGCCGTATCGAATGTGCATTGGCCGGCGCTGCTACGTTCACCCGCACCTGCTGGGTGGAACGGGTGAAGGACGGGGGCGATCTCGTCCTCGTCGTTCGTAGCGATCAAGGTGCCTTCCGCCGTTTCACCGTGCTGACTGATGGCCACGGTGTCGCCGCAGCCGACGGGGCTGACGTGGCGCAGGTGGCCATGGCGCAAGGCGGGATCGAGGTGAGCGTGGCGGGCGATCGCTATCGCCTGCCGGCGAACACGGGCAATGCCGCACAGTAACCAGATCCTGACCGTGGCGCAGATGCGCGCGGGCGAACAGGCGCTGATCGACAGCGGGCAATCGGTTGAAAGCCTGATGGAACGCGCCGGGATCGGCGTGGCCGATCTGGTGTGGCGCGTGGCGGCCCATCGCCCTGTCACCGTGCTGTGTGGCCCCGGCAACAACGGCGGCGATGGCTATGTCATTGCGCGCGAATTGCACCGGCGGGGTGCCACAGTCCGCGTCATCGCGGCTGCCGATCCGGCCACCCCCGCTGCACAGGCTGCTCGTGCCCGCTGTACCGCGCCGCTGGTGCAAGATGCGGCGGGCGGGGTGCTGGTAGATTGCCTGTTCGGCAGCGGTCTTGCCCGTCCTCTCTCGCCGGAAATGCTGGCCCTGTTGCAGTGCCTCGCCGTGCAGCATCCGGTGCGCATTGCGGTCGACCTGCCCAGCGGGATCGAAAGCGACAGCGGCGCACCGCTGAACGAAAGCCTGCCCACGTTCCAGCTGACCGTGGCGCTTGGCGCATGGAAATTGGCGCATTTCCTGCTGCCGGGCGCCGCAACAATGGGCACCTTGCGGCTTGTCGATGTCGGAGTGGCGCCAGTGGCTGGCGCGGCGCAGGCGCTTCCGCGCCCCGCTTTCGCGATGCCCGGGCCTCTCGCCCACAAGTACACACGCGGCCTGCTGGCCGTGATCGGCGGGGAAATGCCCGGCGCCGCGCTGCTTGCGGCGCAATCGGCGCAGCTTGCAGGCGCGGGCTATGTGAAGCTGCTGTCCGATCATGCCGGTCCCGTGCCCAGCGATCTGGTGCAGGATAGCCGACCGCTGGAACAGGCCGTTTCGGATGAACGGATCGGTGCGGTGCTGATCGGCCCCGGGCTGGGCCGCGATGCCACATCGCTTGCACGGCTCTCCACTGTCCTTGCTGCCGGGCATCCGGCCGTGCTGGATGCCGACGCGTTGATGCTGCTTGGCCCTGCTGCCTGTGCAGCCCACGCCGCGCCGCGTATTGTTACACCGCACGGCGGGGAACTGACCGCGCTGGAACGCAGCTTCGGGCTGGACGGGCAAGGGACCAAACCGCAGCGCGCGCTGGCACTTGCGCGTTCAGGCGGGATGGTCGTTGTCGCCAAGGGGGCAGACACCGTGATCGCAGCGCCCGATGGCCGTCTGGTGCTGGCACCGCCGGGATCGGGCTGGCTTTCCACCGCCGGAACAGGTGACGTGCTGGCGGGCGCCATTGCCAGCCGGCTTGCCACCGGGGCCGATGCCTTCGCTGCCGCCTGCGAAGGGGTGTGGTTGCATGCCCGCGCCGCGCGGATGGCGGCAGGGCCGTTTACCGCCAGCGCGCTTGCGGCCCGGCTTGGGGACGCCTACGCCGCCGCCCTGTAGCTGCCACCTCAATCGAAATCGAACCAGTGACCGAAAATCAGACCGTGCCCGAAACCGAAGAAGTCCTGCGCGTTGCCGCGAAGGGCGATGGCGTCACGGCGTCAGGCCGCCATGTGCCGCTGTCCGCGCCGGGGGATCTTGTGGCTGCCGATGGCACGCTGACCCACGGGTCGCACCATGTGCCGCCGCCGTGCCGCCATTTTGCCCGCTGCGGCGGATGCGAATTGCAGCAGCTGGACGATGCGTCGCTCGCCGGGTTCGTTACCGAACGCGTGCTGTATGCGGCCGAAGGGCAGGGGCTGGTGACGGAAACGTTCGCGCCGGTGCACCTCTCGCCGCCACGCACCCGCCGCCGCGCCACCATGCGCGCGATCAATGGCGGAGGCCGGGCGGTGATCGGCTTCAACGAAGGCGGGTCGCATCAGTTGATCGATCTGCGCGAATGCCATGTGCTCGATCCGCGCCTGTTCGCGATGGTGGAACCGCTGCGGAAAATGCTCTCGACCCGCAAGGGAAAATTCGCGTTCGAAATCACCATGACGCTGGTCGATCAGGGCGTCGATTGCGCGATCAAGGGGCTTGAACTCGACGGCCTGCAACAGACCGAAGCCATGCTCGATTTCTGCCGCGATGCGGGGCTGGCGCGGATGACGCTGGATCAGGGCTATGGCGCGGAAGGGTTCTGGGAACCGGAACCGGCAACCATGACCCTTGGCGGCGTGCGCGTGGATTACCCTGCCGGTG
>JBDLVD010000187.1:0-3395 GCA_039804965.1 Pseudomonadota bacterium
GCGGGATCGCTGTCAGCATCGCCTGCGCCGCGGCTTGACGCGGCGATCAGCCGGCTTAAGTCCCCGCGCATGACAACGCCCCTCAAGCTCTTCAACAGCCTGACCCGCCAGCTGGAACTGTTCCAGCCCGTCCACCCCGGCGAAGCGCGCGTCTATACCTGCGGGCCGACGGTTTATAACTATCCGCACATCGGCAACATGCGGGCCTATGTCTTTGCCGACGTGCTGGGCCGGGTGCTGAGCTTTCAGGGCCTGAAGCTGACCCATGTGATCAACATCACCGATGTCGGCCACCTGACCGACGATGCCGACGCGGGTGAAGACAAGCTGGAAAAGGCTGCCGCGGAACGTGCGCAGAGCATCTGGGACATCGCCCGGCATTATACCGAAGCCTATTGGGCCGACATCAAGGCGTTGAATATCCGCCAGCCGGCGCACTGGTCGATCGCCACCGATTACGTCCCGGCGATGATCGAGTTTGCGCAAAGCATCGCTGCGAAGCACTGCTATGAGCTCGACAGCGGGCTCTATTTCGACGTGTCCACCGTTGCCGACTATGGCCGGCTCGCCCGCGCTGCGACTGACGAAGGTGAAGGGCGCATCGAAAAGGTCGAAGGCAAGCGCAACGCCGCCGACTTTGCCATCTGGCGCAAGACCCCGGCGGGCGAAAAGCGGCAGATGGAATGGGACAGCCCGTGGGGCCGAGGCGCTCCGGGCTGGCATCTGGAATGTTCGGTGATGAGCGGGCAGTTGCTCGGCTTCCCGTTCGATATCCACACCGGCGGGATCGACCACCGCGAAATCCATCACCCGAACGAGATCGCCCAGAATCAGGCGTTCTGCTGCGCGGGGTCACTGGCGGACCCTGCCAATTCCGGCGCGAAGCTGTGGATGCACAACAACTTTCTGGTCGAACGCAGCGGGAAGATGAGCAAGTCGAGCGGCGAGTTCCTGCGGCTGCAATTGCTGATCGACAAGGGCTATCACCCGCTGGCCTATCGCCTGATGTGCCTGCAGGCCCATTATCGCAGCGAACTGGAATTCAGCTGGGATGGGCTTGGCGCGGCGCTGGTCCGGCTGAAGCGGATGCTGATCGCGGCGCAGGCCTTGCGGGATCAGGCTGGTGAACTGCCTGCCGCGCCTGCTGGCGGCTGGACACTGGCCGAAGCGCGCGCGCAGGCGGATGGCATCACCATGCCGCTGCTCCAGCGGTTCGAAGCGGCGATCACCGATGATCTGGGCACCCCGGTGGCGCTGACCGTGGTGGAAGAACTGCTGGCGATGAAGAAAGTCGATGCCGCGCATCGCCTGCAAGCGCTGGCGGCGATGGACGCCGTGCTGGGGCTTAACCTGCTGGTGCTGGACCGCGCCGATCTGCGTCTGCGGCCGAAGGCGGCGGTTGCCGACATGGCGCAAGTGGACGAGGCACTGGCCCGGCGCAAGGCAGCACGCGCTGCCAAGGATTTTGCCACGTCCGACGCGATTCGGGACGAACTGGCTGCCATGGGGGTCGAGGTGATGGATGGCGATCCGCTCGGCTGGGAGTGGAAGCTTTGACTTGCGCTGTTCTGCCCGAACGGGTCCGGCCGTTGCTCGACGGGCGCCTGCCGGAATGGCTGAACGTGCACTGGTGGGATAGCCCGGAAACAATGCAGGCGCTGGCACCTGCGGCGGAAATCGGCTGGTTCGACCTGCATGAAAAAGCCGCGCCGCTGCAGGCGATTTCTGCCGCGCAAGGTTTGCGCTGGCTGAATACCAACTACGCCGGGGTCGACTGGATGCCGTTGGCAGACATGCAGCAGCGCGGAGTGGCGCTGACCTGCGGATCGGGACTGACGGCCGTGCAGGTGGCGGAATTCGCGGTGATGGGGATGCTTGCTGTCGCCAAGGATTATCGCAACGTTGTCCGCGCGCAGGACCGGCACGAGTGGCTGGCCATCCCGCCCGGCACGCGCGAACTGTCAGGCAGCAGGGCGCTGTTGCTGGGGCATGGCGCAATCGGGCAGGCGGTGGAACGGATGCTGGCTGGCTTCGGCGTGGAAACCGTCGCCATTGGCAGCCGCAGCACCTTGGACTGGCGCGCGCAACTGCCCACGTTCGACTGGATCGTGCTGGCCTTGCCGGGCACACCGCAGACGGCGGGCATCATCGGCGTGGGCGAACTGGCCGCGATGAAACGCGATGCGGTAATCGTGAACTTTGCCCGTGCTGACTGCATCGATCAGCCCGCGCTGATCCGGGCGCTGCGCAGCGGGGCGATTGCCGGGGCAATGCTGGATTTGACCGATCCCGAACCGCTGCCGGCGGATCACGAATTGTGGGACGTGCCCAACGCCCACATCACCATGCACCTGTCCGGCATTCCCACCCCTGCCAGCCAGCGACGGGCTGCGGACCGGTTTGTTGCAAATTGCCTGCGCTGGCGGGCAGGGCAGGCGCTGGAGGCGCAAGTGGACCTTGCGCGCGGGTACTAGGCGACGCGGACAAATTCAGCGGTGCGCGAAACGACCGAGATTGGTGGGAAGCGGACGTTGACGCTTAGGCTCGCCAGCCCTTTAAACGATTCAAAACGTAAGCAGGAATACGGTTGGCAGAACCGAGATTCTCTTGGCGCAGCGTGAAATCGAAAGTCAGGCCCTTGTCGCTAATGGTGAAGCTACAATCGACCCTTTCATGCCCATTGATATCTGGCGAACCTTGGCATGACGGAACTCGCCAGTTGTCCGGTAGGCTTTCAACACCGTCGCGGGGAATGAGGTAGAAAAGGGAACTGCCCTGTCCCGGCGTCCCCTTCCCGCCGACGAGCCAATATATCCGATCCCAACCGGTCATGGGGTCACGCTGTCGAAGTCCACGGTTGAAGAGTTCCTGACGAACCTTCGTTATGTCGCCGCTCCGATCAGCAGGAAACTCGCGCGCTTCCTTTCCGCCAAGCACATTGACCACCATGTCGGCTTCAACATCGCTCGAATAGCCGTGAAAAAAGCGCCTATAACTCTGCACATTGCTGGAAAGTTCAGAGGCCGGAAGCAAGAGCCACACTGACTCATCCGGTTCCTTATCCACCCCTTTGACGCCCGCGAGCCATGGCACGCTGAAGTTACGCGTGAACTCGTATTGGTGGGGAACAGCGTAGGTAGCGCCATTCAATCGATAGTGCGTAGAGCCAATATACGATTCAACTATAAATCCAGTACCGATGACGGCCATTGTGAGGACGATGACGTGGGCGCGTTTCACCGCTGAATGGTCCTCCATTTGTCGTATGTCTGCAAGTGGGCGCAAACAATCGTTCGAATTTGTCCACGCGCCCTAGGCCTCTTCCAGCAGCAACAGTTCCACGCGCACTATCATCCGCGCGTCAGGCCCGATGCGGTGATCGACTTCGCTGATCG
>JBDLVD010000188.1:0-3379 GCA_039804965.1 Pseudomonadota bacterium
CCGGCACCCTAAGTCCCGCACTGTGTGCCGGGATGGGCGCGGCGGCGGAACTGGCGCTGGCGCGGATGGATCAGGATACGGCACATGTGGCTGCGTTGTGGGACAAGGCCCGCGCGCTGTTTGCCGATTGGCAGCTGAATGGCAGCGCCGATGCGCGGTATCGCGGCAATCTGAACATTCGCCGCGAAGCGGTGGATGTAGCGCGGCTGATGTCGGACCTGCGTCAGCTGTGCTTTTCCGCCGGGTCCGCTTGCGCCAGCGAATCGCGCAAGCCCAGCCGCATCCTGTCAGCCATCGGACTTGCCCCGGAACAGGCGCGCACCTCCGTCCGGCTGGGCTTTGGCCGTTACTCCACCATCGCGGAGCTTGAACAAGCTGCCGAATGGCTTAACGCTGCTGCATCGCAGCAAGGATAACGGCAATTCGGGTCACCTTCATTACACGCGATGGCGAAAAGATTGCCGCCGAAGGCAAGCCGGGCGACAGCCTGCTGACCGTCGCGCAGGCAAGCGGCATGCCGTTGGAAGGGACGTGCGAAGGGCAGATGGCCTGTTCCACCTGCCACGTCATCGTCGCGCCCGAATGGTTCGGCAAATTGCCGCCCGCACATGAAGACGAAGAAGACATGCTCGACCTTGCCGCCGGGGCTTGCCGCACCAGCCGCCTTTCGTGCCAGATCACTCTGGCGGACGAACTGGACGGCATCGAAGTGCGTATCCCGGCGCAAAGCCACGACATGCAGCGTGGCTGAAGGTCAACGCGGGTGTTGAAAGGCTGGCCGGGGTGCTGTTGCACGGCGGGCGCTGTTGCTAGAGCGGTGGCATGGTCAGCGTAATCGATGACGAAAAAGATGCTTTCGACGCGATTGTCGATGCCCCGTTCGACAGTGCGCTGTCCGAACGGTATTTGATCTATGCCCTGTCCACCATCACGGCCCGGTCGCTGCCCGATCTGCGCGATGGGCTGAAGCCGGTTCACCGCCGCCTGCTGTGGACCATGCGGCAGCTGAAACTGGACCCGTCCAGCGCATTCAAGAAAAGCAGCCGCGTGGTGGGCGACGTGCTGGGCAAGTATCACCCGCATGGCGACGTGGCGGTTTATGATGCGATGGTCCGCCTGGCCCAGGATTTCACCCTGCGATATCCGCTGGTGGAAGGGCAGGGCAACTTCGGCAATATCGACGGCGATAATGCCGCTGCTTACCGTTACACCGAAGCGCGCATGACCCGCGCTTCCATCCAGCTGATGGAAGGGCTGGATGAAGGCACCGTCAATTTCGTGCCGACCTACAACAACGAGGAAGAAGAGCCGGAAATCTTCCCCGGCCTGTTCCCCAACCTGCTGGCCAATGGCGCGGCGGGGATCGCCGTGGGCATGGCCACCAGCATCCCCAGCCACAACGTCGCTGAAGTGATCGACGCGACGTTGGAACTGATCGACAATCCGCATGTCAGCCATGAACGGCTGATGGAACTGTTCCACGGCCCTGATTTCGCCACGGGCGGGCTGATCGTGGACAGCGCGGCGGCGATTTCCCACGCCTATCGCACCGGCCGTGGCGGTTTCCGCGTTCGCGGGCGGTTCCACGCCCTGGAATCGCCGGATGAGGCCGATCGCGAAGCCGGGATCGAAAAGCTCGGCGGTGGGCAGTATCAGCTCGTCATTTCCGAAATTCCGTATCAGGTGCAGAAGGGCAAGCTGATCGAACAGATCGCGCAGGCGATTGCCGATCGCAAGCTGCCGATCCTCGAAGACGTGCGCGATGAAAGCGACGAACAGATCCGCATCGTGCTGGTGCCCAAGAGCCGCAACGTCGATCCGGAACTGCTGAAGGAAAGCCTGTACCGGCTGACCGATCTGGAAACGCGCTTCAGCCTCAACCTCAACGTGCTGGACGCCACCCGCACGCCGATGGTGATGGGCCTGCATGAACTGCTGACCCATTGGACAGCGCACCAGATCGACATCCTGCAACGGCGCAGCCAGCACCGGCTGGACAAGATCGCCGCGCGGCTGGAACTGCTCGAAGGCTATATCATCGCCTTCCTCAACCTTGACCGGGTGATCGAAATCATCCGCGGGGAAGATGAACCCAAGCCCGTGCTGATGGCCGAATTCCAGCTGACCGACCGGCAGGCCGAAGCCATCCTCAACATGAGGCTGCGGTCCTTGCGCAAGCTGGAGGAAATGGAACTGCGGCGCGAACATGATGCGCTGCTGGCTGAACGCGAAGAATTGCAGAAGCTGCTCGACAGCCCGGCTCGCCAGCGCACGCGGCTGAAGCGCGACCTTTCGGCGCTGCGCAAGGAATACGGGCCGGAAACGCGGCTGGGCCGCCGTCGCACCACCATTGCCGAAGCCGCCCCGACGGTGGAATTCAGCATGGATGCCATGATCGAAAAGGAACCGGTGACGGTGATCCTTTCGGAAAAGGGCTGGATCCGTGCGGCCAAGGGGCACGTGCCGCTCGATTCCGATTTCAAGTTCAAGGAAGGCGATGCGCCGGGCTTCGCGCTGCACGCTCAGACCACGGACAAGCTGCTGCTGGTGGCCGATGACGGCCGCTTCTTCACCGTGGGGGCGGACAAGCTGCCGGGCGCACGCGGCTTTGGCGAACCGATCCGCAACACGCTGGAAGTCGATTCCGCCGCACAGATCGTGGGCATCGTCGTGCATAGGCCGGGGCAGAAACTGCTGCTGGCCAGCACCATCGGCAAGGGCTTTGCCGCCATCACCGACGAACTGCTGGCCGAAACGCGCAAGGGGCGGCAGGTGGTCAACCTGAAAGACGGGGCCAAGCTGTCCGTTGTCCGCCCGATCGCGGCGGATCACGATCACGTGGCCGTGGTGGGGGACAACCGGAAGCTGGTGGTCTTCGCGCTGGAAGAAGTGCCATTGATGGCGCGCGGGCAGGGCGTGACGCTGCAACGCTATCGCGCCGATCCGGGCGGCGGCGGGCTGGCCGATGCGATCACGCTGAAGCTGGAAGATGGTCTTTCGTGGGAAATGGGCGGCGAAACCGGCCGCACCCGAACGGAAAAGGACATCCACCTGTGGAAGGTCGCGCGCGGTGCAGCGGGCCGGATGCCGCCAACGGGTTTCCCGCGCGACAACAAATTCTGACCGTTCAGGCCGGGGGGCTCAGTTCCTCGGCCAGCAATTGCTCCACCCGGTCGCGGGGCGGGAAACCTTCTTCGATCCAGCGGCGCTGAACCGCTTGCAGGATGCGCGCCACTTGCGGGCCTGCGCCCACGCCGCGCTCCACGATCTCGCCACCCTTCATCGGGAAAATGGGGATATCCCACCCGGCCAGTGGGGCGATTGATCCGCCGGTCAGCAGCAGGATGTCCAGCGCGCTTCCACGGCCCAGCCGATATGC
>JBDLVD010000189.1:0-3373 GCA_039804965.1 Pseudomonadota bacterium
TCAGCATCATCTTGATTTCAGTCGGCTTGAAAACCCGGCCATACTTTTCGTGGTAGCAATCCTGCACCTCGATGTCGGCTTGGGTGAAGAAACGGAAGATCTGCGTCAGCAGGTTGCGTTCATGGTCGCTGATCTTCTGCGCCCAGTCACGGCAGTCTTCGCCCAGCGGCACTTCTTCGGGCAGCCAGTGGATCTGCTGCTGCCGCTTCCAGAACTCGTAAGCCCACGGATATTCGAAGGGCTTGTAGGTCTTGCGGGCTTCAAGCAACGACATCTTGTGGTCTCCGGGCCCGGACGGGCGAATTCTCGTTAACTGATAACATAGGCAATCGCGATACGAATTCGAAGCTCCGGCGCGATGATTCGGCGTGGATAACGCTGATCGACGGGCAGGATCGCCGGATTTGCGCGCCATTTAAATTGTCAGCGGAACGGCAAGCTGCGGCCCGCGTTGATGGGAACGCGCAGTGCTTCACTGCCGGGCCTTGTTTGCAAGCGGGAAATGTCATGTGGACGGTTTGGCAGCAACAACAGCAATGCGGGGTGCATCTGCCGCCGGTGCTGCGGTTGCCCCGGCCGATCTTGCCGGCACCTGCAGAGCCTTGCGCGATCGCCACCGGCCGGCTGGCCGAACCTATGCCCGAAGGCAAGTAAGCGTCAGCGCCGCTTGGGCTTTTGCAGGCGGCGGATGATTTCCATCACCACCAGAATCGGCGTGGACCACAGCCACGTCAGCAGGCACGCTTCCACCCAGCCGCGATTTTCCGGCAAGTGCATGCTGCACCCATATGCCTTGATCACACCGTCGGGATGGCAACTGGATGGCCAATAGGCATGGGTCAGCAGATAACCGCCGAGCAGCACCCAGCACGCCTGCAGCCCATACAGCGCAAGATAACGGCTGAACCCGATTGCCGGGGTGCCGTACATCATTCCTTCACCGGGCCTGACCTTGCGCATGGCACCAGTCTAGCCCCGGCGGGTTAAGCGATCACTAAACCCTGTCCGCTTTGCGACGAACGGGGCACCCGGCATGCCGGCGATCATTTCCAGAACATGCCGCCTTTCAGCCCGCGCCTGGACCTGCCGCCCCACATCTGCAGGTACATCCACATCCCGGAAAACGAAAAGAACACCAGCGCGAGGCCCGACAGCATCACGATGACTTCGCCCACAGGGCCGAAGGATTCCCCGGAATGCAAATGGTGGAACAGCCCCACCATGCCGCGCAGGCTGCCCGATGGCGGGGGCGGCATGCAGCGCCACCCTTCGGGGCAAACGAAACCGGCCGGCGGGGCCATCGCCGCCAACTGGGCGGCGGAAGGCGGCGCGGAAGGCCACCATACGCCGACGTAATGCAGCACGCCGGTAACCGCGACCCAGATCATCACGATCCCGAAAAACACCGACAGCCACCTGTGCCACTTGCGCATTATCGTACCCCGGCCATTGCAGAACGGCTGGCAGGTTCCGGCACGCAGCCGCCGATGACAAGCCGCAAAATGTCACGACTGGTCGCAAGCGCTGCATCCAAAGCGCCGCCGGACCGTTGCACCCCTGTTCCACAGCAGGAGAAATGCCATGACCGATGCCAGTGCCATCCGCGAACATATGGAAGTGATCGGAGCCGATGGCGTCCATGTCGGCACCGTCGACCATCTCGACGGGCAGCGCATCAAGCTGACGAAAAGCGATTCCGCGGCTGACGTGGAAGGCGGGGAAAGCCACCACGCCGGCCACCATCATTACATTTCGCTGGGCCTCGTCGCAGCAGTGGACGGAGAAACCGTGCGCCTCAGCGCCACGGCAGCTAATGCCGTGCTGTTCGAAGAAGAAGAACAGGGCGGATAACCCACCGCCCAACCGGTAACGCGGAAGGCGAAATTTATTGCTGATCGATCAGGAAGGCGCCGCATTGCACGGCGGCCTTCCTGATCAGGATTCGCCTCATTACTGGCAGGCGAGGCATTCTTCGTAATCGGTAGGCGATGCAGCCAGTTCCATCTTCGGTGCGTCGGCGGTGTTGTCCGCTTCCACCCCGCCTGCAAAGCCGGCGCGCTGCACGCTCTTCGACCGCAGGTAATAGAGCGACTTGATGCCCTTTTCCCATGCCTGGAAGTGCAGCATCATCAGATCCCACTTGTCGACATCGGCCGGGATGAACAGGTTCAGGCTCTGTGCCTGATCGATGTAGGGCGCGCGATCGCCAGCGAATTCGAGCAGCCAGCGCTGGTCGATTTCGAAGCTGGTCTTGAACGTGGCCTTTTCTTCCGGGCTGAGGAAATCGAGGTGCTGGACGCTGCCGCCGCGTTCCAGGATCGAATTCCATACGGCGGTGGAATCCTTGCTCTTTTTCTGGAGGATCTTTTCCAGATATTCGTTCTTCACCACGAAGCTGCCCGACAGCGTCTTGTGGGTGTAGATGTTGGCCGGGATCGGTTCGATGCAGGCGCTGGTGCCGCCGCAGATGATGCTGATCGACGCGGTCGGCGCGATCGCCATCTTGCAGCTGAACCGTTCCATCACGCCCATTTCGGCCGCATCAGGGCAAGCGCCGCGTTCTTCGGCCAGCACCATCGATGCTTCGTTGGCCTTGGCGCTGATGTGCTTGAACATCTTCAGGTTCCAGACCTTGGCCATCGGGCTTTCAAAGCCGATGCCCTTGGACTGGAGGAAGGAGTGAAAGCCCATCACGCCCATGCCGACGCTGCGTTCGCGGCCGGCGGAATACTTCGCCCGGGCCATTTCATCAGGCGCGCGGTCGATATAGTCCTGCAGCACATTGTCGAGGAAGCGCATCACGTCTTCGACGAAGTGCTTTTCTTCCGCCCATTCGTCCCACCGTTCGAGGTTGAGCGACGACAGGCAGCAGACCGCCGTGCGATCGTTGCCAAGATGGTCGACGCCGGTGGGCAGGGTGATTTCGGCGCACAGGTTGGACGTGGAAACCTTCAGACCCAGATCGCGGTGATGCTTGGGCATCGTGCGGTTCACGGTGTCGGAGAACACGATGTAAGGTTCGCCCGTGGCAAGCCGGGTTTCGACCAGCTTCTGGAACAGGCTGCGCGCATCGACCGTGGCGCGGACAGATCCGTCCTTGGGGCTGAGCAGGTTCCATTCCTGCCCGCCGCGCACCGCTTCCATGAAAGCATCGGACAGCAGCACGCCATGGTGCAGGTTCAGCGCCTTGCGGTTGAAATCGCCGCTGGGCTTGCGGATTTCGAGGAACTCCTCGATTTCCGGGTGGCTGACGTCGAGATAGCAGGCGGCCGAACCACGGCGCAGCGAGCCCTGGCTGATCGCAAGCGTCAGCGAGTCCATCACGCGGATGAAGGGGATGATGCCGGACGTCTGTCCGTTCTGGCCGACCTTC
>JBDLVD010000190.1:0-3316 GCA_039804965.1 Pseudomonadota bacterium
TATCGCGCCGCGCCGCTGGTGAAGGATGCGGTGGAAACGATCGGTTATGCCAATGCGGTGGACCTGATCCGCGGCGGGCCGACGGCGGCCAGTTCCTATCTTCGGCAGGAAATCGGCGTGCGGCTGGTGGAAGCGCTGGTCCCCGGTGTCACCGATGCCCTGCGCGTCGCGCGCGATCCGCTGATGGGGCAGTTGCTTTCGGCCCTTACCGGGGTGGACGTGGGCGGGGTGGCCAACCGCTTCACCGGCCAGATCAGCGATGTCATCTGGGATGAAATCGGGCACGAGGAAGCGGCCATCCGCGCCGATCCGCGATCGTCCGGCGATGCGATGCTGACAGCGGTCTTCGCTGCCCGATCCGCGCTTTAAGGGCGGAAAGTCAGCCCGATCTGGGCCGCGTGGCTCAGCTTGTCGGGGCCGCCGGTTCGCGGGGCATAGATGGCGAGGTAGCCGATGCTGCCTTCCAGTTTCGGCACCAGCTTGTGTACCAGGCTGGCGCCTGCGCGCCATTGGTCGCGCCGGGCGCTGCCACCGGTGCCGCGCCGGACGATATACAGCGCCTCTGCGGTCAGGTTGATCTTGTCGCCCGCGTCGATCGGCACGGCGTACAGCGCCCGCTGGCGCAGGCGGAACTGGGTGGCGCGCGGCGCGGGAAAGAACTGTTCTTCCAGCCGGGTGCGGAATGACAGGTGGCCGGTGGCATAGGTAAGCTGCTGATGCGGCCGAATGTCGCCGCCCGCCGCATCATGGACATAGGCGAAGCCCGCGCCCAGCGTCAGACCCTTGGCCACGGCCGAATCGAAACTGGCGCGGGTCAGCCACTGATCGGTCCCTTCGCGCAGCCGCCACGAATTTTCCCACTGCGCGTTGACCTTGCCCACCGGGGCCGCAACGATGACGGAAGACCACAGCTGGGTGTCCTCGTCCGCTGCCTGCGCCGAAACGGGTGCCAGCGCCGCCGCCAGCAGGATCGAAAAGCCTGTTGTTCCCCTCATCCGCCGCCCTATAGGAACGAACGTCCTGAAAGTGCAGATGCAATCCGACCTTGGCTGAAGAAACCCCTCTCGATCGCTTCAAGCTGGCGCTGACAGGCGCCGCGCGCGCTATCGCGCATGAACCTGAAGTGGAGGTTTCGTGGACCGCCGATGCCCCCGGCGCGCAGGACAAGGCCATGCGCCTCCCGATGCCCGGGCGCGGCCTGCCGCCGGAACAGGCAGCCGAAGCACGCGGCTTTGCCGACAGTTTTGCGCTGCGGTTACGCCATCACGATGAACGCCTGCACAACCGCCACGCCCCGATGGACCCGGGCGCGCGCGCCTGTTTCGATGCGATCGAACGCGTCCGGTACGAAGCGCTTGGCGAAAACAATTACGCCGGGATGCGCGCCAATCTGGCCAGCGCCACGGACAGCCGGACGCGCAGCGATCCGATAACCCGCGCGACCACGTCCGAAGAAGTGCCGATGCAGACCGCGCTGGCGCTGATGCTGCGCGAACAGCTGACCGGCCAGCCGATCCCCCAGTCCGCCCGTGAAGGGGTAGAACTGGTGCGCGAACATATCGAAAGCCGCACCGGCGATGATTTCGAGCGGCTTGCGCTGTCGTTGGACGATCAGCGGGCATTCCAGTCGCTGACGCTCGATATGCTGCGGCACCTCGATCTGGTGCAGCCCGAACAGACCGACGAACCCGAAGGCAACGAAGGCGACGAGGACGAACCCGGCGCTGACGAACAGGACAGCGAACAGGAACAGGACCAGTCGGCACAGGATACCCGGCAGGAACAGGTCCAGGGCGAATCCGGCGAAGGTGAAGGCGAGGACGAAAGTCAGCAGGAAACCGAAGCCGAACAGGAAAGCGTCGAAGGCGATCCGGGGGACGATGGCGAAGAAGGCATGATGCCGGTGCGCCCGAACCGGCCTTGGACCGATCTGCCCGACACGTTCGATTATGGTGCTTACACCGAAGAATTCGACGAAATCGTGGAAGCGCAGGATCTGTGCGATTTCGAAGAACTCGACCGGTTGCGAGCCTATCTCGACAGCCAGCTGACCGGTTTGCAGGGCATTGTCACCCGGCTGGCGAACCGGTTGCAGCGCCGCCTGATGGCACAGCAGAACCGCAGCTGGGACTTCGATCAGGAAGAAGGGCTGCTGGATGCGGCCCGGCTGGCCCGCGTGGTAATCAGCCCCGGCCACTCGCTCAGCTACAAGGTCGAACACGAACAGGAGTTCAAGGATACCGTCGTCACCCTGCTGATCGACAATTCCGGCTCGATGCGCGGCCGCCCGATCTCCATCGCCGCAATCAGCGCGGACATCATGGCCCGCACGCTGGAACGGTGCGGGGTAAAGGTGGAAATCCTCGGTTTCACCACCCGGGCGTGGAAAGGCGGGCAGAGCCGCGAAAAATGGCTGGCCAACGGCAAGCCGGCCACGCCGGGCCGGCTCAATGACTTGCGCCACATCATCTACAAGAAAGCCGACGAACCGATGCGCCGCGCGCGCAAGAACCTCGGCCTGATGATGCGCGAAGGGCTGCTGAAGGAAAATATCGACGGCGAAGCCGTGCTGTGGGCGCACAGCCGCCTGCTGGCCCGGCACGAAGACCGGCGTATCCTGATGGTGATTTCCGACGGCGCGCCGGTGGACGATTCCACACTCAGCGTAAACAGCGCCGGCTATCTGGAAATGCACCTGCGCAAGGTGATCGACTGGATCGAAAAGCAATCGCCGGTGCAACTGGTCGCCATCGGCATCGGCCACGACGTGACGCGGTATTACAAGCGGGCGGTGACGATCATGGACGTCGAACAGCTTGGCGGCACGATCATCGAACAACTGGCAGGCCTGTTCGAAGTCGAGTGATGAAAGGTGTTAATACTTACGCACTTCGACTATATCCGATCCGTTTAATATCAATAAGGTAGCCCGCAAGGGGAGCGGGGTTGCCTTCATGAATATGCGATTTGCCGGTGCGCTGTGCGTGCTGGCATCGATGACTCCGGTTGCGGCTCGTGCCCAGCAGTTGCCTGCTCCGGCAAGCGCGGAGGCACCAACTTCCGAACCCCCAGCCGCACCGCTGCCCGTTGCCGCGCAGCCTGCGGCGATTCCGGCGCTGACGCCGGTTTCTGTCGAAATCCTCGCTGACCTTGGAAGCAATACCAGTGTGTCGGGCGCGCGCTTCCCCATTCGGCTGGCCGCGCCCTTGGTTGTCGATGGCGTCGCCGTCGTGCCCGCTGGTGCAACCGGGGAAGGCGAAGTGGTCCATGCCAAGAAAAGCAGCGGCATGGGCGCGGCGGGCGAACTGGTGCTGGC
>JBDLVD010000191.1:0-3271 GCA_039804965.1 Pseudomonadota bacterium
GTCGCGCCGCCCTTTGCCACTTGCGCCGCCAGCCCGGCGAAACCATCCGCCTGCGTCACATCCAGCGGTTGATAATGCAGGCGGTTGAGAAAATCCGCGAGGCCGCCGCGGCGGTTGGCGGGCATGAATTTTTCGATCGCGGTGCGGGCAAAGCTGCGGAACTGCGCGTCGTTCATGTCGGACCGGGCGGTGCCGATGATCCGCAGGTCCGGATCCAGCAGGCCATCGTCCGCCAGCGCGCACAAGGATGGCAGCAGCATCCGCTGTGCCAGGTCGCCCGTGGCGCCGAACAGCAGGAGAGTTCCGGCCTTGAATGTCATGCCGATTGCATCGCCTTGTCTTGCTTCATGTTCTGTCTCCGGTCGGCAGCCATGCTGCACTGCGGCACGGCGCGTGGCAAGCGGCCGTGGTGCTGTCATGCCGGTTTCAGGGCAGCGCTTCCACCACCACGTCCTTTTCACCGAAAATCACATCGCCGAAACTGGTCATGAAGCTGACATCGGCGGCATCGCGGCCGACGCCGATCTTCACCGTCTGTGCCGGGTCCGCCATCATCGTGGCGTCCACCATATGCCACGCGCCGCCGCCGGGAATGGTCGGATCGGCCAGAAACACTTCCGCCACCGCATGAAAATCCTGCGGGGTCACCCCGGGGGCGTAAACGCTGACATAGCGCGCGGGAATGGCGCTTGCGCGGGCGAGCGACACCATCAGGTGGGTGTAATCGCGGCAGATGCCGCGCCGTTCCACGAAGGTGTCGAGCGCGGTTGTGCGATAGGTGCTGGAGCCGGGGACATAGCGGAGCTGTGCGGCGATCCAGTCGCGCATCGCCACCACGCGCGGCCCGCCGGCCAGCGTGCCGAACTGGGCATCAACGAAATGCTGGAACTGTTCCGCCGGGCAATATCGGCTGTCGAACAGGTACTGCACTGCTTCCCCCGGCAGGTCATGCGTGTCCAACTGGTCCAGCGTGCCCAGATCGGCCAGGATGCGGTTGACCTGCACCTGTGCCCAATAGCTGATTTCATACTGCCCTTCGGCGTGCAGCCAGATCCGTTCGCCAATCGCATCGTGCGCTGGCACCCGGGCCAGATGGTGCGCGTGCGACATCGTGGTGCGGGTGTTGAGCAGGCGCTGTTCCGGGATCGCTGCCGCTTCGAACTGCAACAGCACGTCGGCCTGCCCGGTGACGGCGAAAGTGAAGCGGGCGGATATGTCGATCATGTCAGTCATCCCGTAACGCCAGTGGACGCGGGATGTTTCGAATTCAATTGCCGGTGACGTGTGCCACCACGGTCCGCTTGTGCGGCGCGGCGCGGTGTTCGGCCAGAAACAGCCCTTGCCATGTGCCCAGCATCATCTTGCCGTCAGCCACCGGGATGGTCAGGCTGTTGCCTGTCAGCATGGCCTTGATGTGCGCTGGCATATCGTCCGGCCCTTCATCGTCGTGTTCGTAATCCTGCCCGTCGGGCGCGGCGGCGGCCAGCCAGCGCAGCAGATCGCGCTGCACCGCCGGGGCGGCATTTTCGTTGATCAGCAGCGATGCGCTGGTGTGCTGGCAGAACAACGTCAGCAAGCCCAGCCGCACATCTGTTTCACGCACCCATCGGTTGATGGTGTCGGTGATTTCGTACAGCCCGGTGCCGTGGGTGTCGAAGGTGAGGATCGCGACTGTCTGGGCCATGGGATGCATATATGCCCTTGTGACATTGCGAGGGGATTAAATCGGCCGCCGAACTTTCAGGCAATCACGCCGAACAGGTCATGCGCGTCGGCATCCTCCACCGTGACATTGACGAAATCGCCCGGTTGCAGGCTCGCCGGCACGTTGCGCAGATAGACCGCACCATCGATTTCCGGCGCGTCGGCCTGACTGCGGCCGGTCGCCCCGATATCGCCGTCCTCGTCCGCCTCGCCCACTTCGTCGATGATGACGGGCAGGGTGCGGCCGATCTTGGCGGCAAGCCGCGCGGCGCTGATCCGTTCGGTCACTTCCATCAGCCGGGCGTAGCGTTCTTCCTTCACCGCTTCCGGCACCTGATCCGGTAGGGCATTGGCGGCGGCGCCTTCAACCGGTTCGAACCGGAAGGCACCCACGCGATCCAACTGGGCCTGTTCCAGCCAGTCGATCAGGTATTTGAAATCGTCCTCGGTTTCGCCGGGGAAGCCGACGACGAAGCTGGAACGGATGGCGATGTCCGGGCAGATTTCGCGCCAGCTTTTCAGCCGTTCCAGCACCTTGGCTTCGTTGGCCGGGCGCTTCATGCGTTTCAGCACGGCCGGGCTGGCGTGCTGGAACGGAATGTCGAGGTAAGGCGTCAACAGCCCTTCGGCCATCAGCGGGATCACCGCATCGACGTGCGGATAGGGATAGACATAGTGCAGCCGCACCCATGGCACCTCGCCCGCCGGCGTGCGCAACTGGCCCAGTTCGCGCGCCAGATCGGTCATGTGCGCGCGTACGGGGTTGCCCTTCCACAGCTGTTCCTGATGGCGTGTGTCGACGCCATAGGCAGACGTGTCCTGGCTGATGACCAGCAGTTCCTTCGTCCCCGCCGCGACCAGCTTTTCCGCTTCGCGCAGCACGGCATCGATCCGGCGGCTGGCCAGCTTGCCGCGCAGTTGCGGGATGATGCAGAACGCGCAGGCGTGGTTGCAGCCTTCGGAAATCTTCAGATAGCTGTAATGCCGCGGCGTCAGCTTGACATCCATCTGCGGGATCAGGTCGATGAACGGCCCCTGCGTGGGCGGGGCTGCTTCATGCACCGCCTCCACCACCTGTTCGTACTGGTGCGCACCGGTCACGGCCAGAACCTGCGGGAAGCGTGCGCGGATCAGCGCGGCTTCATCGCCCATGCACCCGGTCACGATCACGCGGCCGTTTTCGGCAATGGCCTCGCCAATGGCTTCAAGGCTTTCTTCCTTGGCGCTGTCGAGGAAGCCGCAGGTGTTGACCACCACGACGTCCGCGCCCTGATAATCGGGGCTCATCGCATAGCCATCGGCGCGCAGCCGGGTGAGGATGCGTTCGGAATCGACCAGCGCCTTGGGGCAGCCAAGGCTGACCATGCCCACTTTGCGGACTTCGGGAATACGCGTTGCCATGATGGCCGCGCCCCTACACCTGTTGTGCGTTCTGCGCTACACCTTGGTGCAAGCCGCGAACGGTGCGGTGGGGAGGTGCATCATGGGTAATGTGAACCTGCTGGCTGTGTTCGGCGGTGCGGCGGCTTTCTTCGTGGTCGGCGCGGTGTGGTATTCGTTCCTGTTC
>JBDLVD010000192.1:0-3237 GCA_039804965.1 Pseudomonadota bacterium
GTCAGAAAGCCTGTTCGGAATTCACGGCGCAGCGCTGGAAATCAGGGCGCAGCGCATGGGCGTGCTGGGGGGCAACATCGCCAATGCGGCGACCCCCGGATACAAGGCCCGCGACATCGACTTTGCCGCTGCGCTGAATGCGCGGCTGAACGGGGCCGATGCCGATCAATCGATCAATGGCGCCACCCGTTATCGCGTGCCGGTGATGCCCAGCCTGGATGGCAACACCGTGGAAATGGGCACCGAACAGGCCGCCTTTGCCGAAAACGCGGTATCCTATTCGGCCACGCTGGGTTTCCTGCGCGGCCGAGTGGAAACCGTCACCCGCGCCATCCGGGGCGAATGACGATGCCCGGTTCTGCCAATCAGCCGCTGTCGATGTTTTCCATGGGCCAGCGCGCAATGTCTGCCCAACTGGTGCGGATGAATGCCGCCGCCAGCAACCTTGCCAATGCCGGCAGCGTGTCGGCCACCGAACAAGGCGCATACCGCCCGATGCGCGCGGTGTTCGCCGAACAGTTCGACGCCGCCAGCGGGATGAGCACCGTGCGCGTCGACGCCGTGATGCGCACCGATGCCGCTCCTGTCCGCCGCCACGAACCCGGCCATCCGCTGGCCGATGCCAATGGCGATGTGTGGATGAGCCCGGTCGATGAAAATGCCGAGATGGTCGAGATGCTCGACGCGTCCCGCCAGTACCAGAACATGGTCGAAGCCATGTCCACCACCAAGCAGCTGATGCTTGAAACCATGAGGATGAAGTGATGGTCACCGCCACCAACGCCATCGGCAGCACCGCTGCCGCAGGGTCCGCCAGCCCATCCGGCCTGAGCAAGTCGGCACAGCTGGGCCAGTCCGATTTCCTGCGCCTGCTGACCATTCAGGTGCAGCAGCAGGATCCGTTCGACCCGGTCGATAACAAGGAAATGCTGGCGCAGATGGCGCAGTTTTCGTCGCTGTCGGGCATCGCCGACATGGGCAGCACCCTGCAGGGGATCAGCTCCAAGCTGGACACCCTGACCAGCGCACTGACCACATCCAAATCCATCGCCAACGATCCCACCGCTTAAGCAGACGGAGCCAATCGCATGTCTTTCTACACCTCGCTCAACGGCATGAAGAATGCCCAGACCGATCTGGGCGTCATCGCCCACAACATCGCCAACGTGGACACCAACGGGTTCAAGAAAAGCACCACCCAATTTGCCGACATCGTAGTCGGTTCGGCGCAAGTGAACCCGCGCATGGTGCAGGGCATCGGCGCACGGCTGGAATCGATCACCCAGAACTTCGCGCTCGGCCCGGTCGAACAGACCGGTTCCGCTCTCGACATGGCGATCACCGGCGACGGGTTCTTCGCCACCCGTTCCACCGAAAGCGGCCGCACGCTGTACACCCGCAACGGCGCCTTCAGCCGCGATGAACTCGGCTATGTGCAGGATGGATCGAACAACCGCCTGCAGGTGATGCCGACCGACAGTGCCGGCGTGATTACCAGCACCACCCCGGTCGATGCGCTGGTGCCGGCAGCCAATGCCGCCGGTTCGTCTTTCGCCGGGCTGACCGTGGGCAGCGATGGCCGCGTCACCGCGTCCTATGCCGATGGTTCGTTCGACGTGATCGGCACGGTCGCGCTGGCAGCATTCAACAGCCCCACCGGCCTGAAGCAGGTCGGATCGTCCAACTGGGAAGCGACCAGCATTTCGGGTGCGGCGCTGTTCGGCCAGGCGGGATCGGGGCAATATGGCCAGATCCAGTCGGGTGCGCTCGAACGGTCGAACGTGGACATCGCCGAAGAACTGGTGGGCCTGATCACCGCACAGCGCGCATTTCAGGCGAACGCCAAGGCCATCGACACCGCTACCCAGATTTCCCAGACCGTCATCAATCTGCGGACCTGATAAATGGACCGCCTGATCTTCACCGCCTTGTCCGGCATGAACGGATCGATGGAACGCCAACGCGTGATCGCCAGCAACATGGCGAACGCGCAGACCATCGGCTTTCGCGCAGAAATGCTCGACCAGCGGCCTGTCACCATTCAGGGCGACAGCCTGCAAGTGCGCGCGATGCAGCAGGCCGCCGTGCGCGGGGCCAGCATGGATCGCGGGGAAACCGTCCGCACCGGGCAGGACACCGACATCGCCATCGATAGCGATGCACTGATGGCGGTGCAGGCGGAAGACGGCACCGAAGCCTATACCCGGCGCGGCGATCTGGGCATTTCGCCCACCGGCGCGCTGACCAATGGCGAAGGCCGCCCGATCATCGGTGATGGCGGGCCGATCACCATCCCGCTGGGCAGCAAGCCATCGATCGCGCCCGATGGCACCATCAGCGTGACGAACCCCGCGACGCCCGATGCCCCGCCGCAGGAAGTTGGGCGGATCAAGCTGGCCGCATGGGCCGGAAGCCCGATTGCCAAGGGGCTGGACGGGCTGTTCCGCGTGGAAGGCGGCGGGCTGCTGCCGACCGACGAAACGGCCACCGTCACCACCGGATCGCTCGAACAATCGAACGTCAAGCCGACCGAGGTGCTGGTGGACATGATCGACGCGCAGCGGCTGTTCGCCATGCGCAGCAAGCTGATCGCCACCGCCCGCGACATCGATGAAAGCGGCGCGCAACTGATGCGCATGAACTGAACGAAGGATACCCGTCATGCCCACTTCTGCACTGCAAGTCGCCCGCACCGGGCTGGAAGCACAGGATGCGCGGATGCGCGTCATCTCCAACAACCTCGCCAACGTCGGCACCACCGGCTTCAAGCGCGATCGCGCCAATTTCGCCACGCTCGCCTATCAGGATGCACGCGTGGCGGGGCAGCGGTCATCGGGCGAAACCGCCTATGCCACCGGCCTGAACCTGGGCACCGGGGTATCCGTTCAGTCGACCAGCCAGATCGTGACGCAGGGCGCGCTGGATACCACCGGCAACGCGCTGGACCTTGCGCTGGACGGCGATGGCTATTTTCAGGTGGAACTGCCCGGCGGCCAGATGGGCTATACCCGCGCCGGCAATTTCACCCGCAGCGCCGAAGGCAAGCTGGTGACATCGCAGGGCTATGCCGTGCAGCCGCCGATCACCATTCCCGAAGGGGCAGGCGCAATCTCCGTTTCCCCCGATGGCACCGTCAGCGTGACCGTGGCAGGCGAAGCCGCGCCCAGCGAACTGGGACAGATTCAGATTTCCAGCTTTGCCAATCCGGCCGGCTTGCAGGCCATCGGTGACAACTTT
>JBDLVD010000193.1:0-3220 GCA_039804965.1 Pseudomonadota bacterium
ATATCGACCTGCTGTTCGTAAAAAGGCACGAATTCGCCCGCTTGCAGGCCACGGCGGATTGCCGCTTCCAGTTCGTGACGACGGCGCAGATCGTCTTCCATCTGCGGCTTGAACCAAGCGAACCTGTTCCGTCCGCCCTTCTTGGCGTGATACATTGCGATATCGGCCTGATGCACCAGCCGTTCGCTGCCGGATATGTCGGCGGCCGCATCCCCACCGCCGAACAGGGCGATCCCGATGGATACCGACGTTTCCACCCAGACCCCGTCAAAGTTCACCGGGCAGGACACGATATCGACCAGCCGCGTGGCGAAATCTTCCACCGCATCGAGCGCGCCCGGATCGCACGGATAGCCGCAGGCGAATTCGTCGCCGCCGATCCGCGCCAGAACGCCGCCCTGCGGCATCTGGCCGGCCAGCCGCGTGGCGATTTCCGCCAGCACCCGATCACCCAACTTATGGCCACGCACATCGTTGATCTGCTTGAAGTTATCCAGATCGATCATCAGCACCGCGAGATCGCGGTTTTGCGCGTGGGCGCGTTCGCAGGCTTCGTGCAGGGCGGGCAGGCCACTGCGGCGGTTGAGGCACTGGGTCAGCGGATCGCGCCGCGCCAGTTCCTGCGCCTGCTGTTCTGCCAGCCGCCGTTCCGCCACTTCCTGATTCAGATCCCGGTATCGCCGCCAGCCGAAGATCAGCAGCGCGATGTTGAGCAGCACGGCGTTGGTCAGCAAGGCATCGGGCGGATGGCCCTGACCCAGAATCGATCGGAACACTTGCGGCATCAGCGTGCCGCCGGTTCCCACGAACAGGATGATCGCCGCGATGGCGATGCCCAGCGTCATGATGTCACGATCGGCCGGGGCAAGGCGTTTGCCCCGACGTTCGGTTTCGCGATCATGGTTGTCAGGCAAAGAAAGACCCCCCGGTTCGATCTCCCTTGTGCCACGCCATGTTCAAATTTCCGTTAATTGCGGGCCACCGCCGCTGCCGCTAGGGCGGCGGGATGGACGAACATTCGGAAAACAACATGGGCAAGCGCCACTGGCTGGTGAAATCGGAACCGGCGGCATTTTCGTGGGACGATCTGGTGCGCGACGGGGAAACCCTGTGGGACGGTGTGCGCAACCACCGCGCGGCCAACAATCTGCGGACGATGCAGGTGGGCGATCTGGCGTTCTTCTATCATTCCGTAACCGGCAAGGAGATCGTCGGCGTGGCGCAGATCAGCGAAAGCGGGCTGACCGATCCGAAAGACCCGGAAGGGAAGTGGGCGGCGGTGCGGATCAAGCCGGTTCGCGCCTTTGCCACACCGGTCACGCTGGCGCAGATCAAGGGGGATGCGCGGTTGAAGGATATCGAACTGGTCCGCCTGTCGCGTCTGTCGGTGGCAGAGATTACCCCGGCGGAATGGGACATGGTCTGCCAACTGGGCGAAGGTTGAACGCGGAACCGGCCCCGCGCGCGATCATTGGTGTTCTGATGCGGCTGCAATCAGCGCCGCGCCGTTACAGGAGACTGACGATGGGTGAACTGACCGACAAGGCTAAGGGCATTGCCAACGAAGCTGTGGGCAATGTGAAGCAGGCATCGTCCGATCCTGCCACCCGTGCCGAAGGCAAGGCGCAGGAACGCAAGGGCGAAGTGCAGAACCTGAAGGGCGCCGTGAAGGGCGCGCTGGGCGACAAGATCTGATCGCAGCGCCTATGACGCCGTAAACAGCGGGCCGCTCGGGAAACCGGGTGGCCCGTCTTGCATTCAGCCCTTGGCCCGCAACGCGCTGACCGTCAGCCCGCTGGCCGCCAGCTGTTCGATATCGGTCAGGCAATGGAGCAGGCGGACGCCGCGAAGGGGCAGGGCAGTTGCCAGCGCCTCCGCAAATTGTTCCGTCGTCTCCACCCGCACCGACCACGCGCCGAACGCTGCGCCCAGCGCGGCAAAGTCCGGGTTGGCGAGATCGGTGGAAGCCACCCGGCCGGGATATTCGCGTTCCTGATGCATTCGGATGGTGCCGTACGCGCCGTTGTCCATCACCAGCACCAGCAGGTCCACGCCTTGCTGCGCGGCAGTGGCAAGTTCCTGCCCGTTCATCAGGAAATCACCATCCCCGGCAACGGCCACCACGCAGCGATCAGGGTATCGCAATGCGGCGGCCACGGCAGCAGGCAGGCCATATCCCATCGCGCCCGATGTCGGGGCCAATTGCGACGGCGTGCCGTGATAGCGCCAGAACCTGTGCCACCAGCCGGAGAAATTGCCCGCGCCGTTGCAGATGATCGCATCGGCAGGCAGCAATTCGCGCGCGGTGGCCATGCATTGGCCCATATCGATGCGGAATTGCGGGCTGGGTGCAGGGGTGGACCATGCCAGCCATTCATCGTGCGCCTGTGCGCCACGGGGCGACGGCGTGATGGCGTGATCTTGCCACCGGGCGGCGCTGGCGGAAAAATCCCCCGGCGCGGCGCAGATGGCCAGATCGGCGCGATAAACGCGGCCCAGTTCTTCGGGATCAGGGTGAACATGAACCAGCACCTGACCGGGATGATCGGGCGTCACCAGACCATAGCCATCGGTGGTTGCTTCGCCCAGCCGCGCGGCGACGACCAGCAGCAGGTCTGCATCGCGGATGCGCTGCACCAGCTTGGGGTTGGGGCCATAACCAAGGTTGCCGGCATAAGTCGGCGTGGCGGGGCTGATCGCGTCCTGACGGCGGAATGCGGTGGCCACGGGCAGGCCGATGCGCGCGGCAAAGGCGGCGAAATGTTCGTGTGCCGCCGCATCCCAGCCCGCGCCGCCGATGATGGCGACAGGGTTATGGGCGTCCGCCAGCAGCGTCATCAGCCGGGCCATGGTATCCGGGGCAGGGGCCTGCGCCGGGCGCGCAACAGCCGGGCGCGGCTGAGCGGTCAGGCCGGTTTCGTGCAGCATGTCTTCGGGCAGGGCCAGCACCACCGGTCCGGGGCGGCCCGATAGGGCGGTGGACCATGCCCGCGCGACATATTCCGGGATGCGCGCGGCGTCGTCGATACGGGCGCTCCATTTGGCGACCGGAGCGAAAAACTGCGCGAAGTCCATTTCCTGAAAGCCTTCGCGGTCCCGCATCGTGTGATCCACATCGCCGACGAACAGCACCATCGGCTGCGAATCCTGATAGGCCACGTGCAGCCCGATGCTGGCATTGGTGGCGCCGGGGCCGCGGGTGACGAAGGCCACGCCGGGG
>JBDLVD010000194.1:0-3101 GCA_039804965.1 Pseudomonadota bacterium
TGACCATGAACTGCAACCTGCCTGAACGCCCATTCGCCGCATCCATCCCGGGGGACCGCACGATGCAACGCAGCTTCTTCAAGACCATGCTGGGCGCCGCCTGCGCGCTGGCCCCGCTTGCCGCCGTGCCGGCCGGCCCGGCCCATGCGCAAAGCGTGATCCGTCCGCAGCAGGACATTGCCCTGTCGATCGGGCGCGGGCAGCTGATCGCTGTCCCCGGCAACATGACCGACGTGTTCGTGGCCAACGACAGCGTGGCCGACGTGCAGGTAAAATCGCAGCGCCAGCTGTATGTCTTCGCCAAGACCGCCGGTGTCACCACCGTCTATGCCAGCAACCCGGCGGGCGACGTGATCTGGTCGGCCAATATCCGCGTCGGTTCCAACATCGACAGCATCGACCAGATGCTCCACCTCGCCATGCCGGATGCCAAGGTGGCGGTTGCCACAATGGGCAGCAACACCGTGCTGCTGACCGGCACCGTCGGCGCGCCCGAAGACGCGGCAGAGGCCGAACGGCTGGTGCAGGCGTTCATGGGCGATCAGACCAATGTCATCTCACGCCTGCGCACGGCCACGCCGTTGCAGGTGAACCTGCGCGTGCGTTTCGCGGAAGTCAGCCGCTCCGTCGTGCGGGCGCTGGGCGCCAATCTCAACAGCGTGGATTCCACCAGCGGGTTCAAGATCGCCATCGGCCAAGGGCGCAACTATTCGCCGCAATACACGCCCAATGGTCCGCTCGGCACGTTCGATACCGGCCCGACCGGGTCCACTCTCATCAATCAGATCCGCCCCGGCACCACGCTGGGTCTGGCCGGCAGCCTGCTTGGCCTTGACGTGCTGGGCGCGCTCGATCTGGCGGAACGCGATGGTCTGGTGACCACCCTGTCACAACCGAACCTGACCGCGCTTTCCGGTGAATCGGCCGAATTCCTTGCTGGTGGCGAATTCCCGATCCCGCTCAGCCAGGGGCTCGGCACCACCACCATCGAATACAAGAAATACGGCGTCAGTCTGTCCTATACCCCCACCGTGCTGGCCAACGGCCGCATTTCCATCCGCGTGCGGCCGGAAGTGTCGGAACTGTCGAGCCAGGGCGCGGTGACGCTGAACGGGTTCCAGATCCCGGCATTGACCATCCGCCGCGCGGAAACGACCGTGGAACTCGGCTCCGGCCAGAGCTTCATGATCGCCGGACTGCTGAGCAACAATGCCCAGAACACCATCGACAAGGCCCCCGGCGCGGGTGACTTGCCGATCCTGGGTGCGCTGTTCAAGTCGACCGAATTCCGCAAGGGCCAGACCGAATTGGTGATCGTGGTCACGCCTTATCTGGTCAATCCGGTCAGCGACAACGAGATCCACCTGCCTACCGATGGTTTCCAGGCACCCAATGCGCTGGAGCAGTGGCTGCTGGGCAAGGAAAGCAGCGGTGCGTCGCCGCCGCGCCCCAAACCCGAACCAGCGCAGCCGGCCGCACCCAACCCGGCAGTAGGCGTGGCCGACCAGCGCGGCCCCGCGCTCGCCGCTGACGAAACCAAGCCCCGCGTCCGCCCGGATCGGACCGCGAAGGCAGCCGCGGCTGCCCCCGGCTTCAGCATCAACTGAGAAAGGTGATCGCCATGCACAAGCGCAGCTCCTTCGCGGTTCGCACCGCTTTCGCCCTCTCGCTCGGCTTCGCAATGGCCGGTTGCGTCGGCACCACGCCGAACAATTCGTCGCTCAACAGCGTGCACGAACCGGTGGTGGACCGCAGCAATTTCACGCTCGACATCGCCGCCGGCAGCGGGGGCATACCGGTACCGGAAAAGGCCCGGCTGGCCGACTGGTTCGAAACGCTTGGCCTTGGCTATGGCGATCGGGTGGCGATCGACGCCGGATACATCAGCGATACCGTGCATGACGATGTCGCCGCACTGGCGGGCCGGTATGGCCTGCTGTTGAGCGAAGGTGCCCCGGTAACCGAAGGTTACGTGGCCCCCGGCAAGGTCCGCGTCGTGGTGACCCGCAGCAGCGCCCATGTCGAAAACTGCCCTGACTGGGGCAAGCCGTTCAGCATCACGCTGGAAAACACCACCCACGACAATTTCGGCTGTGCGGTGAATGGCAACGTCGCCGCGATGATCGCCGATCCGGAACACCTGCTGCACGGCGCGACCGGCAATGGCGAAACCACCGTCATGTCCGCTTCCAAGGCGATCAAGGTTTACCGCGAGAACCCGCCAACGGGCAAGAATGGCCTGCCCGTCGTATCCAGCCAGGGGAAATAAACCGATGAATGCTCCTTGGAAACCCGGCCCGCTCGGCAACCGCGACCCCTTCGCCGCGTTCATCTGCGACGAACCCGCGCTCGACGTGCTGCGTCCGGTAGTGATCGAAATGGGCTGGCAGCCCGAAAAGTGCAATCGCGGCGGGCTGCGCAATGCGGTGCAATCGCTGTCGATCGCGGCCAGTCCGGCGATCCTGATGGTGGACCTTTCGGAAAGCGGTGATCCGCTGAACGACATCAACGCGCTGGCAGAAGTCTGCGAACCGGGCACCGTCGTGATCGCGGTCGGTCAGGTGAACGATGTGCGGCTGTATCGCGATCTGCTCGCCAGCGGCATCCACGATTACTTGCTGAAGCCGCTTTCCGCGGCGCAGCTGCGTGACGCGGTGGCTCAGGCGCAGGCGGTGTTTGCCGCCCCGCGCACTGCGGAAGGCGATCAGGCCAAGACCCACATTTCCACCGCAGTGGTCGGCACGCGTGGCGGCGTCGGCGCATCCACCGTGGCGACTTCGCTCGCATGGCTGTTCAGCACCGATCACAAGGCCCCCACCGCACTGCTCGATTTGGACGTCCATTTCGGCACCGGGGCGCTGTGCCTCGATCTGGAGCCGGGCCGCGGCCTGACCGACGCGATCGAGAACCCCAGCCGCATCGACGGGCTGTTCATCGAACGCGCGATGATCCGCGCCAACGACAATCTGGCGATCCTTTCGGCCGAAGCGCCGATCAGTTCGCCGCTGATGACCGATGGCACCGCCTTCGTGCAGTTGCAGGAGGAATTCCGGCAGGCGTTCCGCATGACCGTGGTCGATCTGCCGCGCAACATGCTGATC
>JBDLVD010000195.1:0-3097 GCA_039804965.1 Pseudomonadota bacterium
GTTGGCAATGGCGCGTTCGGCGGCTTCGAGCGCACGGTTCGGGCCATCGCCTTCGCCGGTCCCCATCATCGCCTTGCCCATTTCGGCCATGACCGAACGGACGTCGGCGAAGTCGAGGTTGATCAGGCCCGGCATCACCATCAGGTCGGTGATGGAACGCACGCCCTGCTGCAACACTTCGTCGGCAAGGTGGAACGCTTCCTTGAAGGTTGTTTCCGCCTTGGCCACCAGAAACAGGTTCTGGTTGGGAATGACGATCAGCGTGTCGACGTTCTTCTGCAGTTCGTCGATGCCGCTTTCGGCGCTGCGCATCCGGCGCGTGCCTTCGAACAGGAACGGCTTGGTCACCACGCCCACGGTCAGGATATTCTTGCGGCGCGCGATTTCGGCGATCACCGGGGCGGCCCCGGTGCCCGTGCCGCCGCCCATGCCGGCCGCGATGAACACCATGTTCACGCCTTCAAGCGCGCGTTCGATTTCGGCCACAGTTTCTTCAGCGGCAGCACGGCCCACTTCCGGACGCGAACCAGCGCCAAGGCCCTGCGTGATGTCAGGGCCAAGCTGGATGCGGTGTTCGGCCACCGAATTGTTCAACGCCTGAGCATCGGTATTGGCGATGATGAAGTCCACGCCTTCGATCTGCGCCTGAATCATGTTGGCGATGGCGTTGCCGCCCGCGCCGCCCACGCCGATCACCGTGATACGGGGGCGAAGTTCTTCGACAGAGGGCGGACCGATGTTGATGCTCATTTACGCTCTCCTGGGGAGCTTGGTTGTCAGAAAATTTGTCGTGCTTGTGCCACAAAGCGATTCACGGATACAAAAGGTAAATAGAACTATCCACAGACCCGCGTAACTTGTGGCGAAAAGTCAGAAATAGGCCTTCATCGCCGCCCATATCCGCCACGCCAGTGCTGCGATGCCGGGTTTGTGGACGATCATCAGGGGCGAACCGATACGCCGGATGTCGATCGGATCTTCCGCCGCATAGAGCACCAGTCCCGCCAGCGTGGCAAAACCCGGAACCGAATGGGCTTCGGGCAATCCCTTCAGGTGCGGCGGACGGCCCACGCGCACCGGCTTGCCCAGTGCAGACTGCACGTAATCGGCCAGCCCGGTCAGTTCCGCGCCGCCACCGGTCATTACCACCTGACGGCCCTGCCGCCCGGAAAATCCCATCGATTCCAGCGACCGGCCGACATCGCTGACCAGCCGATCCAGTTCGCCCGTGATGACGCTGATCAATTCGGCGCGGGGAATGCGGTTCTTGTCGTCCGCGCCGCGCGCCAGCGGTCCGGCAGCATCTTCGCCCGGCCCGTTCACCGGCACCATTTCGCGGTGATCGGCAGGGCTGGCAATGGCCGAACCGTGCACGCATTTGAGCCGTTCGGCCTGAAAACGCCGGATGCCGAACGCCGAAGCAACGGCATCGGTAATATCGGCGGAGCCACGCGGAATGGCCGTCAGCCCCAGCAGCATCCCGCCAGCATAGACCGAGACATTGGTGACTTGCGCGCCGAATTCCACCAGCGCCACGCCCAGATCGCGTTCTTCCGGGGTCAGGCAGGCCATGCCGGTGGCAAGTGGCGATGCCACCACGGCTTCCACGTCCAGATGGGCATTGCGGACCGCTTCGGTCAGGTTCCGCATCGGCGCGCCATCCGCCAGCATCACGTGGATGTCCACGCCCAGCCGTTCGGCGTGCAGCCCCTTGGGATTGCCCACCCCGTCTGCACCATCAAGGAAATAGCACGCCGGCTGCGCGTGCAGCACGCTGCGGCCATCGGGTTCAAGGCTGTCGCGCGCGGTCAGCAGCAGGTGTTCGATATCGTCTTCTTCGATCCGGCGGCCGCCGATGTCGATTTCCACCGGCAGGATCGAACTGGCCAGCCCCGCGCCGGAACAGCCGACCCACACCGAATCCACGCTGGTCCCCGCCAGCTTTTCCGCCCGTTCCACGGCATCGCGCACGGCATAAGTGGCGGCGGCCATGTCGGTGATATACCCGCGCTTGATCCCCTGCGATGCGCGGTGGCCGGAACCCAGCACGACCATTTCGCCGTCCTCGCCGATCCCGGCGATCATCGCGGAAATGCGGAACGAACCGATGTTGACCGCGCCGAAGACACGGGAAATGCGGGGCTGGCTGGCCATCAGATACCTTCCTTGGCCGCTGCGGCCTTGCGCGCCATGGCGGCGGCCAGTTCATCTTCCCGGCATTGCGGGCAACGGATGTAGAACCTTTCGTCGATCCGCATGTCGAACGCCACCGCCTTGCCGCCCAGCAACCGGTGAACGCCATCCAGCCGCGCGAATTCGATCAACCGCGCGGCGGATTTCTGTTCCCCGTGCGGCAGCGCCAGCACCTGTCCGGACTTGAACGTCAGGTTCCAGCGCCGGTTGCCCACCCATTCGGCAGAAGCCACTTGCGGGCGCAGCGCCGGGGCCGCGTCCAGCAGTGCCGTCAGCGCTTCAACCTGCGCCTTGGCGCCGGGGCCGGATATTTGCAGCATCCCCTTGGCGGCAGCGGGGCTGATCGGTTCCAGTTCCGCGCCGGTAGGATCGATCAGCACCAGCTTGTGCGCCTTTTCCAGCACCGCGTGCGGCTGACGTTCCACGATATCGACCACGATCGTATCAGGCAGCTGGCGCGAAATGCGCGCGTCCAGCACCCACGGCAACTGCATCACCGATTGACGCAACGCAGCCACGTCCACCAGCGGCATGGCCTGATCCTTCTGGCCCAGTACCCGTTCATACACTTTGAGTTCGTTCATCCGCTTGACGCCGCGGACTTCGACCTTGCGCACTTCAAACCCGGCGTTGGCGGCGCTGAAGGCGAATTGGCGCGACGCCAGTTCGCCCAGCCCGGCCACGCTGGCCACCAGCAAGGCCAGCGCCAGCACCGTGGCAAAAATCAGCACCAGGAACGTGCGCTGCAATTGCTGCTCGGTAAACGGCAGCACGCGCAGCAGCGCGTCCAGCAGCGAATTGGTATGCGCCCGCGCCTTGCGTACCTTGGCACGGTTGTCCTGCGCGCGCGCCTGCCGCCGCACAGTGGGGGCATTGCGGCGGATGGTCTGTGCCATCAGCCGGC
>JBDLVD010000196.1:0-3066 GCA_039804965.1 Pseudomonadota bacterium
TATGGTTCATATTACCCACTTCACAATGTAGAAGTGGAATATACCCATGCCGTTGTTTGAAAGCCTGATCGGCCCCGTGGCCGCGATCATCGACAAGATCATTCCGGACAAGGAGGCCCGCGCCCGCGCGAAGCTGCAACTGCTGGAACTGGAAGGCACGCAGGAACTGCAACAGATCCAGACCCGCCTTTCGGCCATCATTGCCGAAGCCAATTCAGCCGATCCGTGGACCAGCAGGGCACGGCCCAGTTTCCTTTACGTGATCTACACGCTGCTGCTGTGGGCGATCCCGATGGGGCTGCTGGCCGCCTTCCGGCCGGACGCTGCGCGCGACGTGGCGGCTGGCATGAATGCCTATCTCGGCGGCCTGCCGGAGCCGCTTTATGCCCTGTTTGGCACAGGTTACCTCGGTTACACCGCCGCACGCCAGTGGGGAAAAATGAAGGGCACCGAACGCTAAATCACGGGCTGTTCACCACAAGTTTTGCCCTTTGCCCCCCTTGGCGCTATGGCCCACCCGGCACGCGCCAAGGGGGATTTTTCATGGTCGATACTGTTTACGTCCTGAACGGGCCGAACCTGAACCTGCTGGGCATGCGGGAACCGGAAATCTACGGCCACGACACGCTGGACGACATTGCCGGGCGGATGGAAGATCGCGCCCGCACGCTAGGTCTGGAAATCGACCTGCGCCAGTCCAACCACGAAGGCCACCTGTGCGATTGGCTGCATGAAGCACAATCGGAAGGCGCCCGCGCGGTGATTCTGAATGCCGGTGCGCTGACCCACACCAGCCTTGCACTGTACGATGCGATCCGCTCGATCCGCACGCCGGTGATCGAAGTGCACATTTCCAACCCCCATGCGCGCGAGGAATTTCGCCACAAAAGCTTCGTCGGCATGGCGGCCAAGGGCACGATCGCGGGGCTTGGCACCTATGGGTATGAATTGGCTCTGGAAGCCGCCGCACGTCTTTGATGGGGGAAAGCAGGGGGCACGCCCTCTTGCCATGCCCCCTTGCAAATCGCATAGCGCCCGCTTGTCGCAGGCCTGTCTTAAGAGGAATTGATGGCCGATACTGATGCGAAGTCCGGAAAAGAATCCGGCATGAAGATCGACAGCAAGCTCGTGCGCGAGTTGGCCGAGATGTTGTCCGAAACCGGCTTGACCGAAATCGAGGTCGAGGATGGCGAACGCAAGATCCGCGTATCGCGCGGTGGCGGCGTGATGGCGCCTGCCGCTTACGCGCCAGCCCCGATGGTTGCTGCCCCGGCTGCTGCTGCTCCGGCTGCTCCTGCCGCAGAATCGGCGGCTCCGGTGGTATCGGCCAATGCGGTGAAATCCCCGATGGTCGGCACGGCCTACCTAGCCCCGGAACCGGGCGCGGCCAATTTCGTGTCCGTCGGCGATGCTGTGAAGCCGGGCGATACCCTGCTGATCGTGGAAGCGATGAAGGTTATGAACCCGATTACCGCCACCACCGCCGGCACCGTGCGCGAAGTGCTGATCGAAACCGGCCAGCCGGTCGAATTCGACCAGCCGCTGATCGTGATTTCCTGATCCCATGGCGATAACCCGCCTGCTGATCGCCAACCGGGGCGAAATCGCGCTGCGCATTCACCGCGCGGCGCATGAAATGGGCATCGAAACCGTGGCGGTGCATTCCACCGCCGATGCGGATGCGATGCACGTGCGGCTGGCAGACCATGCGGTCTGCATCGGCCCGCCTGCGGCCAAGGACAGCTATCTGAACATGGCTGCGATCATTTCCGCTGCGGAAATCTCCCGCGCGGATGCGATCCACCCCGGTTACGGCTTCCTGTCCGAAAACGCCCAGTTCGCCGACATCGTCGAAGCGCACAACATCACCTGGATCGGGCCCAAGCCCGAACATATCCGCACCATGGGTGACAAGGTGGAAGCCAAGCGCACCGCAGGGGCCCTTGGCCTGCCGCTGGTGCCGGGGTCCGATGGTGCTGTCAGCGATCCGGTGGAAGGCGCGAAAATCGCCGACGAAATCGGTTATCCGGTGATCATCAAGGCGGCTTCGGGCGGCGGCGGACGCGGCATGAAGGTCTGCACCAGCCCTGACCAGTTGGCCACGCTGATGCAGCAGGCCGGCAGCGAGGCGAAAGCAGCCTTCGGTGACGACACCGTCTATATCGAAAAGTACCTCGGCAACCCGCGCCACATCGAATTCCAGATTTTCGGTGACGGCAACGGCAACGCCATCCATCTGGGTGAACGCGACTGTTCGTTGCAGCGCCGCCACCAGAAGGTGCTGGAAGAAGCCCCCAGCCCGGTCATCACGCCGGAAGAACGGATGCGGATGGGCGGCATCGTGGCCAAGGCCATGGCCGACATGGGCTATCGCGGCGCAGGAACGATCGAATTCCTGTGGGAAGACGGGAAGTTCTATTTCATCGAAATGAACACCCGCCTGCAGGTGGAACACCCGGTGACCGAAGCGATCACGGGGCTGGACCTGGTGCGCGAACAGATCCGCATTGCCGATGGCAAGCCGCTGTCCGTCACGCAGGATGAAATCGAATTCAAGGGCCACGCGATCGAATGCCGCATCAACGCGGAAGATCCGTGGAACTTCACCCCCAGCCCCGGCGCGGTAACAAGTTACCACGCAGCGGGCGGTATGCACGTGCGCGTCGATAGCGGGCTTTATGCGGGATACCGCATTCCGCCTTACTACGATTCCATGATCGCCAAACTGATCGTGTATGGCCGCACCCGCGAAGGCTGCATCATGCGCCTGCGCCGCGCGCTGGAAGAAATGGTGATCGATGGCGTGAAGACCTCGATCCCGCTGCACAAGGCGCTGCTCGAAGAACCCGACGTGCTGCACGGCGATTATTCGATCAAGTGGCTGGAAGAATGGCTGGAAAAGCGGGAGGGCTGATCGCCCTCCCCAATTTCCTCAACGCCGCAGGCTAATCAGCCCAGCGGCACGCCCGGATCACACTTGGCGGTGCGGATCGTCAGGCTGGTTTTCACACTGGCGACATTGGGCGCAGGCGTCAGCTTGCTGGTCAGGAATTCCTGAAAGCTCTG
>JBDLVD010000197.1:0-3049 GCA_039804965.1 Pseudomonadota bacterium
GTGGTCGACCGTCAGCTTCACCCACAGCGCTTCCTTGTCCTTGAAGAAGGCGGTGCCGCTGGCAGCGCGCAACGCGGCCAGCGTGGCTTCCTGCCGCGCTCCGGCCACGCTGGTGAAGCCGGGAAGTTCGAAGATCACGAACGATCCCGGATCCATTTCACGCAAGGATAGCGCCAGCGTGTCGCGCGCTGTTTCGATGCGGATTTCCGCGCCGCTGCCGATGGTGGTTTCGCCGATGTATTCAAACCGCCTGCCATTGCGTTGCAGGATGATCGGGTTGGTGATCGGGCCGGTTTCGAAACCGTTGAAATTGCCTGCGATGCTGAACCGGCCGATGTCGCCTGTGCAGATGGCGGCGTTCCAGCTGGCGCGGATCTGGCACGTTGCCTCGTCTGAAGCGATGCCGTTGTCGACCACGACATAGGCCCCGGCAGTGCCGCTGACCGAGCCGTCCAGATCGTGGAACGCGGCACTGCGATAGGCGGCGCTGCGGCCATAATCGGATGCCCAACGGCGCTGGATCGGCGGGAAGCTGACCGGCTTGGCGTTGACGAATTTCAGCCCGGAAACGGTGTTTTCGGTGCTCATGCCGAAACTGGTGAACAGCAGGTAGGACAGTGCACCGGCATCATGCTGGGCGTTGGGCACGAAATTGACGAAGGTGCTGTTCTGCACTTCGTGATGGAAATCATAGTATTCGTAACCGCGGATCGGGAAATCCGCACTGTCGCGCGGCAGGCTCCGGCCATAGGCGCGTTCTTCGGCGGTGGCGGGATTACCGGTGTTGGCGCTTTCCCCAACGAACAGCGAATCCACCACGCGCGAGGTAAACGCCGCTGTGCCCGGCGCGCCGGAAGCGTGGGTGAAGCCGATCGCGTTGTCGGCCAGTTTCAGGTTGCGATAAAGGTGCAGTTCGCCGCGGCCCCAGATGGCGCCGTTGCGGTTCTTGTAGCCGGTGTAATTGTCGAACACGGACACGATCTGATCGCTCGTGGTGTCGGCCGGTTTGGCGTAGCTCAGGTGGCTGCCGCCCGCGATGCCGAAGGTGCCGTCGGGCCGGGGGCCGCGATCGAGCATGACGCCGTCGAAATTCGAATGGGCGGTGTTGCCGCTGAATTCACGCACCGCCGTGCGGCGCGGCCATGTCGTGGCGCTGGTTTCCGTACCGTTGAACGCGCCTGTCGGATGTTCGGGCAGGGCAAACCAGAAGCCGATCTCGTCAGACCCGGCGGCCACGTTGTCGCGATAGATGTTGTCCGGGTTGGTGATCCAGAAGGTCGACGCGGAATTGTCCGACGGGATCAGGATATTGGGCGATCGCTGCCCGGCGGTGGACTGGTGGGCCAGCACCAGATTGGTCGGTTCGCACGGCAGTGTCGGGTGGCACTTGGTCATGATGCCGAGGTTGTGGATGAACCGGTTGCCTGTCTCCACCGCGTCTTCGAGGAAGAAGCAGTGGCCCACTGTGTTGTAGGTGACGTTGTTTTCCACCTGCACGTTGTTGGTGCCATGCACCGTCACGCAGCGGCTGTAAGTATCGTGGATCGACGAATTGCGGATATACTGGCCCTGACCTTCGCCGACGATGTGCCAGTGCATCGGATAGCGGGCGAGGTGCAGGTGCTGGCCCATGCGCGACAGTTCGACGCCGGATACCTGCACCGTCGATGTCAGCATGGCCATGATGTGCCCGCCGAAATAGCTTTTTTCCGCGTCATCGGAGGCGCGGATACGGATGTTGCGCGTCAGCAGGCCGACTTCGCCGCGTTCGTCCACGCCGAACGTGATTTCGCCGAAATGCATATAGGCGAGCGGCTGGTCCAGCGTCAGCCGGTTGCCGCGCACGGCGGTTACGGTGCGCCGTTCGGCTTGGCGCGGGTTGAAATCGGTCGATGCCAGAACGATTTCGTCGCCCTTGCGCCAGCCTGCGGCATTCAGCACCGCGATCTCGTTCGCACCGGCCGGCGCCGTTTTGGCGAGCTTTGTCCAGGTGTTCTCGCGGTCGCCGTGCAGGCTCAGCGTGCCGCGCATCAGCAGGATGCCGCGATCGCCCATGGTATTGATGTTTTCGCCCGGCACGGTGTCGGTCAGCGTGATCGTGGCCTGCCGTTTATAAGGGTGCGCCTCGCTGCCGATGGCGAGTTCGCCGCCGCGAAGGTAGATCCACTCGGTGCTGAGCGCGATGTCGAGATCGTCGGCAAAGGTCAGCTTGCCGTCGATCGTCAGGCTGCGCAGGGCCAGTGACGGGACATCCAGCACCATGTCCATGTCACGCGTGATCGTGACGGCATCTCCGGCGCTGGGCACCCTGCCGGTCGGCCACGCCGCCGGATCGGACCAGCGCACCTTGCGGACGGAAACGGGGGAAGCATCGATGCCCGCATCGGGCGCATCCATGTGCGCGTGGTTTTCGTGCGTGGCGGCTTGTTCGGCGGCGGCAGCGGTGGCCGAAGCAGCGACCTGCGCGGTTGCCGGTGCGGGCGTGCCGAGCAGCGCCGTTGCCACGAGAAACACAGCGCCAGCGAACTGGCCGAACCGCTTGCCCATCACATCCATTCCCCGCCGCCGGGATTGCACCCCCGGATTCTTGCAGAGGCAGCTTTGCAACCGGCGGGCCGTTTGGCAAGCGGCCAGCACGCCGCCAGCATACCGTTTGCCCTAGGGTGGAGGCGTGCGATCCATCGATGGGCTGAAGCCGGACTGTTTCTGCCAGCATTTTCCGGTATCTCGACGCAGACCAATTCCAGCGTCTACGATATCCTCGGCCGCCGTTACACCGCCGGCGTGAAAATCAAGTTCTGACGGGAAGGAAATAGGATGACCAAGGTTTCCGGCAGCGCGGGGATCACGCGCCGTACCGCGCTGCTGGCCGGGGTCATGGGCACCGCGGCGATTGCGACAGGATCGGCAGCGCGGGCGCACAACCCGGCGAAGAAGCCGAACATTCTCTACATCATGGCCGATGACCTCGGCTATGCGGACCTGTCGTGTTACGGACGGCGCGAATACCAGACCCCGGTGCTCGACCATCTGGCGACGCAGGGGATGA
>JBDLVD010000198.1:0-3001 GCA_039804965.1 Pseudomonadota bacterium
CTTGCCGGATGGGCGGCAGGTGATGCTGAAGCTGTCGATCCCGGTGGTGCCGGGCACCTATGCCGAACTGGTTGATCACCCCAAGGTGCTGAAAGTGGTGGCCTTGAGCGGTGGTTTTTCGCGCGACGAGGCCTGCGCGAAACTGGCGCAGAACCCCGGCATGATCGCCAGTTTCAGCCGCGCCCTGCTGGAAGAACTGCGCGCACAGCAGAACGATGGCGAATTTGACCGGGTGCTGGGCACCGCGGTCGATGCCATCCATCAGGCCAGCACGATCAAGGCCTGATCCGGCGGGGAAGGGCGGGCGGTATCTACTTCCCGCCTTCGAACGTGAAATGGTCCGCCTGTGCCGGACCCTGTGCTGGGCCCTGTTCACCAGCCATCTTTTCCGGGGTGCCGCTCACCAGCGTCACGCTGGTGCCTTGCAACGCGTAAGGTTCGCCAAGTGTGAGCGGCGCGGTCTGCCGCCAGCCGTTGCCATCGATACGCGCGTTGACGATCAGGCGACCGGCCCAGACGCAGCGCGCGTTCTTCGGGCAGCGGCTGTCCTCGATCACGCCTGCGGGGGTGACGATCAGTTTGCCCACCCACACCGGCTGGCCCAGCGTAGCCGCTGAACCTGCGGCAAGGGCGGGCGGACCTTCTGCCACAGGGCCGCCCGGAATGGCGACGCAGCCAGCGGCAAGAACAAGGGCGGCAAGGGGGATCAGGCGTTTCATTGCCCCATATGGGCACCGCTGCCGCTTTCGCGGCCCTGAACGGGTTTGAAAGAGGGCATTGGCGCGGGGCTTGGCGGGAAGGGCGGCGCGCTATAGAGCGCGGCCATGGCAAGATCCCGCATCCCCCCGCAGCTTTACCTCATTTCACCGCTCGAAGTCGGCGGCGACTTTCCCCAGCGGCTCGAACGCGCGCTCGATGCGGGCAAGGTCGCGGCGTTCCAGTTCCGGGTAAAGGGACTGGATCAACACGAAGCGGCGCGACTGGCGGAACCGTTGCAGGCGATCTGCACCGCGCGCGATGTGGCTTTCATCGTCAATGACGATGTCGCACTGGCCAAGCGGCTTAAGGCCGATGGCGTGCATCTGGGCCAGAAGGACGGCGACGTGCGCGATGCGCGCGAGGAACTGGGGCGCGACGCACAGATCGGCGTGACCTGCCATGCCAGCCGCCATCTCGCGATGGAAGCGGGCGATGCCGGGGCGGATTATGTCGCGTTCGGGGCGTTCTTCCCCAGCACGACCAAGGATACCGATCAGACCGCCGATGTCGAACTGCTCGAATTCTGGCAGGAAATGATGGAAATTCCCTGCGTGGCGATTGGCGGGATCACGCCTGAAACCTGCCGCGTGCTGGCCGATGCCGGGGCCGATTTCATCGCTGTCAGCGGCGCGGTGTGGAATGGCGACGAAGCCGCCGCGGTGCGCGCTTTCACTCAGGCGCTTTCGGCGGAATAACCGGAGGAACCCATTCCGGCGCGCGCCATTTCCCTTGCACAAGGGAGACACCATGCGCCGGATTATTGCTGTCGCCCCGCTTGCCCTGTTGATGGCTTGCGGACTGAACGGGACTGACAGGCAGCAAGGGGGCGGCAAGGACAGCGCACGCTCCGCCCCGGCCGATACCAATCTGGCGGATGCCATGGCGTCGGTTGAAAACCCGAAATCATCGAACCAGCCCGATCCGCGCCCGGTGATGCAGGCGCAGGTCGTGCTTGAACGGCTGGGTTTCGGCCCCGGCGTGATCGATGGCGCGATGGGCCTTTCCACCCGCAACGCCTTGAAGGGTTTTCAGGAAGCGAGCGGCCTGTCCGTGACTGGCGAACTGGACGACGCCACCCGGCAGGCGATGGCGCAGTGGAACGGCATTGCGTCCACCCGCACGGTGACGATCCCGGCTGACTGGGGCCAGACGCCGTATGTGCCGATCCCGGATGACCCCGCCGCTCAGGCCAGAATGACGCGCCTTGGCTATGCCTCGCTGGATGAACGGTTGGCCGAACGCTTTCACACCACCATCGATGCGCTGCGGGCACTGAACGGGGTGCCGGTCGGTTCAATCTTTAGCGCGGGGCAACGGATCAACGTGCCGAATATCGGCGCTGACCGGATCGTGCCGGGTGCGGTCAAGGATGCCGCATGGATTGCCACCATGGCGTCACTGGGCGTCGGCAGCAGCCAGCCCAAGATTGCCCGCATCGTGGTCGACAAGTCGGAAGGGTGGCTGAAAGGGTACGACAAGGCGGGCAAGCTGGTTGCCATGTTCACCGTCACCACCGGGTCACGCCACGATCCTCTGCCGCTGGGCGAATGGGGCATCAACGGCGTCGCCCGCAACACGCCCTTCGCTTTCGATCCGGACCTTTTCTGGGACGTGCCCGACAATCAGGCGGATCAGCAACTGCCACCGGGGCCGAACGGGCCAGTAGGCGTGGTCTGGATCGATCTGACCAAGCCGCATTACGGCATTCACGGCACGGCGGAGCCGCAGACAATCGGCCGGGCGCAAAGCCATGGCTGTGTGCGCCTGACGAATTGGGACGTGGCGCGGCTGGCGCAGATGGTCAGCGGATCCACGAAGGTGTTGTTCCAGGCGTGACCGCCGGGCCGTGCTCAGCGTCCGTTGTGCAGGCACCGCAGCCGGCCGGGCTGGCCATTGTCCAGCTTGCGCAGGAAGCCGGGGCTGACGACCGTATAGCTTTCGCCCTGCCGTGCGCCGCTGGTGAAGCTGACCACCGTTCCGCGCCGCAGATAGGTGCCGCTGCCCTGTGGGCTGGAATACCGCGACGCGCTGTCGATGGAAAAGGCGGCGTCCGGTTGGACGACGCCTGCCAGCCCATCGGCCCGGCCTGGCAGTTCGCAAACGTAATCGCCGCGCTCGATTGTGCCGAGCTTGCCCTGTGGCAGTTCGGATGTGGCGGCGGCCGGGGTCGCGAGTATCAGCGTGGCTGCGGCAAGGCCCGTGGCAAGCGTGGAAAGTCCGTTCATGCGTTGTGCCATAACCG